>PMJQ01000101.1:105695-132453 GCA_003157485.1 Ignavibacteriota bacterium
ATAAGCAACGGCCATGATTCCTCCGTGACCGTCTTCGACCTGAACACGCTCGCGACGCTGGCGGTTATCAGGATCGGAGCGCGCAATCCCGATGCGATCCTGTTCGAGCCGTACACGAAAAGGGTCTTCACGTTCAACGGCGGGAGCGGGAACGCCACCGCGATCGAGACTGCAACGGGGACGATCGCCGGCATGGTCCCCCTGGGGGGAAAACCGGAGTTCGCCGTTGCTGACGGCGAAGGACGCGCGTATGTGAACATCGAAGACAAGAGCCAGATTGTCGAATTCGACCCGAAATCCCTCAGGGTCGTGCACACATGGTCCGTTGCCCCGGGGGAAGAACCGAGCGGACTTGCGATCGACAGGGAGCACCATCTCCTCTATTCCGGGTGTTCCAACAAACTTATGGTCGTGCTTGATGCGCGGACCGGGCGCGTCGTCACGACCATTCCGATCGGTGAAGGCGTGGACGCCACCGCATTCGATCACGGAACGGGACTCGCCTTCAGCTCCAACAGTGACGGGACGCTTACCGTCGCCGGGGGGAAAATGCCGGCGTTCCTCGAGAATGCGGCTACGCCGCGGAGGGCCAGGACGATGACCGTGGACGAGAAGACCCACCTTCTGTATACGGTGACGGCGAAGTTCGGCCCGGCTCCCGTGCCGACGGCGGACCAGCCCCGCGCGCGGCCTGTGATTGAGCCGGGGAGCGTGACACTCTACATTCTCGGGCGCTGAGGTTTCAACGGAAGGAGGATTCTCGGGTGGCGATGATGCGGAAAATTGTATCCACGGAAACCCCCAGGGCGGTCATACTTGTCCGCTGCATCGTGGGGGGGGTGTTTCTCTCGGAGGGGATCCAGAAATTCCTCTTCCCGGTGGAGCTGGGCGTCGGAAGGTTCATGACGATCGGGATTCCCGCCCCGGGATTCTCTGCCACGTTTGTCGGGGCGTGTGAAATCTTCTGCGGGGCCCTCATCCTGGCCGGGCTCCTGACGCGCATCGCGTCCCTTGTCATGCTCATCAACATCCTTGTCGCGATCGGAACGACAAAGATCCCTCTGCTGCTCTCGAGGGGGTTCTGGGTATTCGCGCACGAGGCCCGCGTCGATTTCGCCATGCTCATGGGGAGCCTCTTTCTTCTCATCACGGGGGCAGGGGGCGCGTCGTTCGACGCGCGCCTGCAGAAGGGACGGCGCACAGATCCGGAGGATCGTCAATGAAAGCACTCATGCTGGCCCTGGTTCTTTCCCTGACGGCGGGGACTGCGCCGGCGCAGAAGATCGGCGTCCTTCCGTTCGAGGATGCCGCGGGAGTCGGTCCCGCGTTCGGCGAGCAGGTCGCGAAATTCATACGATCGGAATTCCTTCAGAACAAGAAATTCCTCCCCAAATTCATCCAGTATACTCCGGGTCCGGATGAATCGGCGTCAATCGACGTCGAGAAGGCGGTCGCACTGGGGAAGAAAAACGGAGTTGACTATGTCGTGATCGGCACGATACTCGAAGCCGAGGCGACGAGCAGCTCGAACGGGGTGGGGGGGATAAGCGTGCTCGGGCAGTCTCTCGGCTCCTCGCTCCGCACGGTGAGCGCGACGGTGACGATACAGGGAGACCTGATCTCGGTGTCGAAGGGGGAACTCATCCAGAGCTTCAGGGAGACCGGGAGCAGGACCGACAACTCTGTCGGTGCCGATGTGTCGACGGAGTGGGGGAGCCTGAACTCGGACCAGGACGGCGGCGGGAATACGCCGAACGCGCAGGCGCTCCGGGACGCAGTGGAAAAACTTGTCGGGGAGATTTCCGGCAGGCTGTAACGCGTCAGCTGTGCCGGATCGTCAGGATATCGCCGTCCCGCACGATGTATTCTTTTCCTTCCAGGCGCCACCTGCCGGACTCTTTCACCCTGGTGAACGATCCTTCCTGGGCGATGAAATCGTCATATCCGACAACTTCCGCGCGAATGAACGAGGTGATGAAGTCGGTATGGATCACCCCCGCCGCTTCCTGGGCGGTCGCGCCGCGCCGGACGGTCCATGCCCTGCATTCGTCCTCTCCGACGGTGAAAAAAGACTCCAGCCCGAGAAGGGCGTATGCCTCGCGGATCAGCGTGTCGAGCGCCGATTCCCGGATTCCGTATTCCTCCATGAACGCCCGCGCGTCTGCCTCGCCGAGCTCGGAGAGTTCCATTTCGATCTTGCCGAAGAACGAGAGCACCCGCGTGTTCGTTCCCGCCTTCCCCTCGCCGGCGCGCCGGACAAGCTCTGCGGATGCTTCCCGCTGCGATTCGTCGAGGTTCAGCGCAATGAGCATCGGCCGCGCGGAGAGGAGCTGGTACCCCTTCAGAATCTGCAGCTCCTCCCTGCTGAACGTGGTCTCGCGGAGCGGCCTGCCGGCGTCGAGGATCCCGTGGCAGCGTTCCATGAACGGCATCTCCTTTTTCCCCTGCTCGTCGCCGGCCCTGTGCGCCTGCTTCTTTATCCTCTCGATCCGGGCTTCGACGACGGCGAGATCGGAGAGGATGAACTCCGTCTCGAACGAAGCGATATCCCTCACGGGATCAATCGTCCCGTCGGGATGGGGGACGGCATCATCCGCGAACACCCGCACGACCTGGACGAGCGCGTCGTTGGTCTTCACGTTGGAGAGGAAGTTCGTCGTGAACTGCGTGGATCCCGACTCTCCCTTCTTCAGCCCGGCGACATCGACGAATTCGATCGTCGCATGCACCGTGCGCTTCGGGGAGAAGATCGCGCTGCACCTGTCGAGACGGGCATCAGGGACTTTGACGACCGCGTGGTGCGCATCCGGGCGCGCGAGGAGGGAAGGGTCGATGTGCGTTTTTGTGATTGTCTGGAAGAGCGTGGATTTGCCCGAGAAAGGGAGTCCGACGATGCCGATCTGCATGAAGTTATCTCCGGTTGGAAGTGTTTCAGCGGAGCAATATACGAAACTCCGGACACACCTGCCCTGCGGAGACTCCCACGGCGCGAGTGAAGGGAAGGTGCGATGACAAAACGCCGGAGAAAGCAGCCCGATCCCCGCCCGTCCCGGCATCCTGTCCCGTTCGTGAAGGGAGGGATCGTCGTCGTGTCCGTCGTGCTTGCCGCGGTCCTTGTTGTCGTCGCAATAAGGATACCCTCCCCCGTTTCGACGCACCACCCTGCTGCGCTGAGTCCCCCGGTGCCCCCGGCGTATGTCCCTTCGGAGAAATGGGTCGCTCGCGCGTACGCGCTCGATGTGCTCTTCCACCGGGTTTATACGCCGTGCTGGGAGGGGGCATACGGAGCGATCGGCGACGCGCACCTTTTTGCCGTGACGGGCGACTCGGCTCTTCTCCGGTTTTACACCGTAGGTCACCCGCTGACCGAAATGTGCAGGCAGACATGGATCGACGATCAGGCGTGGGTCTGCCTTGCCGAGATGTACTGGTGGCGGTTCACGGGAAAGACGCACGTCGAGTGGGCGGCGGATGCCGTGCGCCGGTACGCCGAGGCCCGCGAATCCGGCGCGCTCTCCCGCAGCGAGGGATTCTGGAGCTGGTATAACTTCCCCCCGGGGACGGCCAGGGAACAGGTGTTCACAAACAGCAACATGAACCAGATGGCGACAGTCGCCTGCTGGCTGCACGAGGTGACTCACGATCAGAAGTACCTCGATGATGCGCTCCTCGTGTGGAACGGCGACGATTCCGCCCCGGGGGTTGAAAAGACGTACTACAGGGGAAACGGCAGGTGGGTCGGCAAAGCGGGACTTGCCGCGTTCGGCGATCCTCTTCCCTGGATGGGCGCTGGGTACTGCTCCATCGCGTCGGCGCTCTACAGTGCGACGGGAGACGGAAAATACAGGACAATCGCTGCCGCCACCGCAAAAAGGGTCATGAACCCCTCAAACGGGTGGGTTGACCCGGTGGATTATTATCAGATCAGGATGGACGGGAGCGGAGCGTTTACACATTTTCTCCTTGATGCCTACCAGATTGCACCGGGAGAGCTGCAGGATATACCCGGCAAGGTGGAAAAATCGCTCGACTATGTCTGGACGAATGCCCACGGAAAGGCTTCCGTCCTCCTGCATCGCGAATCAGACCATGGCATCAGAAACGGCTGGAACGGGAAAGGGGGAGAAGACGGGTACCGCGTGGGGGAGGTGGGGACGGTCCATGCCCAGGGGGAGGCGGTCCGTGCATTCGGCGTGTACGCGTATATTGTGAATCTCGTTCTCCCCCGCTCCGGGGGCGCCCCGCGCTAGCGCGGGGGCCCTGGGGCGGAGAATTTGAGCTCTGCCTGACTAACGGATATACGTCATCTTCTGGACTTTGCTGAACGTGGCCCCCGTCTTGTCGAGCGCCACGGCTTCGATCCTGCAGAAGTAGACCCCCGATGACGTCGCCGGATGCCACTCGACGACGTGCGAACCCGCCTCCACATCACCGTTGACAAGCTCCGCAACGCGTTCGCCGAGGACGTTATACACCGCAAGGCGCACGCTGCTCTTTACGGGGACCGCGTAGGTGATCGTCGTGGACGGATTGAACGGATTGGGATAATTCTGCTCCAGAGAGAATTTTCCCGGCACGGACGCCAGGATGGGGGCGGATGTGTTGACGGGAGCCGCCCATGAAACGCCGGGTTGGACGCTGATCATTCCACTGTCGGGCGAATTCGGGTCCGCCGCACTTATCTGTATGAGCGTCCCGTCTTTTGCGAGGAAAATGTAGGTGAGGCTCTTATAGCTTGTGCTGTCCGTCTTCTTTATCCGGAGGACCTGGTGGACCGTTCCCCCCGGGATTGTGAGGGGGCCGAATGCGTCCACGACATAGGAGGCATGGTGTCTCACCCCCGCTACGGGAATCTGGATGCCCCCGAGGATTGCCACCGTCGTGTCCAGGTATGTGGAGGTCCATGTTGTTCCCAGCGTTGACGGGAGTTTATAGAAAAGATCCGCCGGCTTGTTCGTTATGACCGCAGATGCCACCGACCACGATCCGGTGCCATTGGCTCCCTCGCCGAGATCTTGGAGATCGCCGGAAAGTTGGAAATAGATATACCCGGTTGCGGGTATTGGCGTGCTCGACAGGGAAGGGAAATACACCGAGAGGTTCCCCATCAAAACATGCGTCGCCCCCGGGAAGCTGGAGATAAACGGCGAACCGGCGACTGCAATACTCGTCAGGGTGATGGCGTTGTTATTCTTGAGCCCGCTGAAGTTCCAGGAGCTGGATCCCCTGCGTCCGATGTTGATCGATGTCACCGTTGAATCGAATCGGTTCGTCGTGAAATTCCCGACCGCGAACTGTGCGCTCACATCGGTGGTCTTGATCGTATCCTGTGCGAAGGCCGGCGCAAAGATTGCGGCAGCCACACACATGATCGCGATGCCTGCAATCAGTCGTTTCATGTATCCTCCGTGAATGTGTGTATCATTGTTACCGATTTCAGAACTTCGCTTCCAGGACCATGACATATGTCCGGGGTGGCATCAAGTTCCCTATAAGCTCAACGTAGTTGTACTGGAACAGGTTGTTGACGTTAAGTGTCGCCGTGAGGGGGATCCCGGTAAATGAAAGGTCGGCCCCTGCCCTGACGTCTGTCACGAATATGTTCTGACGCTGATCACCGTCCGGTATGATGCCGAGGTTGACAAAGATGCTGTCGATGTTCTCGACGCGGCTGACGAACCGGAAATCCCCTCCGACCGTGAAAATGCCTATCCGCCCCGTCAGGTTTGTGGAGAAGACGTGCCGGGGCCGGTATTTCAGCACCTGGTGCGTTATCATGTCCTCCGGGTAGACGTATGTGTATCCGACGTTGCACCCAAGGCCTCCGTCAAAAAGGCCGAATTTGAACGATGCCTCAAATCCCTGGACTCTGGCCTTTGTCACATTGCGCCACTGTACAAACGGGATGTTCCCGGAGCCCTGGATGAGGCCGACCTCGATCAGGTTGTCGTAATCCGATCTGAATGCGGCGATGTCGACCGTGCCGAGCCCTCCGATCACCTGGGAAACGCCCAGCTCATAGGAGTAGCTCCGCTCCGGTTGCAGGTTCTTGTTCGGGAGCGCCTGCAGGTTGCTCACCTCGGCCGATAAGAAAGCCTCCGCCACCGCGGGAACCCGGAAACCCCTTCCGAACGATGTGCGGAGCGTGGTCCCTGTCACCGGGGTGTACGAGAGCGCCGCCTTGGGGTTGACCTGGCCGCCCGGTGTTGTGAGGCCGACGGACTGGAAATCGAACCGTACCCCTGCGGTGAGCGCGAGATCGTCCGTGATTTTGTACTCATCCTGCGCGTAGGCGGCAAAACCTCCCCCGCTGTGCTCTCCGAAGAGGTCCGCAACGACCATGTCGAAAGTGCCGTCCAACCCCGCCGTCAACGTATTCATCCGGTCAAGTACGAGTGTTGTCGTCCCTTCCACCTGTATCTCGTCGGAGAGAGACTTCGTCATGCCGATCGCGTGTATGGTCTCGTAGCCCCAGTCGTTGTGATACCAGAGTACCTTCGCCGTGAACAGAGCCTTGTCGGAGAGGACGCCGTTATAGAGCGCGTTGATATAGTAGCGGATCGACCTGACGTCGTCGTTCTGCTGGAGTACGGGGGGGATAAGCGCCTGATCGAGATTTCTCCAGTACAGGTACTGGCCGCCGTACTGGTACAGGAGTCCGAAGTTCATCGTGAGCGAACTGGAACCGGCGAAATCCTCTTTCGTCTTGACGTAGACGTTGTACCTGCGGTGATAGTCGTTCTCCCGGTACCCGTCGTCGAATTGGCGGGAGAAAGCCAGTGTCACTCCCAGATCCCCCGATTTGTAGGCGTGGCTGATGGACTCGCCGTTGTAGTACCTGTTCTTGTCGGACCAGTCCCAGGAGCCGTATGACGGCTTGTTGTAGAGTCCGGCATACGTCTTGACGTCCGTTTCGGGAGTTTCGGGGATATCTTTTGTGATGATATTGATGACCCCGCCCAGAGCGTTGGATCCGTAGAGCGCCGAGCTCGCCCCCTTGACGACTTCGATCCGTTCGATCTGCCCCACCGGGATCGATTCGAACACCAGTTCCCCGGTGTCCCCGGCTATGAACGGGACCCCGTCCAGCAGGAGAAGGACCCGGCTCCCCGCACCATAGCTGAACCCGCTGGAACCCCGTATGTTCACCTGACCCCCGGTGATGTTGACGCCGGGAACGTAACGCAGCGCGTCGACGATCGTCTGTGCGTTTCGCATCTGGAGTTCTGAGGCTTCCAGGACCGAGATGCTCACCGGGACTTCCTGGAGCGACTGTTGGTGCTGGCTTGCCGTCACGACGATCTGCTCCGTCTGAATGGGCGTCTGCGTCATTGCAACGTTTAGCGCCGTCTCCTTCCCCTCTTCCACGGTGACGTCAGCCCGGGTCTCCCGGCGATAACCGACCATCGAAAAAAGGAGTGTGCACTTCCCCGGGGAGACCGTGAGGATCCGGTATTCCCCTTTTGTGTTCGTTGTGGTGCCCCGCACGGTCCCCTGGAGCAGAACGGTCACTCCCACGAGCGGTTCGGAGTCTCCTTTGCCCGTGACGCGTCCGGCGATCGAACCCCCGGAGGCAAAAGCGCACTGGCCGGAGACGGCCAGCGTGAGAACGATGGACCGGAGTCTCATAGCCAGGGCTTGGGTGGTGGATTGCTGAAATCAACCTGTATGTCGATCCCCGTGGTGATCTTGTGCAGCAACACCCTCACGGGCGCCGGGTCGAACTTTCCGGGACCCGTCGTATACACGCCGGCCGGCCTCCAATCGAAAAGATTCGATGTAGGCCTCCAGGCGAATGCGACATAATTGTAGACGCCCACATCAAGCGTGGTCCCCGAACTGGTGAATGAGTAGTGGATGGAATCGGCAAACAGGACGTGCTGTGTGGTGTCACTCAGGAGATTGGGCTGGCCGATCTGGGGATACACGCTGACAAGGCGCTGGGCGACGTCGAGCAATATATTGGCGCTGTCGTTCGGGTACGATGGGAACGCGACGATGCGGAGTTCCCAGACGCTGTCGGCCGAAGGCCAGTGCTTGAATCGAATTACACCGCTGAACCCCGATGGTTCATCGGGGGGTGACAGCCCCGTATCGCATCCCGCCGCGAAGAGGACGAGGGCCGTGATGACCGTTGCCGCATGCCGCACATTGTTCATGGGCGCGTGTGTGGTATCCTGGAAAGAACAAATCGGTTACATGGATCCCGCCGCACTCGGGCGGAATCGCGTTCCGGATCACGCCGGCCTGCGGCGTGAGATGCCCATCTCTAGAAAGTCACGCCGACGGTAGCAAGCGGCACTTCTGAACTGGTCTTCCCTGTCGTCATAATGAAGTTTATCTTCAATTCCGCGAAGAGTGCAATCGGTCCGAACTTGAGATCGACTCCTGCCCCGGCATTGAGCGTCGGCTGCGTCTGCGTGTCAAACGCTTTGATGGTAAAAGGGAGTTTGACCCCGTTATACGACAGCGTGGCGTCATTCATTTTGAGCTCGACAATCCCGCCGCCGCCGGTCAGGTAGACGTGTATCACGGGGAGAGGAAGGATATTGAACTTCAGGTTGACGTTGCCTGAGTAAATGTCGATGCGCCCCCCGTCGACGGTAAACTGAGAACCGAGAAGCGTCTGGTACTTCGATTTATCCGGGGAAAGCATGATATAATCACCCGAGATCCTGAATGCGATAAGTCCGAGATTTACGTCGAAATGTATCCCGCCCCCGTATCCGAGTCCGTAGACTTGCTTGAACAGCGAATTGTAATCAATGGATGCAGTCGTTCCTGGGATCTGGACGCTGGTCTGTGCGACTCCCAGATTAAAATTGACGAAATCACCCTGAACGCCGAATCCCACTCCCTGGGCTCCCGCGGACGCCGTGAAAGCGGCAAAAATCACACAAAGCAGTATGGCGCGCTTCATGGTTTCTCCTGGATGGTTGAATGAGGGGCCTCAAATCTCTCCCGGCAGGCGGGTCGGCCATGCAGATAATTTATCGTTTGTCCCCTTATTATGCAAGGAGAGTTTGGAGTTAACTCCTCTTTCCTTGACAACGTGCCGTTCTTCTTGTAATATACAGCACTGGGTGCACTTAGTTGGTGAGATCCTTCCATCGGTACCACTTCACACCTTATGATCAGCCCGGATGACTCCCGGGCGACCGCTCTCCTGCCGCTGAAAGGGAACGTGCGTCTGTGAGCAAAATCGGAAAATACGATATCGTCGAAGAACTCGGCCGCGGGGGCATGGGGGTCGTGTACAAGGCGCACGATTCGTTGATGGAACGCGACGTGGCGATCAAGGTCATGTCCGACCTGATGCTGGCGGTCCCCGAGATACGGTCCAGGTTCTTCCGCGAGGCAAGGACCGCCGGGAAGCTCTCGCACGAGAACATCACCGTCGTCTATGACGTCGGCGAGGACGAGGGGCGTCCCTATATTGTCATGGAGTACCTGACCGGGAGCGACCTCGCGGCGCTTATCGAACGGAATGAGCCCATTCCGTTTCTCCAGAAGCTGGACTACGCCATCCAGATCTGCCGCGGGCTGTCGTACTCCCATGCCAACGAGATCGTCCACCGGGACATCAAGCCCCAGAACATACGGATCGTTGGGAGCGGGAAAGTCAAGATCATGGATTTCGGGATCGCCAGGTCGCTCACGAGCACGATGACGACAACCGGCGCTGTGATCGGGACCCCGTACTACATGTCCCCCGAACAGATTCAGGGACGCCACGTCGATAAGCGCTCTGACATTTTCTCGTTCGGCGTTCTCTTCTACGAGCTCCTCACAGGGAAAAAACCCTTCACCGGCGACGTGCCGACCGCGGTGATGTTCAAGATCGTCTACGACGAGCCGGAGCGGATCGACGACGCCAGGATCGATCACCGGAACGGTCTTCGCGAGGTCGTGGGGAAACTTCTGGCCAAGGACCCGGACAACCGGTACCAGGACCTGGCGGAAGCCGCCGACACGCTCGAGAACATCGTCGCCGATCTCCGTGTGGAAGAGCGGAAGAAGATGGAACAGTTCAGGATGAGGCTCGGAAAGCTCATCGGCGAAAGCAGGGCGCTCCTCCGGGGGAACAAGTTCCGGAAGGCCAGGGATCTTGTCGAGCAGGCCGCCCGCCTGGACCCCGCCAGCACGGAAATCGCGCGGCTGAGAAATGAAATCACGGCGGCGGAGGAACGGGAAGCAAAGAGAGTCTTCATCGAGGAGCGGCTGAGCAACGCCCGCCGGCAGATCGAATCGAAGCAGATGGACAGAGCCTTCAGCCTCCTTCAGGATGTTCTGAAAGTGGAACCGGAGCACCCAGAGGCGGTCCGGCTGAGCCGCGAGGTCGCGGATGCCATCGCGTTTGCGAAGACCGGTGACATCAGGTACGCTGCGACCATGAAGCCGGGCGATACGACTCCCCTGCTGTCCGGTCCCCCAGTGCCTGAGGCGTCAAAAGTGGCCCCGGTGGCGCCGCCGACTGTGCTCGCTCGCGAGGAATTCCCCCAGCCCCCTCCGCCGAAACCGGAGATAGCGAAACCGCCGTCCGGAAGGCCCGCGCACGTGCGGTCGGACACCGTGGTCCCCCGCCGGGGGAGGACCCGGTATATTGTCGCGGGGGGGCTCGCGCTTGTGATCCTCGGAGCAGTCCTCTACAGGACACTGGTGTACGTTCCCTCCGCCGCGCAGGGATATGTCGCGCTCAATGTCATCCCCTGGGGGGAGGTTGCGAAAATCGTCAGCGAGACCGGGCGGGAGATCCCGCTCTCCGGAAAGATGTGGACCCCCTGCCGGCTGACGCTTCCCGAAGGGTCGTACTACATCCACGTCACGAACCCGATGTTCGCGAGGCCGCTTATCGACACCGTGACGGTCCGGGGGAATCAAGTCCAGCGGGTGACGAAGAAGTTCGGCGGGTTTGACGACGAAGCTGTGATGTCGAAGTATCAGTGACGGATTCCGCAGGCAACGCACACAAACAATACAACAGAGGAGGCCTCTGATGCACATCGCCCGACCCGGACCATTGCCGCTTCTCTTCGCAATCGGTGCCGCCCTCGCCGCCCTTGCAGGACTGAGCTGCTCGAAGGACGACATTCCGACGACCCCGCCTCCTCCGTACCTTTTCACCGGCGTTGCAGTCTCGAAGTTCGCAACTCCTTCCCCGGCGTCAGTGCTGCATGCAGGCCAGGCGTATGTCGTCCGGTTTTCCGTGGACTACACGCTCGATCCCGCCATCGACGCGGCGAGAAGCCAGTATGCCATCTATGCAGATCTCGCCACGTTTGACTCCAGCGACAACCTGCTCAACGTCGTCGGCTTCGGCCCCAATCCTCCGCCGGGCCTCACGGCGTCCTCGGGTGCGGTGTCCGACTCGGTGTCGTTTACCGTGACTGCCGCTGACACCCCGTACGTCCGCGTGATCGCGGGCATTGCCCTGAAAACGGACAGCACATTCTTCTACTCGCGCGGACCGCGCTGGTCAGTTCACTAACCGGGAGAGCACACGATGCGAACGACACTCTGTATGCCTGCTGCCGGCGCAATCGCCCTCCTGATTGCGCTCGGGTGCATCGCCGCCTCCGGCGTTGCACAGACAAACACGGAGAATTTTGCCCAGTTCAGGTTTAACTTCAACAACCCCGGCGCGCGCGCGATCGGCATCGGGGGTGCATTCATGTCGATCGCAGACGATGCGACGGCTTCCGAAGCCAATCCCGCGGGGCTCACGACGCTTCTCAAGCCGGAGCTCTCCATTGAGGGAAAAGCGATCCAGTTCGTCACCCACGTCGGAAACTTCTCTTCCACCGGGACCGCGGCGAATTTCTCGCTTGTCAGCCGGGATTTCAAGAGCGCGGTGGTGAGCCCGTCCTTTGTGAGCGTCGTCTTCCCGGCGCGCCGGTTCACGTTCGCCCTCTTCCGGCACGAGCTCATGAATTTTGAAAGCGACTTTTACACCCAAGGATCGTTTGCGCCGGGGTTCACCGACGGGAGCTTCTTCTTCCCGGCGAAATCGAACACGCGGCTTCACGTCGACGACTACGGCGGGACCGTGGCTTACAGGTTCAGGGAGTCGTTCTCCCTGGGTATCTCGGGCGGCCTGTCGCTTATGAACATGCAGACGTCGATCTCCCGGTACTTTATCGCGGCGTTTAATGACGGAACGCTGGCGAACGTCGCGACGATCGACGATCACGAATCGGATTTCTTCCTGAACGTCGGCGTGCTGTACAAGCCCTCGGAGAAGTTTTCGATCGGTCTGACGTACAAGAGGAGGCCGTCGTTCAAACTCAATCAGACCTATACGTTCACGGATTTCCCCGCTGACTCCTCGAAAAAGAGCCAGATCAATTTTAACATCCCCTCGTCGTACGGCATCGGCGTCTCGTACCGCCCGACCGACGTCCTGACGTTTGCCGTCGACGTCATGCGCGTCAATTACTCGAGCCTGACGAAGAATTTCGTTGTGACACTTACCCCGGGTTCGGTAGCGCCGGCGGATTTCGCCGTCGACGACGGTATGGAATATCACGGGGGGGCGGAATACGTTTTCTTTATCAACACAACCGGCATCGTCGTCAGGGGGGGCGGCTACGTGGAGCCCGACAACAGGATCCGGTTCGTCGGAAATCCCGGGACCGATTTTAACAGGAAGATCGAGCAGGGGCTTTTCCAGAGCGGCGAGTCATATGCCCACGGGACGTTTGGTGCGGGGTGCATACTCTCGAACAACGTTCAGTTCGACCTGGCGGCTGATTTGTCTTCAATCAGCAACACGGTTGTCGGCTCGCTTGTCATACGGTTCTGACCCATGGATCTGGGACTTCCGAAATCCCTGATCCTGGCCGCGGTTCTCGCCGCCGGATTCTGTGTGCAGGGTGCGTCCGCGCAAACCCCTTGGTACGTCTCCTATGAGCGGGCGCTCTCCGCACAAGAGCAGGGGGACTGGAAGGGGTCGATCCAGCTTCTCGGAGAAGCCCTGGCGGCGAAGCAGTCGCCGAAACTCAAGGCTAAGACATACGGGCTCCGGTTCGTGAATTATCTTCCGTATTTCCACCTTGGCGAGGCGTATTATCACCTGCACGAAAATCAAAAGGCTGTCGAGAACTACGACATCTGTCTGAAATACGGGGAGATACAGCAGGCGCCTGACGAGCTCGCGATCCTCAGGTCTCACCGCGCCGGACTCGCGGGAGAACCGGCGGCGGCCGTGGCGCCGCCCGCCGCGGTTATGAATCCCGAGGCCCCCGAAATAGGGGCGCCTGTTTCCCCGGGAGGGCTCCCCTGGTACGTGAGTTATGAGACCGGGCTTGCCTATATCGAGTCCGGGGACTGGCTGAACGCCACCGAAAACCTGAAGGCCGCGCTCGGCGCGAACGGAATACCGCGCAGGTACGCGCGGACCTACGGCATGTGGTTCATTACGTACATCCCGTACTACTATCTCGGCGTGGCGTACTACAACCAGGGGATGTGGCAGCTCGCGGTGAACTATTTTGAAACCGCCGAGCGGCTGGGCGAGGTGACCGGCCTCGAACCGGAATCCTCCACTCTCAGGTCGGACCTGGAGGAGGCGCGCAGGAAAAGCGCGGGGGGGAAAAGGGGGGTCTCCGAAGAGCTCAAGGCGGGCCTGAGCAACAGGATTGCGGAGGCGGTCCGTCTCTTCAACCAGGAAGAGTATGCGAAGGCGGAAACCGTCTTCCGCTCCGTCCTCGTGATTGACCCGTACAATTCCGTCGCGCGCAGTTACATCGCGAGGATCGGGAAGCAGTCGGAAACAGGCGCTCAGGAGCCCCCTCCGCCGCGGGAGTTCTCCAACGGGGTCCTCGAGCTTCTGAAAGGACGGCACGAACAGGCGATCCGGCTTCTGAAGATTGCAGCCGCAGGGATGGAACAGGACGCCGGCCTCCACGCGTATCTCGGCGTGGCATATTGCCTCCGTCACCGTGCGGCAGGGAAGAAGGAGAAGGAATCGCTCCGGAGCGCACAGGCGGAATTCCGGCGCGCGCTCGAGATCGATCCGTCATACACCCTCGACAAGACTCTGTTTTCGAAGGATGTGCTCGACATATTCCAGGGCGTACGGAAAAAGTGAACAAGCTTCTGCTCCTGATACTCATTCTCCTCTTTCCTGCGGGGCTCGGTCTCGCTCAATGGTACGTGAGCTACCAGAATGGGGTGAAAGCGGTACAACAGGGGGAGTGGCAGCAGGCACTGGCGCACCTGAACGCCGCGATCAATAATGAATCGGATTCGAAGGCGAACAAGCGAACGTACGGGTTAACCTTCATCGACTATTTCCCGTATCTCTACAGAGGGGTCGCGTACTATAATCTGAAAGACCTGGTGAAAGCGCGGGCTGACCTTGAGAAGGCGAAATCGGAAGGAGAGATAGAAGACCCGAAGTGGGACACCGGGGCTCCGGCGCTTCTGAGCGAGTACCTTGGACTCCTCCAGAAGCCTGCGCCTCAGACCGCACAGCAGAAATCCCCCCAGATCGCGCAGGAGAAACCGCCGCCGGTCGTGCAGCAGAAGCCTTCCGGAAATTCGGGGGAAAACGCTCAATCGGACCGGAAGAAGCCCGATGTCCTCCCTGCAGGGAAATCGAATGAGAACGTCGGCAAATCGATCGCGTCCACGGCACGTCCAAAAGAGAATCCCCCGGCGCCTCATGAATCCGTCAGGGAATCCTCCGCGCCCTCTGCCGACACGACCGGCTCTTCGCTGTTCCGCGAAGCGGTGGCGCTCCTGAACTCGGGAAGAATCGGCCAGGCAAAGTCGGCATTCCAGCACGTTCGCGCGGTCGCTCCCCGGTATCCGGAACTGGAGGCGTACCTGGGAACGATCGCCGCATTCGAGGAGAAGACGCACACGGGGATCTCCGCGTTCTTCCGGGGCGAGTACACCGAAGCGATCGAAAACCTCAGCGCCACGTCGAAGAACGGGAGCGACAATCCTCATGTGTACGCTTTTCTTGCCTGTTCCTATGCCGCGGAATATCTTCTTGCCGGTGCGGAAAACGGGAATCTGAAAAAGGAAGCTGTGGCGGCGTTCGGCAAGGTGAAAGGGATCGATCCCCGCTATGAACTTGATGCAGAGCTGATTTCCCCGGGCATCATCGCCCTCCTCAAAGGAGAATAACCCGCCATTTGAGTCGCTCACGAACGTCAGTCCAGCCAGCAGGAACCCGCCGCACTCCTTCCCCCCGGTTTTCACTCGTCCTCGGCGGCGGGGGGGCGAGGGGGCTCGCGCATATCGGCGTCCTCAAAGTTCTCGAACGGGAAGGTCTGCGCCCCGCGCTCATCGTGGGAACGAGCATGGGGGCGATCGTGGGGGGAATGTATGCGCAGATACCGAATGCCGGTGTTGTGGAGGAAAGGATGACCCGGCTGATCCGGAGCAAGCCCTTCCGGCGAATCGTGCTCGACGCGTTTTCGAACGAAGGGGCGCCGGACACTCTCCGGACCGTCTCCGCGCTCTACGGCCGCGTGAAGCGCGGATACGGGCTCCTGAAATCCGTCTGGTCGCCCGGGATCGTTGAGGCGCCCGTCCTTATCGACTTCCTCTCGCACCTGCTCGACGACCTGCAGTTCCGCAAATGCGTCATCCCGTTCGCCGCTGTTGCCTGCGATCTCCTCACAGGGAACGAAGTCGTGTGCAGAACCGGATTGATGCTGAACGCCGTCGCGGCGAGTTCGGCGATACCCGGAGTGATTTCGCCCGTACGGCTCAACGGAAGGTGGCTGGTCGATGGAGGGCCGACAAGCATGGTCCCTGTCGATGCGGCGCTCGAGATTTCGGATTTTCCGGCCGTTGCGGTGACGGTGACTCGCTCCGTCCGCGGGACACGCATGACGAACGCCGTCGACGTGGTCCTTCGCGCGGGAGCGATTGCCCGTCTCCGTCTCACCGAGTACAACCTGAGGGATGCCGCGGTGGTCCTGCGCCCGAACGTGGGATCACTCGGGTGGGCGGAGTTTCAATCGATCCGCAGGTTCATCGCGGAAGGGGAGCGCGCAGCCGAGAACGCTCTGCGCGGCATACGGAATCTCTGATGCCGGCCGGTATCCCGGACGAGGAATGCTTGTAGTCCTTCTTCACGGATCTCATCATATTCCTTTTTCTTGCTCATTCGCTCCAACCTCCATACATTGAGCCGTTGAAATCAAACAGGGACCGGTACGCAGCACGTCGGAAGGAGCACACTGTGGAAAAGTATCATTTCGGAGTGGTGGGGCTTGGCGTGATGGGGCAGAACCTCGCCCGCAACCTCGAACGGAACGGCTTTTCCGTCGTCGGCTACGATGCCGACCTCGGGAAGGTCGATGACTTTGCCCGCGTCATGGCGGGGAAGAGAGGATTCCCGGCCCGTTCTGCGGCGGAGTTCCTCTCGGCGCTCGAGTCTCCCAGAAAGGTCCTCGTCATGGTCCCCGCCGGCAAGGCCGTCGATGCGGTCATCAACGACCTGAAGCCCGGGCTTGCCGCCGGGGACGTTCTCATCGACGGCGGGAACACCTATTTCGCCGATACCGAACGGCGGCTCAAATCTCTCGAAGGAACGGGAATACTGTTTGTGGGAACCGGCGTCAGCGGGGGGGAAGAGGGGGCGCTCCGTGGGCCCTCGATTATGCCGGGGGGAAATCCCGCGGCGTGGCCCCTGGTGAAGCCCTCCCTTCAGGCGATCGCCGCGAAGACGGAAGACGGCGTCCCGTGCTGCGACTGGATAGGGAGCGGCGGCGCCGGGCATTTCGTCAAGATGGTCCACAACGGAATCGAATACGGCGACATGCAGATCATCTGCGAGGCATATTTTCTGATGCGCCGCCTCCTGGGGATGGCTCCTGAAGAGATGGCCGGCGTGTTTGCCGAGTGGGACCGGGGAGAGCTGAACAGCTACCTGATACAGATCACCGCCGAAATACTCCGCAGGAAGGACCCGGAGACCGGGAAGCCGATTGTGGATGTGATACTCGATACCGCGGAGCAGAAGGGGACCGGGAAGTGGACGAGCCAGGTTGCTCTGGATCTCGGGATCCCCGTGATGACGATCGCGGACGCCGTCTTCGCACGCATGCTGAGCGCGCAGAAGAAGGAGCGGGTCTCGGCTTCCGCCCTCCTGAAAGGCCCGCCGGAGACGTTCCGGGGCGAGAAGTCGGAGTTTCTCGAACTGATCCGGAAGGCGCTTCTCTGTTCCAAGCTCTGCTCGTATGCACAGGGTTTCCAGCTCCTCCGTGCCGCGGACGCCGAGTACGGGTGGGGGCTGAATTTCGGGAGGATCGCGCTCCTCTGGCGCGCCGGCTGCATCATACGCGCCAGGTTCCTCGGGAAGATAAACGAGGCGTACGAGCGGAACCCGGCGATCCCCAGCCTTCTCCTCGACCCCTGGTTTTCCGGCATACTCTCGTCGTACCAGAGTGCATGGAGGACGGTGATCGCCGCCGCCGTCACGCAGGGAATCCCGGTCCCGGCGTTCATGGGCGCCCTCGCGTACTTCGACAGCTACAGGACCGCCGCACTCCCGGCGAACCTCCTCCAGGCGNNCAGGCGCAGCGCGACTACTTCGGGGCGCACACGTACCGGAGGGTCGACAGGGAGGGAGTGTTCCATACGAAATGGGAAGAGGGCGATGAAGATCGCCGTTGACAGGAACATCCCTCTCGCTGGATCGGCATTCGGCCCGCTCGGCGATGTGACGCTCCTTGAAACGACCGCTGTCAGAGCGGAGACTGTCCGGGATGCCGGCGCGCTCGTCATCCGCTCGGAAACGAAAGTCGGCCCCCGGCTTCTTGACGGAAGCGCAGTCCGGTTCGTTGGCACCTCGACGATCGGCACGGACCACATCGATCTTCCGTACCTCTCGTCGAAGGGGATAGCGTTTGCCAGCGCCCCCGGGAGCAACGCCAACTCGGTAAAGGAGTATGTCCTGGCCGCGCTCCTCGTCCTTGCACGGAGGGAGAAATTCCATCTCGGCGGAAAGACCATGGGCGTCGTTGGTGCGGGCAACGTCGGGTCGCGCGTTGCGGCCATGGCGCGCGCGCTGGGGATGCCCGTCCTTGTGAACGATCCCCCGCTCGAACGCGCGGGCGGGGGGGGAGGATTTCGTCCGCTCGAGGAGCTCATGGGCGCTGACATCATCACGCTCCATGTGCCGCTGACGCAGGCCGGGAGCGATCCCACGCATCATTTGTTCGACGCCCGCCGCATCGCGCAGATGAAGAGGGGCGCGATACTCATAAACACGTCCCGGGGGGCGGTCGTCGAGGCCCGCGCCCTGGAGGCCGCTCTCCGCGGCGGCCTGCTCGCCGCTGCAGTCCTGGATGTGTGGGAGGGAGAACCCGCCATAGATGCGGAACTCCTGTCGCTCGTCTCCCTGGGGACGCCGCATATCGCGGGATACTCGATCGACGGAAAGGTGAAAGCGGCATCAATGATCCGCGCGGCGCTCTGCAGGTACCTCGGCAATTCGTCGGTCTGGGATCCGTCGGGGGAAATTCCCCCCCCGGCGATCTCCTCCATCACCCCCGGGCAGGGAGGGACTCTGGAGGATCGGCTGGAGCATGCGGTGAAAATGCTCTATGACATCGAGTATGACGACCGGCTCCTCCGCGGGCTGTTCGACGTCTCTCAGGCGGAGCGGGCCCGGTTCTTCATGGGACTGAGGAGCGGATACCGGATCCGCCGGGAGTTTGCCTCCGCGACCGTCACGGAGGTCCACGACGACCCGGCGTTCCGGAGTCTCCTCTCCGGTGCAGGGTTCCGCCTCTGATCCGTAATCCGCTGCTCTTGCCGTCCGTTCTCTCTTCAGATCAACACATCCACGACATCCGGGAGATATCATGCCTGTGACGCTGCGCTTTGAAAATGAATCCGAATTCGATGTCCTCACGCTCGGTGAGTGCATGATCCGTTTGAGTCCCCCCGGCCACCAGAGGATCGAGCTGACGCCGGTGTTCGAGGCGTATGCCGGCGGGGGGGAATACAACGTGTCGTACGCGCTTGCACGGTACGGGATGCGCACCGGGTGGGTCTCGCGCCTCGTGGACAACCCGCTGGGCCATTTCATACGAAACCACGCGCGGGCGAGCGGGATGGACCTGAGCGAGGTGGTCTGGGTCCCTTTTGACGGATCGGGGAGATCCGACCGGATCGGACTGAACTTCACGGAGGTCGGGACGGGCGTCAGGGCGAGCGTGACGATGTACGACAGGGGACACACGGCGATTGCCCACATGAAGCCGGGCGACGTCGACTGGAAACGGATTTTCGGCACGCGCGGTGCCCGGTGGTTCCACACCGGCGGGATATTCACCGCACTCAGCGACAGCTGCGCAGAAGTCACGGTGGAGTCGATGAAGGCCGCGCACGAGGCGGGCACCGTCGTCAGCTACGACCTGAATTTCCGGAGCACGCTCTGGTCGAGCAAAAAAGCGATCGATGTGACCGCGGGCGTCATTCCCTACGTCGACGTCCTCATCGGGAATGAGGAGGATTTCCAGAAGGTGCTCGGGTTCACTGTGGAGGGGGCGGACGCGAACCTCAAGAGCCTCCCCGTGGAGGGGTACAAACGTATGGTGGAGAGAGTCGTGAAGAAATACCCGGGGTTAAAGGCTGTCGGGACCACGCTCCGCGAGGTGGTGAGCGGTCTCGTGAACAACTGGTCCGCGATCATGTATTACGACGGGGCGTTCTACGAGTCGCGCAGGTTCTTGAACCTGGAGATCGAGGATCGCGTCGGGGGAGGGGACGGCTTCTGCAGCGGGTTCGTCTACGGGCTCCTTCACGGGATGCCCCCGCAGGAATGCGTGGAGATGGGAGCGGCCCACGGAGCCCTTCTCCAGACGACGCGCGGGGACACGAGCATGGTGACGATGGAAGAGCTCAGGCACGTCATGGGGGGCGGGAGCGCCAGGATCAAAAGGTGACCCGGCGCCCCACCCGCCTCCCGCGCACATGCACAGCGGGAATCAAACGTGGAATGAGAGCTTCAGTATGACGTTCCTTCGTTCCTCCCAGCTCGCCCCGCTGAAATACGCTCCCTTGATCAGGTGCTCATGGTCAAGGAGATTCGTGATGTAGAGCGAGGGCTCAAGCGTCGCCCCGCCGTTCATGTGGTACGTGTGGCCGAGGGCGAGGTTGAATACCCATGAAGGGGGGGTATGCGCGGCCGTGTTGAAATCAAAGAGCCCTGTCCGGTACGGCACGCCATCAGGGTTGCCGTTTGTGAGGCCCGAACCGTATGTCCCCTCCAGGTTGACAAACCAGTCCCGGGGCTGGTAGTTGAGCCCGCTGACGACGGAAAGACGTTGATCATGATCGAGGTCTGTCGCCGTTCCGTCGTTGCTGATGTCGAGAAATCCCCCCGACACGGTTCCCGTGCCGTACGCGTGAATCACCGAAGCGTTCAAGTATCCTGAAAATGGCGTCTCGGGACCGCTGAATGAGAGTCCGAGTTCGACCCCGCGTATGTATATCGTTGCGATGTTGACAGGCGTCTTTATCGCGCTCCCTCCCACCGTCTGGTCGTCCACTCCCGGCGCATCCTTCTTGGAGAACCATGTCATCTTTCCCCGGAGTCCTCCCGGAAACTGGTGGGTGTACATCGCCTCGAAGAAATCATCTCTCTCGGGAAGCGTCGGCGCAAGCGACGTGCTCACGTTGAGGGCGATGGACCTTAATCCTTCGATGTTCGTCGGCATGAACAGCCGGCCGTAATAGAGATAGGCCGTGTTCGATTCATCGATGTAAAAATTCCACCTGATCCTCGGGCTCACCTGGTGCGTCAGGGGCACGTCCGGGGCGATGTGCTGGTCGTACCGTGCGCCCAGTTCGAACGACGTCCAGTCGAGCGGGTGCCACTCCGTTTCCCCGAATATGCCCAGATCCGATCCGTGGAAGTTCGTTACGATCGATGGTCCCGGGTTTCCGGCGGAATCCCGGGACGTGAATCGTTCCGTTCCCGAAGTGCTGCTCAAGTTGAATCCGGTCTTCACCATGAATTGGTGCGAGTACCGTTTGTCGTATGTCGTCCTGACCCCGATCGTCGCGAAACTCCTGTCCTCTGAGAGGAGATATCTGTTGAGCGTGTCCCCGGCAAATTCGAACCCTGGGGGATCGATGCTTCCCGGCGTGTACGTGAGTCCCCCCTCGCGGGCATATGCGCCGGCAAAGAAGTTGGACTCCCGGTCGATGTCCGAATTCAGCATCCTGAAGTAGGAAAGAGTCTGAAACCCGTTCGTCGTTTTCTGCATGTCGGAGGCGATTCCTTCCGCGGAGTCGTACGGCACCTGCGTGTACGTGTCTCCAAAATTCAGATTCGACGTGACGTAATCCACGTCGCTCAGGACGAAATCGAACTTGCCGTACAGGAAGTAGTCAAACCCATGATCGTGAAACAGGTTCGGCACGGGGGGGTCGATCCGCCGGTCCGTCTCCTGTCGCGAGCCGGAGAGGAAATACCCGAGGTTGCCGACGTGGTCGCTGACGGAGAGCGCCTGGCCGTTCGAGTTGAGCGCCCTGAACGGTCCGACCCTTGACCCGAGCGTGTCCCCTGCGGAGGCGGGTGTGGCGCCGTTCCCCGGTGAAAGTGGTTTTGTCCCGTTAAACGTCAGATAGCTTCCCGCATACGTCGACGCATCCAGGTGGAACGATCCCGTGGGGACACGGTTGTTCAGGTCGATGATTGCGGCCATCTGTCCGCCGTACTCGGCGGGGAATCCCCCGGTGATGAATGTCGCCCTGTCGATGACTTTGGGGTCGACCACCTCATTGAGTCCCCCGAAAACGCCGAGCGGCACCGGTATTCCGTCGATGTAATACGTGAACTCTCCGTGCTGTCCCTGGATGTGGACCTCGCCGGTCGGTGCCCGCGCGGCGCCCATGATGTTCTCCTGGAGGAGATTGGTCATCCGCGCGGTGGGGGGGACGTGGTACGTTTCCGATTCGAACACCTGGTTGCCGGTTCTCGGGTCTATGTGCGAGACGGCGAGTTCTCTGTCCGCGGTGATGACAATCTCCTGTTCCTGCGTCCCTGCCGAGTGCAGGACGATGGTGAACGTGGAGTGCGTCTCGTCGATGAGCATCGAATCGGCATATGTATCATACCCCACAAACCAGGCGGAGACATTGTACAGGCCTGGCTCGATGTCCCTGAACCGTATCAACCCGGCGGGATTTGTTGCGTTCTGGGCGACAAACTTCCCGTCACGCCGGAGCACGACGTGGGCAAGTTCCATGGGGATCTTCCCGTCGGCATCGAGAACGGTGAACCTGGCCTGGACCCCGTGTTCGGTCGGCGCGGGGCCGTGTGTTTCTGCCGCATTCGAGTTCAGTGCGTAGAAAAGCAGGACAAATGTAAGCGTTCCGGGTATCCTCATGTTCACACTCCTTCTGTTGGTCGGATTCAACGGCAGAAACCGCCAGCCGTCCTCTGGAGAGGCGTGTGCATTTCCCTTGCGGGAACCCGCGAAATGATACCGGTGATTATCTCCGGTGAAAATCAGGCGTCCGGACGGGCGGAGTCGGATGAATTATGAAAAGGAGGTCCTGGAGGAGCGCGCGCGGTTTGTGTGCCGCGGTATGCAGACTGAGCGGGTGGAAGCGGGAAGGAAACCGTGTATTGAACAAATGCAAGCGTGGGGAGGCAAACGGACCGCTCGGAAATGTGCCCTGCGGTGAAGAGGCAGGCGAGGCATATCCCTGAATCTGATGAAACTCCCTGTGCCGGGGTATGCTGAATCCCGACGATGAGGTGTCCGTCCCCGGTTGCGCAGAAATCGTCCGTATGAATCATCCCGAGTGAAATCATGAGCGGGATGTACATCATGACGAAGACTATGCGGAGCGTATGTCGCAGGGAACGGGGCATGGCTGTATATTGAAACGGAAAAACGTACGAAAAGTTCCGGATGGAACACCTCCGGGGCGTGGGGAGTTCTTTCCCATCCCATCCGTCACGACAATAAAAAGGGCACCCTTTCGGGTGCCCTGGCGTTCCCCCCGGCATTCACTTTACTTCAAGAGGACCATCTTCATCGTGCTCGCGAAGCTTCCCGCGACAATCCTGTAGATATAGATGCCGCTCGCGAGATGAGCGCCGTCAAAACTGACAATGTGGCTTCCTGCGGAGACGGTTTCGTTTACGAGCGTTGCCACTTCCTGCCCGAGCATGTTGTACACCCTGAGCTGCACGGGTGAGGTTTTCGGGAGCGTGAACTCGATCTTCGTCGCAGGGTTGAACGGATTCGGGTAATTCTGCGCGAGCGCAAACCTGCCGGGGAGTGCACTTCCCGGTTCAGGTGCAATGGCGGTCGTGCCGAGTATGGTGCCCGTCGTGTAATCTCCGAGGAACCTCCTCTGTCCATACGTAATCGAAGAGTTTTGCCCGTTCACGCCGTACCAGTATGCGACTCCCAGGTAATTTTTCGACGTGTCGGATATCATGTCGCTGTAGTTCTGACTTGCGAGTCTTCCTATCCCCACCTGGACGTCGAAGCCGTTCCATGTCATCGGATGAGGCCTGTATGCGTACCCGCCGGAGCGCTCTGCGCGGGCGAGGAATGAATCGACAACAGCGGTGGCAGGGAGGACTGTCAGCGGGTCGATCGAATTCATCCACGTGTACGTCATGGAATCCATCGACTGCACCTGGGCCCCGAATGTCTGCACCCGGAATACAAAGCTATTCTGGTATGACGTCCCGGTGTAATAGAACTCCCATGTCCCTCTTCCCGTGGAATCGATCGAATATCCCTGAATGGCCCTCAGCGTGTGAGGGTTCGAGAAGCTCCCGCTGTGAGCAGTGAGCGTGTCAAGCGCGTCCTTGAGCCGGTATGGCGTCGCCGCGACATATGTGATAACAACGCCGGTCAGATTCACACCGTTGACGACGACCTGGCTCCCCGTCCCCACCACGTCCCCGGTGTTCGGGTCGATCTGTCCATCGCCGTTGACGTCTTTCGCGGCAATAGGGTAGAGCGTGCCGTTGGGGACGTACGGGATCGTAAAGTTGCCGCCCGCGTCCGCAACTGTTCCCGCGACAAACGTCGGGTCTCCCTGGGAGATGGAAGTCGAGCTGAGCGCCACGAACGCGCCCGCTGTCCCGACGACGCTCGAGCCGCTCGAGACTGATCCGCCCACCGTTGTTGTCGGGAACGATGCCGCCGTCGTGAAGTAAAATACGTAGGAGGCGGACATGGGGACGGCGCTTGCGCTCCGTACCGAATAGACTACTCCAAAATACGGCTTCCCTGCGCTCAGGCGCACGGTGAGAATGACGGTCTTGTGGTCAGTGCTGAACGAGACCGCCGTGAGCGAATCGAAATTGGTCAAGACGCACCCCGTGTTCCCCTTGCCCTGGTTGGAGAACAACGTCGTGTCGACAACGTCGCTGAATGTGATGCTGACTGTCGTTGTGCTTGCTGAGACGCTCGTTGCAAAGTTCGCGGGGACCGTCGAAACAACCCCGAACACTACCGATGTTCCCTGCGTATTTTGTGCAGCGGCAAGGCCTAGCGCAAAGAAGCAAAGAAAAAATACTGTGACGCTCTTCATGGGGACTTCCTCCGAAATGTGATACAACATAGTACAATAAGATACCACACACGGAGATGACAGAGGGCACGAAACTGCGAATTAGTCGCGAAATACGTTCTACAACGTAGCAGTCAAGAAATATCTGCTAATCTCGCCCTGTGTCATTTTCGATCATCGAGGAACTCGTTGACCGTCTTGATGAACATGCCGGGCTGGTCGACAAACGTCATGTGACCGCTTCTGGGGAATATGACAAGTTTCGATCCGGAGATGAGGCCGTTCATTTCCCGCGCCAGGACGGGGGAACATTCATCATTGTCCCCTGCGGTGATGAGCGTCGGGACGTGTATCGTCCCCAGCTTCCCAGCGTATTCAACGGAGGTCAGGTTCCCGTCGATGACGAATTCGCCGCTCGAACCCCACATCGTCCTGTAAAGGTCCCACGACATGTTCCCCGCTGCGGTGGGACTGTAATTCGGGTCGGGGTGATTCCGGTAGAGATACGGGAAGTATCCTTCCCCCCATGCAGCGATCATGTATTCTTCCGTGTATCGGTTTTTCTCGTATTCCCTGCCGTGACCGTAGAGCCCGGCGGATTCCAGTTTCTGTATCCGCGCCCTGAGTTCCGGCGTCATCTTTCCGATCATCTCGCGAAACACGCCGTTCATCGCTTGTGTGCTGTGGAACGTGCTGCACAGTATGAGGTGGCTGAGGTTCGCCTGGTACCGGAGAGCGTACGCCTCTGCGATGACCCCGCCGCACGAATGGCCGAGGAGATCGATTGTGCCGAGCCCGAGTGAAGTCCTGACGGATTCGACGTCGTCCGCCATCGCCTCGACGGTATATCCGGACGTGTCCTCCAGTTTTTCCGATCTCCCCGAGCCCCGCTCATCGATGAAGACGATCCGGCGCGACCGGGCCAGAGGGAGGAGGTAAGGGAGGAAGTAGTCGTGCGATGCCCCGGGTCCGCCGTGGAGGATGACGAGCGGCCTTCCCTCGCCGAGCGATGTGTAGTATATGAGCGCACCGTGTGCGTCGACAAATCCCTCGTCGACAGCGTACACGTTGGCCGGCTTATTCTGACGCGCGCAGCCCGCAATGAGTGCCGCGGCGATACATGCGCCGATGGAATACCGCAGGGGTGTATGCATGGATCTCTCCTGTGCATGGGTGAGTGTATGATTCCGGTCCAATATAAACGGAAGAGGTCTGAGTCACAAGCGGCGGCAGGATGAGCGGCGGCCCGGCAGGGCGTTCCCCGGGTCCGCTCTGGCGCGCCCTACCGGGCGCCCGAGAGCTCGAACTTGAACGGAAACGTCACCCAGACGGAGACCGGTCCGTCGTTCATGTAGGCGGGAGTAAAGACAAACTGCCGTGCGGCCTCGATGGCGGGCTCGTTGAATATCTCCGCGTCGGTCTGGAGTATGTCGACCTCCCTGGGTTTTCCATCCCTGTCGACCCATATCTTCACCCAGACCTTTCCCTCGAGTCCGGTCCTGACCGCCATCTCCGGATACTGCGGCTCCACGCTCTTGACGATGACGGGTTCCTTCTCCACCGCGACGTAATCGGCGGGGGGTGATTCGTCATCGGCGATTTTTATGTCTCCCGCCACGCCGGTTCCCCCTTCAGTGCCTCCCCCTTCTCCTCCCGTGCCGGTTCCCTGGTTCATCTCATGCTGCGTCGCGAGCGTCTGGTCGGGACTCACCTCCAGGTCCGGGACGGGTACAGGAACCCCCGCATCAGGCCTCGCCTTTGGAGCGGAAACGGAGATCGGTGGAGGTGAGTTCTCACCAGCGATGGACGGAGGCGGGCCCAGTTCACTGTAACGGATGAGCCTGACGTGGACTGCGGGGGGCTCGTCTCCGCCGAGGAGTTCGACGGCATAATAGAGTCCGATCGTAAAGAGGTGGATGGCGACGGCTATGCCGAGTCCCCTTGTGAGGTACCGCCCGTACCACGCTTTCAGTTCGGGAGCGCCGTATCCCGATTCTCTCTCCGGAGTCACGCTCCTCCCTTCCATGCCCGCCTCCGCGTCATCAATTTCCGTTCCTCACATCCATTGACATCCGGCTCCAGACGGGGTATATTGCCCGGATGTCGATCACATCCGGACCTGTGCATGAAAGCATTCGCTGAATTCGCATCATGGGTGGGCGTTTCCCTCATCACGCTTCTCCCGATTGTCAATCCTGTAAGCACTGCAGTCCTCCTCCTGAGCATCAGCTCGCAC
>PMJQ01000165.1 GCA_003157485.1 Ignavibacteriota bacterium
CGCATCACCGAAACCTGGAGCTGAACATGCACCCACTGTCGGTCCAGATCATTACGCGGGACAGCACTTCGCAGAGGGAGGTCCAGCACCAGTACATACTCGAGGGACGCCACCCGCGCTGGGAGCTGCTCAAGATATTCGTGCATGCCTTCCTGCACGTCAAATTCTCCTGAGGAACGCCAATGCCCGAGACATTCTCATTCGACATCGTTTCCGAGGTCAACCTCCAGGAAACCGACAACGCGATCAACCAGGCGCGGAAAGAGATCGCCCAGCGGTACGATTTCAAGGGGTCGAAAAGCACGATGGAACTCGACCTGAAGGAGAAGAAGATCGCCGTCGCCTCCGACGATGATTTCCGGCTGAAGGCGGTCGTCGACATACTGCAGAACAAGTTGATAAAACGCGGGGTCCCATTGAAAGCCCTCGATTACGGTCCGGTCGAGCCGGCCGCGGGCGGCACNNCAGGCACAGATCATGGACGACCAGGTGCGCGTGAGCGGCCGGGCGAAGGACGACCTCCAGGCGGTCATGAAACTCGTGCGCGACGCGGAATTGAAATTCGCGGTGCAGTTTACCAACTACAGGTGATTGAAACGACCCGTGCGCTCACATATGCCGCTGCGCTTGTCTTATTACTCGCGCCGGTCCGGGAGCGTCCGAGGGCACAGGGGAACTCGATACGCATTGAATTTGCGGGGGATTCTGCACGGGGCACGGTGATCGGGGCATTCAGGCGATCCGGCACCGTGTACGTTTCGCTGAACGATCTCGCGCAGGTGTTCTCGCTGTCGACATACGAGAGCCGGGAGAGCCAGAAATTCGAGATCAAGAAGGCTCCCCTCCGCCTGAAAGTCGCGGGAGGGAACCCGTTCATCGTCGTGACCGACAGCGCGGGCCGCCAGACCGTGTACCAGCTTCCGGTGAAGGTGGTGTTTGCCGCCAGTTCCTATTTTGTCCCCCTTGCGTCGTTCCTCCCTCTCCTGCGCCCCGTGTTCGGGGTGAACGCCTCCTATAACCAGTGGACGGGTGTGCTGGGAATCGGGACGCAGCCTGCCGTCCCCTCCTTCGACATCCCCTCCCTCCGGCTCGAACCGAAAAGCAACGGGATGCTGATCCGCATCGCAGCCACGAAAAAACTGAGCGACTATGAGAACTGGATGCGCGCCGACGGCTGGCTGTACGTCACCGTGGGCGACGCCAGGGCGAACGTCGGTGCGATCAACACGGTCCGGCCGGCCGGCATCGTCAAGCAAATCGTCGCTATTCAATCCCCCACCTCCGTCCAGCTCACATTCAGGCTTTCGGGAAAGATCGCCACGTCAGAGGTCACGACGGACGCCGAATCGAACGATCTCATACTCGCGATAAGGACCGAGGGGAATGGTGAGACTTCCGGCACTGGCCCCGGACCGGCACCGTTGACTACGCGAACTCCTTCTCCTCCGGCGCCGAAAGGGCGGGAATCGGCGAGAAATTTTGTCCCTGAACAGGCGGTACCCCCCGCCGATATGCAGTCCGGCACAGCACAGTCGCCGGTCGTTCTCCCGCCTCCGATCAAGGAGACAGCGCCGGCGGTGAGCGTGCCCAAACAGCGGGATGACCGGGACAGCGACTCCGTGTCACCTCCTCCGAAGAGGGAACACGACTCACAGCCGGGGCTCGACACCGAACGGGAGAAGTGGAAGCTCGACGTCATCGTCCTCGACGCGGGACACGGGGGATACGACCCCGGCACGATCGGCGTCACGGGTGTGAAAGAAAAAACCGTTACGCTCGGGGTCGTGCTGAAGCTGGGTGCGCTGATCGCGAAGAACCTGAGAGATGTCGAAGTCGTCTACACGCGGAAGGACGACCGGTTCATCGAGCTCGACAGAAGGGGAAAGATCGCCAACGAAGCGGGGGGGAAACTTTTCATAAGCGTTCACTGCAATTCGCTCCCCCGGAAACCCAGCAAGACGCGCGGGTTCGAGGTCTATCTTCTCCGCCCGGGCCGGACGGAAGAGGCGATCTCCATCGCCGAGAGGGAAAACTCGGTTATCGAGATGGAGCCGGGCTACGAAGAGAAATATCCGCAGCTCACGGAGGAGAATTTCATACTCGTGACGATGGCACAGAGCGCCCATGTCAAGGCGAGCGAGGTGTTCGCCGATCTCGTGCAGAAATCATTCGAGGAACGGACGGGCATCCCCAACAGGGGTGTGAAGCAGGCAGGGTTCTACGTGCTTGTAGGGGCGGCGATGCCGAACGTGCTCGTCGAGACCGCCTACCTGTCGAACCGCGAGGACGAGCGGTTGCTCAAGAGCGAAAGCGGCCAGCAGAAAATCGCCGACGCCCTTTTCCTCGCCGTGAAGGAATACAAACAAGAGTATGAGAAGCTCCTTCAGGAAGGGAAGGATTTCGGCGAGGAACGGTAAGACCTTCCAGAGAACCCCTCCGGAAAACCCCAGATACCTGCGGAGGAGATCCCCCCTCGTGCCCCTGTGAAAGCCTAACGGGTAAGGGGGTCTTTTGTGAATATCTCATCGTTCAGGCCGGTATTCAGCCGGTATTCGCTGAAGCGGACCGTGACGGTGCCCTTTCGCGGCATCTGCTGCGGACGCATCGGCGCCGCAGGGAGATCCCCCTCGAGCGAGTCCGCCTGCGCGATCGAGAATGCCGCCGTCATCTCCCCGGGGAGCCACACCCCGTCAACCTGTATGTAGCTGAACGTGATCGTCGCAACGCGGTCGGCGGATCCTTTCGTGACAATCCGCTCCGTCGTCCACCTGCGCGGGTCCACGTACACGGAGAGCATCCGGGGAAAACCCCTCTCTGATTTCGCCTGGAGCGTGACGCGCCGGACGGGAACGCCCCCCAGCGTGTCGCTCCCCGTTTCCGCAACATTGTACCGCGAGAGAAGCTTCCCGATCTCCGGCTGAAGCCCCTCCCGGGGGAGAAGCGCAAATCCCTCGGCATCAAGGTGGATTTTGTCCGGCTGCTTGAAATACATCGTGGCGTGCATCGGGGGAACGTTCAGGCGTTCGATGTCGGCAACGACGTCAAGCGTGACCGTGTAATCGTGCACCGGGGCGAGACGGGCATCCACGTTGCGCAGTACCGCTTCCCCGGATGTGTCCCCCCCGCGGGCGACGGCCACGGCGGCGGCGACCGAAAGCGCGAAGACGCGCGGCATGACCCGCTGACTGAGCCTGATCCTGGTCACGAGGCCACCTCCGGTTCCTGGATAGGGGCGAGGAACCTGTTATAGAGAAACATAAGTAACGTCGCCAGAAGCCCGATCCCGATGAGCGCAAGCCAGACGTAATGCGGCTTCCCCAGGGCTTTTGAGGTCTGGTACAGCCAGCCTCCGAGCGGGTCCCCCACAAACCGGGCGATGGCGATCGGCAGAAATCCGTATCCCTGGAAGAGCCCCTGCTGCCCGGGAGGGGCGATTGTTGATATGTACTCATAATAGCGGGGCGCCTGTATCATCTCGCCGATTGCGAATGCCACGATCCCGGCCGCGATCGCGGGGATGCCCGGGGAGATGCCGATGACAACCCAGATGAGCGATGAGACGGCGAACCCGATCAGGATCGCTTTCCTCGTCGGAATGTTTTTGGTCAGCCGGTTTACCGGTATCTGGAAAAGGATGATCGCCCCCGCGCCCGCCCACGACTGCACGATTTCGTACGGGGCCTGTTTGCCGATATAATCCGTGATGTAGTACGGGACGATGATGAATTCCTGCCAGAAGATGATCCAGTAGAGGGAATAAATGAGGAGGAATATCATGAAGCGGAAGTTGGCGAGGACGACGAAGAGGTTTTTGATCTTCTTCCCCATCGACTCCACAACTTCCGTTTTCGCGCTCCGCACCTCTTTGTACAGAAACGCGTTCACGATAAGCATCGCCAGGCAGCTCGCGGACGATACCATGTACACGTAAGCGTTCCCGAAGCTGTCGCGAACGAGGTACGCGATCGTCGGCCCGATCATGGCCCCCACGTTCACAAGCCAGTAGTACACGGCGAAACCGAGCGATTTCGTCTTCTCCGTCGTCGTGACCGCCACGGTTCCCAGCACGGAGGGTTTGATGAACGAGCCGCCGAAGGCCGTCAGAACGAGGAACGTCACGAGGAGCCAGTACGGCACCGCTCCGCCGTAGATACCCGAAAAGACGCTCATCCCCATCGACCCGATGGCAAAATACCCCAGGGCGAGTATCGTGAAGGCCAGGTTGAATG
>PMJQ01000112.1:0-1412 GCA_003157485.1 Ignavibacteriota bacterium
TTCATGACGATGTTCTGCAACGTCGCGAACGGCATAGTCCCCGGCATTCATTCGCTTGACAATTTCTACGTGAAGCAGCATGAGAGCGGGGAGATAAGCAGGGAAATCAACAGGACGACGGGGATCGATTTCGCACCGTGGATAAACAAGGAACGAAAGCCCCTTTTCAGCAGGTGGGGATTCAACACGGGGCCGGGGCCGGTAGAAATTCGATATACGGGGCGGGAGACCCCGGAGCCGCCTCCCGCGCTCACACTCGACGCCCTTGACCACCCTGTTCTCGCGTGGGCGGAGCTTGAGAGCTTTTCGTTCACCGGCGACACACTGCGTCTCCGTACCGTCCGGGAACCGCTCGTGCGCTATTATGAGGCATTGAAGAAATATCTCCGGCAGGGGAACGGATTGTATGTGACCGACTGGGCGGGCATGGACAATTCGCCGCGCAACCCGTTTCTCTCAGGCGGCGGCACCGGGATCGACATCTCTTCCGAAATGGTCATGTTTGCACGGCAGCTCGGTGTCATTGACGGACTGACCGGCATGGGTGACCCGCAGAGGTGGGAACGGGAAGCAGATTCGCTCGCGGGGCAGATCAACAGATATATGTGGGACCCCGACAGGCGTTTCTATTTTGACTGTTCGCCCGCCGGTGAACGGACCCCGGTGAAGACAATCGCTGCGTTCTGGACGCTTCTTGGAGGCGTGGCCACGAAGGAGCAGGCTGCAGCCCTTGAGGCAGAACTCCGTAACCCCCGGACATTCGGCCGGATTCACCCCGTCCCGAGCTGCGCTGCGGATGAACCGGGGTATATTTCCCAGGGGGGATACTGGAGGGGAGCCGTGTGGCCGTCGACTAACACTATGGTCATCCGGGGGCTTCAGNNGATACGGCTATGAAGATCTTGCCCGCGAGATCGCGATGAAGCACGTTCATGCGGTGGCAGAAATCTGCGCGACGACCGGGACTATCTGGGAAAACTATGCGCCGGACTCCGTGGCGCCCGGCCGGCACGTCAATGGTGAACCGGTCGTCCGGGACATGGTGGGCTGGAGTGGAATCGGTCCGATNNGAACGATTCAGGTTCAACGGACACGTGATATCCATGGTTGCCACCCCGCTGCCCGGGGAGAAACGGACGCGTATTACGGTCAACACGGACGGCCCGTTCACGCTGGTCGTGAAGCGGGAGGGGATCACAAGGACAGAATCGATCCCGAGGGGGAATTCCGAACTGGAAATCCCTTAATCATCTTACTTCAAGTACACCAATTTCCGGCACTGCACCAGATCTCCCGCCCGGAGCCGGTAGAAGTAGACTCCACTCGCAAGATCCCGACCGTCGAACCTGATTTCGTGATCGCCAGAATCCTGGGTCTCGTTCACAAGCGTTGCGACCTGCTGGCCGAGGGCA
>PMJQ01000112.1:1426-1761 GCA_003157485.1 Ignavibacteriota bacterium
ACGGAAGTAGTCATTTCCGACAATGACCGTTTGAAGATGCCGCCGCCATAAGGCCCTGCATATAAACTCCCGAGACCGTAGGTGCCTGCAAAGAGATACCCTCCGACAATGGCAAAGGAGCGAACATCTGTAGTAGTCAAGCCGGCGTTGACAGCAGTCCAATGTGCGGCGTTGTCTGTTGAAACCAGGACGCCACCATATTGCGTCCCTGCAAAAAGGGCGGAGTCCGCCACGGCGAGCACAAACAGAGCACCGTTCATCGATCCGATGTTCGATGCGGTCCAGGTTGTGCCGTTATCCGTGGAATGAAAGACGTCAGCCCCGCTGGCAAAGAT
>PMJQ01000112.1:1774-3074 GCA_003157485.1 Ignavibacteriota bacterium
TGTCCAGATCGTGCCGTTGTTTGTGGAAAGAAACAGCCCTTTTTCCGCTCCCGCAAAGAGATTCGTGCCGGAGACCGTTAGAGCATTGACAAAGGCATGCCCATACATGTCCTTCAATCCTGTATTCACCGCAGTCCAGTTTGCGCCATTAGTCGTGGAAAGAAAGACACCGCTATCAGTCACGGCAAAAAGACTTGTACCGGAAACGGCAAGAGCCTTCACATTCGGGTTGGTCAGACCGGTGTTTGCAGTGGTCCAGTTTGTTCCATTATCGGTGGAAAGAAAGACCCCGTTCCCGGCACCGGCGAATATATTCGTCCCGGAAACGGCAAGAGCATTCACAAAAGCATACATCAATCCAAGGTTGACATCAGTCCAGCTCGCGCCGTTGTTTGTCGAACGAAAGACGCCGCCGCCATCGGTCCCGGCAAAAAGATCGGTGCCGCAGAAGGCAAGAGACGGCACCCAGGTGTTGGTCAAGCCGGTGTTCACTGCCCTCCAACTCATGCCATTGTTTGTTGAAAGAAAGATGCCTTCCTCTGTTCCTGCATAGAGATTCGTGTCGGAAACGGCGAGAGACAGCACATAGGTATTCGTCAGGCCGGTGTTGATTTCCGTCCACGCCAATCCTCCATCCAGAAACACACCACCTCCATTGGTCGCGGCAAAGAGATTCGCCTGTGAGGCGGCAAAAGCGGTGACAGTGGTGTTCGTCAGGCCGTAAGTCGACGGAGCCCAGGTTGTGCCGTTGTCCGTCGAGCGATAGACGATGCCGTCCCCCTCAGTGATCCGGCTAGCAGTCCCGGCAAAAAGACTCGTGCCGGAGACGAAAAGGGCGGTGATATATTGCTCCGTCAGGCCGGCATTGACTGCGGTCCAGTTCGCACCACTGTCGCTGGTTCGCCGTAGCACGCTCCCGCCCCACCACCAGCCGTCGCTCTGGGAATTGAAGGAAAGGTTGGAAGGGTTCACGACCACGTCCGAGGGACCTGGTGGCTCACGCAGGGCAAGCCACGTCTGGCCGCCGTTTGTGGTCCGTTCCAACAACGCCGAAGTGCCGTTAGCGCTCGCGCCCGTGACGAATGCAAACCCTTCCTTGCTGCTCGGAAAGGTGAGCGACGTGACTGACCAATGGCCGATGAAGTTGATCGAGCTGGCTGATGCCGAGAATTGACCTGTAGGAGAACCTCGTCCCGGTTCAGGCGAGGCGGGAACGACCCTCTTCGGCCCGGTCCTGGCCGGCCAGCCTGTTGCCCCCACAGATGTCACAATCGCTGCCACGAGGACCACTACGGCAGCA
>PMJQ01000217.1 GCA_003157485.1 Ignavibacteriota bacterium
ATTGCTGATCCGGAACTCTCCGCTCGTGCGGATGAGAAGATCGGGGTCCGGGATCCCCGCGGTGGAAAGGTATGAGCCGAGAAGCTCTTCGTTCACCTGCTCACCCGTTATCCGGTGTTCCGACGCTTCGCGCACGATTCTCGCAACGGCGCGGGTGAGGTCCCAGCGCCCGCTGTAGCTGAGCGCGAGAATCAACGTCAGGCCCGTGTTGTTCTTGGTCTTCTGTATGTCTTCGAGGAGCTCGTTCTGGACTTCCCGGGGAAGGGCGGCGATCTCGCCGATCGCCTGGATGCGGACATTGTTCGTGTTGAGCCGGTCCGTCTCGTCCTTCAGGGCTTTCAGGAGGAGACGCATGAGGAGAGACACTTCCTCCTGGGGGCGTTTCCAGTTTTCCGTTGAGAACGCGTACAGGGTCAGGTACTGCACGCCGAGCTGACCGCAGGCCTCGACCGTATCGCGGACCGATTCGACCCCCTCGGTGTGCCCCGCGATCCTCGGCATCCCGCGCTTTTTCGCCCACCGGCCGTTCCCGTCCATTATAATAGCGACATGGCGGGGGATTTCGCCTGCCTTCCGCAGCGTTTCCTGCACCTTCCGGTCTTCCCCCGTCGCCTGCTGTGGACCTTTTCCCAAGGAATGGACTCTCGCGTGATGATTTCGCGTCTCCTATCGAGGAGACGTTATGATCCTGAATTGAAAATTTAATTGATTTGCCCCTGAAAGTCAAGGAAACCCCGCACAGGGAGATACGCAGGGAGGTACGTGTATGGCAGGGAATTTGTTCCGGGATCCGCCTGACGCGCGCCGGGCGATCAGGACGGGGAGGAAGAACCCGGAAATGAACCGGGAGGAGATCCGGGAACGAACGGCGGGAGCTCTCCGCCGGCGAGAGACTCCAGGAGCGTGAGGACTTCTGAGGAATCGTCGAGATTAAACCGGGCGCGGCTGTTGACGAGACCGACGCGGATGGAGAACGCGGAGTCGGGGAGGACGGCGAACAGATCCTCATCCGTCCAATCGTCTCCGATTGCAAGCACAAAGTCGTACCTCTCCTTCGCGAGCCAGTGCTGGCCCGCGATCCCCTTATGTATGCCGGCGTTGCGCACTTCGATGACCTTCTTTCCCCGGATCACCTGCAGGTCGGTATTCGCCGTGAACTTCATCAGATGGTCGAAAAGCTCTTCCGCAAGAGCCTCTCCCTGTCCGGGATGCCCCCCGCGGTAATGCCAAACGACGGAGAACTCCTTTTCCTCGAGGAGCGCGCCCGGAAGCCGGTCCATGTAGCGCTCGAGGATCGCAATAATGCCCGGCTTCCAATCCGCCCTCAGCTCCTTAGGCATGCGCCAGGCCTCTCCGACCTCCCTGATCCAGACGCCGTGCTCCGCCGCGAGATGAATCGGTAGCGCGCCGAACCACCCCTGCATCGCCTCCCTGGGGCGGCCGCTTATGATCGCGACCATATTCCGGGGATCCCGGGCAAGCCGTTCGAGAAGCACCATGACCCGCCGTTCGGGCTTCGCCGCACCGGGGTGCGGGACAAGGGGCGTGAGCGTCCCGTCATAGTCGAGAAAGATTGCTCTCCTCTCCGCACGCGCATACTGTTCGTGTAACGCTTTCCGGGCTGAGAAAGGGAGCCGGTTTGCTACGATGACGAGCCTCCGGGGACGCGCATCTTCGCTGAGCATGAGGCCTCATCTGCATCATGACACCCCCTCAGGGGTAAATTCGCACGCCGAGCGCAGCATCAATTCCCACTCCGCTCGCGGGAGAGAATATAATAAGAAACGGGGCAATCTCCATGAATCCGTCGAAGGGTGACCGGGGAATTTCATACATGAGCCCGACGACCCCCCCGCAGCGCAAACCCCAGTTCTCTCTGCACGGGAACGTACGTATCGCCGCGGTCGAGTGCAAGATACTCAGAGCCTCCCGCCCCGACGGCGCCCCCCCCGGTGACCGATGGTGCCCATTGTACGGATCCTCCCGGCCACCGACAATCGGGAAATGGGCGTAATTCTCCGCCGCACGCCGCGAGCAGGAAACTACTCTGTTTCTCCCAGAGGTTTCTATGGAAAGGAGCGTTATATTAAACAGGAACGCGCACATGACCGCCTGCGTTACGTTGTGAAAGCTCATCCAGGAGCGGAGCTATGCCGACAATCGGAGTAAAGCTGGGAGTGGGAATTGGCACGATGGTGATCCTTTGCATCGCCATCGGGCTCGTTTCCTTTCTGCAATCGCGGGTTGTAAGCGGAAAGATCAGGGAGATCACCGAAGTCCGGGAGCCGGTCAACACCGCCGTGCACGGGATGGAAACAAGCCTTGAAGAATCCGCGCTGGCGACGCTCGGGTTTCTCTCGACGGGAGACACCCGGTTCCTCGAATCGTTCCAGACCGCACGCGGAGAATTTGAACAGTCTGACCAGAAATACGGCGCGGCGGCGGGCCCCGAATCAGGCGCCCGGCTCCGGGCGGGGTTCACCGAGTTCTGCACGCTGGCGGCGGATCAAATCGAACTCAGAAACCGCCAGACAAGGAATATGTCCGATCTTCTCAGGGACGTCAGTGCCATCGAAGACCTCCTGAAGGACAAGATTGTCCCGGCAATCAAGGCAGACGACCCCGTCGCATACAAAAGGGAACAGGCGGCGCTCGAGATGGAGGTGAACGCGAACGCGATGACGAAAGCGCTCGGAAACTTCCTCATCACCGGTCAGTCCGAATTCGAGACAAGCCTCCACCATTCCGAGAGCGAATTCCAGCGCTTCTTCGGGATATTCAGGAACGTCCTCATCTCCTCGGAGGAGAAGGGCTGGACTGAAAAGCTCGCCCGGATTTCGGAACACTGCATCGGGACCGCCCAGATGATCGCCGATGAGAGCAAGGAACGGGCGCAGAAACTCGCGGCGTTCGTCGTCGCCTACAGGGAGCTCGGGACGATCCTCAACGACCACCTCGAGCTCCGGACGGAACGCAACCTGGCACAGGCAAAGGAAGAGGTCCTCAGGACGGAAGCCGCGGCGAACACGAGGATATTCCTTGCGGTCATCGCATGCGTTATCGTGGGATTGCTGGGCGGTGCGCTGACAACGAAAAGCATCACCTCACCGATTCGTGAGCTCGCCTCCGTCATGCAACGTGCAGCGCAGGGAGGTCAACTCCGGAGGGTGGAGATCGTTTCCCCCGACGAACTCCGCTCGCTCGGAGAGGCGTTCAACATGATGACCGTCCAGCTCGAACAGGCCGAACGGCAACGCTCCGCCGGTCTCCGTGCCTACGCGATATCCGTCCAGCGCGCGCAGGAGGAGGAGCGTGAGAGAATATCGCGCGAGCTTCACGACGACATTTGCCAGAGGCTGAGCGGAATGAAATTCAGAGTCGAAGTCCTTGCGGACGAGGCGGAACCCGCGCAGAAGCGCATGGTGCGGGGGCTCCGCGACATCAACCAGGAACTCGACCACGCGATAACCGAGGTGCAGCGCATCTCCTCGAACCTCCGTCCCAGCGTCCTCGACGACTTCGGTCTCGTGACCGCGCTCAGGATGCTCATCAAGGATTTCGAAAAGGTCCACTCGATCCCCACATCGTTCCGCGAAACGCACGCCGTCCCCGGACCTGTCGACCCGAACATCGAGATCGCCCTCTACAGGATCGCGCAGGAGGCGCTCTCCAACACCGCCAAACACGCCCGCGCACAGTCGGTGACGCTGGATCTCGACAGGCGGGAATCAGCCATTCAGCTCACGATCGCCGACGACGGGACCGGCTTCGGGGAGAAGGACACCGCTCGCGCACGGGACGAGGGGCACGGGATGGGACTCATGTCGATGAGGGAGCGATCCGAGCTCCTGGGGGGGACGTTCCATGTCGAAACGGGAGCGGACCGGGGAACGACAATTACCGTCACACTACCACTGAGTGCAGAGGCCACACATGAAGAAAACCCGGATTCTCATCGCGGATGACCACGATGTCGTCAGGAGCGGTCTCAGGATGCTCTTGAAGACATCCCCGGAATTCTCGATAACAGGGGAAGCCGCCGACGGGGAGGAAGCAGTGCGCCTCGTCGGGGAACAGAAACCGGACGTCGTCTTCATGGACATTTCGATGCCGAAACTCGACGGGATCGAGGCGACGAAGATCATCAAACAGAAGCACCCCGAGACGAGGGTTATCATACTTACCGTCCACGAGGACGAAGAATACGCCTTCCATGTACTGCGCGCGGGAGCGAGCGGCTACTTACTGAAGAACGCAAGCAGGAAAGAGATATTCGAGGCGGTGCAGTCCGCGATGGCGGGGGAGCGTTTTTTCAGTCCCGGGATATCGAAGCTCATCGTGGACGGGTTCATGAAGAGGGCAAGCGAAGGAGGCCCGCACAATCACGCGGAAGAGAAGCGTGAAGGCGCCGCAACCGGCCAGCAGCTCACCAAACGGGAGCGCGAAGTCCTGCAGTACATTGCGCAGGGGTACACGAACCGGCAGATCGCTGAAGCGCTGTTCCTCAGCTTCAGGACAGTCAATACACACCGTGCAAATCTGATGCAAAAGCTGAACATTCACGATACTGCCGGCCTTGTCCGGCACGCAATAAGCATGGGACTCGTCAAATCCGGCTCCTGACCTCCCTTTACGCCCCTTCCCCCCGGGGTCCCCCCCCCGACTACAGCGTTATCCCTAGGGGATGGACACGCCTTTCCCCCCCATGCGAAATACACCACGTCCCCGATTGATCCCCGACGGCGGAAATTGTACACTTTCTTTTAATCCGACACGGGCTGATGCGCGTTTTCCAGGGGGGTGCGACGGTACCGGGAATCAATCCACAGGAGAAGGAGAAATTATGAAGACCCAACTGGCGGCATTTGCGCTCTGCATGCTTCTCGTTGTAGGGTGCAACAACGACAAAGAAGAGCTCCAGAAACAGCTCGCGGACGCGCAAACCGCCCGGACCTCGCTGCAACAGGATATCACCGACCGCGATGCCTACTACGAGCAGGTCATGAAATCGGTCAATGAAGTATACACCGACCTGGAGAAAGCCCGGATAAAAGAAGGAGAGCTGAAAAAGAAAGGTGCGGACCTCGAAGGGCCCGCCCAGTACACAAACGCACAGTCGCGCGACAAGCTGATCGCAAACATCAACGAAATCGGATCCTCACTCCAGGAAAACCGGAAGAAGATCGCGTCTCTCCAGGTGCGGATGAAAAACTTCAAGGGACAGATCGCCGGCCTGAACTCCCTCATCGAGAATCTGAAGACATCCATACAGGAGCGGGAAACGTCCATCACACAGCTCCAGGCGAAGGTGGAGGGACTGCAGGCGACGATGGCCGAGAAGACGAAGGTTATCGAAGACAGGGATATGATGATCAGCGACCAGCAGCGGACGCTGAACACCGGGTTCTACATCGTGGGGACGCGTGATGAGCTCCGGAAGAAGGGGATCATCAGCGACGAAGGCGGTTTCCTCTGGGGACTTCTCGGCTCGACGACGATCATGAACGCGAACTTCGATGCGTCGGAATTCACGCCGATCGACAAAACGAAGGACAAGACAATTAAGGTGGACGGACGGATCGCAGAGATACTCCCGCGGAGGAATGCCGACCTCTTTGCCGCGACGCAGAAAGAGGAGAAGCTTTCCGAGCTGACGATCATGAGTCCCGTACGATTCTGGCAGGAAAACTACCTTGTCATCGTGACAGACTAGAGCATCTTTGTGCGCGGTCCCGCTCCCTCAGGCGACACTGCAATACGGGGGAGGGGCGGGACCGCTGCATTTCCACCCCTCCCCCTCCGTCTCATCCCCTCTGTTTGACTTTCCCTTTCAAAACCGATATATATAGTGTGGAGGGATATCTACCCATAACCAGAACAGAGGAGCGCGATGGCCGGTCTCCCGAACATGCAGGGAATGATGAAGCAGATCCAGAAAATGCAGGAAGCGGTCACCCGCATCCAGCAGGAGCTTGAGACGAAGACGGTTGTCGGCGAATCCGGCGGCGGGATGGTGAAAGTGACCGCCAACGGCAAACAGCACCTTACGGCGATTTCGATCGACAAGGAGGTCGTCAATCCCGCGGACATCGAGATGCTGGAGGACCTGGTTCTGGCGGCCGCGAACAAAGCCCTTGATGACGCCGGCAAGATGGCCCAGGAGGAAATGGCAAAGGCCACGAACGGCATGCTCCCGAATATCCCCGGGCTGAATCTCCCAGGTTTCTGACACGGGCCGCGGGGAATTCCCGGCCCCTCCCCCCCCGCCGGCACATCCAACGACATCAGCATGCTGTACACTTCTGAAGCGCTGCAGCAACTTATCGAGGAGTTCTCCCGTCTCCCGGGGATCGGGCGCAAGTCCGCCCAGAGGATCGCTCTGTTCGTCCTGAAGCAGCCGCGCGAAGAAATCGTCCGCATGGCGAAGGCCCTCGTCAACGTCAAGGACCGCATCCGTTACTGTTCGGTCTGCTGCAACATCACCGAGCAGGACCCCTGCGCCATCTGCGCGAGCCCCAAACGCGACCGCACGATCATCTGCGTCGTGGAGGAGCCCAACGACGTCATCGCGCTGGAGAAGACCAACGAGTTCAGGGGACTCTACCACGTCCTCGGCGGCTCGCTCTCGCCTCTGGACGGAATCGGGCCCGAAGAGCTCAAGGTGAAGGAACTCCTTGTCCGCATGAACGCCGAGGTCGCGGAGGTCATCCTTGCGATGAATCCGAACGTGGAAGGGGAGGCCACGACAATCTACCTAACGCGGCTGCTGAAGCCCCTCGGGGTCGGCGTCTCGCGGATCGCGCGCGGTCTCCCCGTGGGGGGGGATCTGGAATTCGCGGATGAGGCAACGCTCGGCAGGGCGCTCGAAGGAAGGATCACGCTGTGACGCCCGCCCGGAGGGCAGCCGCACTCCTCCTCCTCTCTTCGGGACTCGCGGGAGCCGGATGCGGGCTCTTCGATCCGAGGAACCCGGAGCCGCCGTCGCAGTCCAGCCAGACATTCCTTCCCGCGACCGATCCCTTCATCGTCATCAGCAACCTCCAGAGTGCCATCGCACAGAAGAGCGTCCCGAACTACGTCCAGTGCCTCACCGACCCGGTATCGGGAGGCCGCCCCTTTCTCTTCATCCCGTCCTCCGAAGGGAATGCAGTGTACGCCTCGCTCTTCCGCAACTGGTCGACGATCGAGGAACAGGCGTATTTCCAGAATCTCACGACGAAAACCACGACGACCTCCATATCGAAACTGGACCTCACGGAAAAGACGAGTTCGCTCGCGGCGGATTCGGCGATTCTGGAGTACGACTACACGCTGACGTTTGAGAACACCGTCGCGGGATTCCCGTCGCGCTCGAGCGGGAACCTCCAGTTCGCGCTCCAGCGGAGCTCGACCAATATCTGGACGATTTACCGGTGGACGGATTTCAAGACCACCAGCGATCTCTCATGGAGCATGTTCAAGGGGAAATTCAGCAATTGAATCCGGCACCGGGCGGGACGGGATTCATCGGTACGGGGATCCTTCTCCTCTTCCTCGGATGCTCCCTCTGGGCCGGGTGCGTCAACCCGTTTGCTCCCGGGCGGGACGACGGCGCGGCCGTATCCGCCTGCGATCCGCACACGGTCGACGGGATATTCCAGTGTTTTCAGGCGGCGTACACCTTCCGCGACACGACGGTGTACGGGCCGCTTGTTGACGCACAGTTCATTTTTGTGTATCGTGACTATGACCTGGGCGTGGACCAGACGTGGGGAAGGGACGAGGAGATGCGAAGCACCTACGGGCTGTTTCAGAACGCGCAGAAGCTCGACCTGATCTGGAACAACATCATCTCCACCTCCGCCGAATCGACAACGGTAAACGTCGTCCGGGGGTTCAACCTGACCGTCGTGTTCAACGCGAGCGACGTCGAACTCGTGTCCGGCTACGCGAACCTGACACTCCAGCGCGCGAGCGCGAGCGATCCATGGAGGATCGTCCGCTGGCGCGACGAATCGAATTTCTGACCTCCTGCTCATGAGCTTCTCGTATACGCTGCGCGAGAGCTTCTCCGGATTCCGCAGAGCCAAACTCTCGAGCCTGCTTTCCGTCGCCACCATAGGCATCTCGCTCATCCTCGTCGGGATCTTCGCGGCCGTTACGATCAACGCCTCCCGGCTCATCGACTCGCTCCGCAGCCGGCTCGACATGGAGGCCTTTCTCACCGAACCGGTGACGGACGACGACGTGGCCGGCCTCCAGACGCGCATCGCGGGCGTCGACGGGGTGGAGAAGGTGGTCTTCGTCTCCAAGGATGAGGCGATGAAGATCTTCAAACAGGACACCGGAGACGACATCACCAAGGTCCTCGATTTCAACCCGCTCCCCCCCTCGTTCAAGATCACGCTCAGGGAACCGTTCAGGACGTCGGCCAGGACGCTGGCGATCTACGACCGCGTCGCCGCCATTCCCGGCGTCGACACCGTGCTCTACCGGCGCGCCCTTCTCGAGCTCATCGACAAGCGTGCGGCAAGCGTGAACAAGGTGATGCTGGGACTCGGCATCGCGGTGAGCCTGACAGCGATGTTCCTCGTCGCCAACACGATCCGTCTCGCCATCGCGGCGAAACGAAAGCTCATCCGCACGATGGAGCTCGTCGGCGCGACACGGGGGTTCATCAGGCGCCCGTTCATCATCGAGGGAATCATCCAGGGACTCATCGGCGGCCTCGTGGCCGCCGGACTCATGCTCCTCGTTTTCGAATACGCGACAAAGCTCCTCTCCGAAGAATTCGCCCCCTATCTGGCCATGCCGGTCCTCTTTTATTTTTCCGTCGTGGGGACCGGGATACTCCTCGGCTGGGCCGGCAGCATGATCTCCGTCGTCCGGTTCGTGCGTCCCGCGGCGGCCGAGTGACGCAACGCCCGAGTTGCACTCTTTCGCGCTATTTTGTAGATTTGCAGCCGAATCGCCATCCTGACGCATTCCAGTTCATCACCCTCACCGTCGTTCCGGGACATCCACTATGAACAAGATCTCTTCGTTCACAACATCCTCGGTCGGGCGCAAGCTTTCCATGGGGCTGACGGGGTTCTTTCTCTGCAGCTTCCTTGTCGTCCATCTCTACCTGAATCTCTTTCTTCTGAAACAGGACCGCGGATCGACATTCGACACCTACGCCGATTTCATGGCAACCTATCCCCTGATCCGGCCGCTGGAGATCATCCTCTTCGCGGGGTTTCTCCTCCATGCGTTCATCGGCGGGTGGCTCTGGATCACCAACCGGATCGCCCGTCCGGTCCGCTACGCCGCGAACCGGCCGTCAGAAAACAGCACGCTCGCTTCCAGGACCGCCTTCTGGACCGGCGCATTCGTCTTCATATTCCTCGTCGTTCACGTGAACACCTTCTTTGTCCGTTCCCGTTTCTTCGCCGACGGGATGACGATGCACGAGCGCGTGTACGAAGCGTTTCAGAGCCCGCTGTACGTCACGTTCTATCTCGTGGCGCTCGCGTTCCTCGCCTATCACCTCAAGCACGGCGTGCAATCCGCGTTCCAGACGCTGGGACTGCGGCGCAGGAGATACGAGACGCTCATCAACGCGGCAGCGGTCCTGTTCTGGCTCGTCATCCCGGCCGTCTTCGCCGTCCTGCCTCTCTATTTTCTCCTGGCTCACTAACAGGGACACAGACCATGACATTAGATTCCAGAATACCGGCGGGTCCCATCGAAGCGAAATGGGACAATCACCGCTTCGCAATGAAGCTTGTGAATCCCGCGAACAAACGGAAATACCACGTCATCGTCGTCGGCACGGGGCTCGCCGGCGCCTCCGCCGCGGCGTCGCTCGCCGAACTGGGGTACCGGGTCACCGCGCTCTCGTATCACGAATCCCCCCGCCGGGCACACAGCATCTCCGCCCAGGGAGGAATCAACGCGCCGAAGAACTACCCGAATGACGGCGACAGCGTCTACCGGCTGTTCTACGACACGGTGAAGGGGGGGGACTACCGGGCCAGGGAAGCAAACGTGTATAGGCTCGCACAGGTCAGCAACGCGATCATCGACCAGTGCGTCGCGCAGGGAGTGCCGTTCGCGCGCGAATACGGCGGGCTTCTCGACAACCGTTCGTTCGGCGGCGCGCAGGTCTCGCGGACGTTTTACGCGCGCGGGCAGACCGGCCAGCAGCTCCTTCTCGGCGCGTACTCCGCGCTGATGCGCCAGGTGGGCCTCGGGGCCGTGAAATTCATCGAACGCCGCGAAATGCTCGATCTCGTCGTCGCCGACGGGAAAGCCCGCGGCATCGTGGCGCGGAACATGGTGGACGGCAGGCTTGAATCATACTCCGCCGACGCGGTCATACTCGCCACCGGGGGATACAGCAATGTGTTCTTCCTGTCGACAAACGCGAAAATGTGCAACGCGACGGCGACGTGGCGCGCGCACAAGAGGGGCGCATTTTTCGGGAACCCGTGCTTCACGCAGATCCACCCGACGTGCATACCGGTGGCAAGCGACCACCAGTCGAAGCTCACGCTCATGAGCGAGAGCCTGCGGAACGACGGGCGCATCTGGGTGCCGAAGGAAAAGGGGGACAAGCGCGCCCCGAACCAGATCCCGGAGGCCGAACGGGACTACTACCTCGAACGAATGTACCCCTCGTTCGGGAACCTCGTGCCTCGCGACGTCGCCTCCCGGCGCGCGAAAGAGATGTGCGACAAGGGACACGGGGTCGGGACGACCGGACTTGCGGTCTATCTTGACTTTTCGGATACAATCAAGAGGAACGGCAGGGCGTGGGTCGCCGAGAAGTACGGCAACCTGTTCGACATGTACAAGCAGATAACAGGGGAAGACGGCTACGATTCGCCGATGCGGATCTACCCCGCCGTGCACTACACGATGGGAGGGCTCTGGGTCGACTACAATCTCATGGGGACGATCCCCGGATTGTTCGTCCTCGGGGAGGCGAATTTTTCCGACCACGGCGCGAACCGGCTCGGCGCGAGCGCGCTGATGCAGGGGCTTGCCGACGGGTATTTCATCATCCCGTACACAATCGGAGACTACCTCGCCTCGAACAAATTCTCCGCGATCGACTCGACCGCCCCCGCTTTCAAGGAAGCGGAGTCGTCCGTCGCCGGCATCACGAAGAAACTGACCGGCGTGAACGGGAAAACGCCCGTCGACGTCCTCCACAAGGAGCTCGGCAAAATCATGTGGGACTACTGCGGGATGGGACGGAACGCGGCGGGGCTCAAAAAGGCCCTGACGCTCATCCCCGCGCTCCGCGAGCGCTTCTGGGAGGAAGTCGCCATTCCCGGCTCCGCCGACGCGTTCAACCAGGAGCTCGAGAAGGCGCACCGCCTGGCGGACTTTCTCGAACTCGCCGAGCTCATGGTGCAGGACGCCCTTCTCCGCGACGAATCATGCGGCGGGCACTTCCGTGAAGAACACCAGACGGAAGATGGTGAGGCGAAGCGGAACGACGCGAAGTTCTCGTTCGTGGCCGCATGGGAATACGCCGGGGCGAAGAAATCCCCGAAGCTTCACAAGGAACCCCTGAAGTTCGAGTACGTGAAACCGAGCCAACGCAGTTACAAATGAGGAGTGACGCCCCATGTCCGAATCGATGACAATCACGCTCAACGTCTGGCGCCAGAAGGACAAAACATCCGAAGGGCGCTTCGTCCGCTACACGCTTTCCGGCGTCTCTCCCGACATGTCGTTCCTCGAAATGCTCGACCTTCTGAACCTTGACCTCATCCGCAGGGGGGAAGAGCCCGTGGCATTCGATCACGACTGCCGCGAAGGAATCTGCGGCACATGCTCCCTCTATATCAACGGAAGGGCGCACGGCCCCCTGAAGGGGGTGACCGCCTGCCAGCTCCACATGAGGACGTTCCACGACGGGGACGCGATCACCGTCGAACCGTGGCGGGCGCGGGCGTTCCCCGTCATCAGGGACCTTGTCGTCGACCGCTCGGCGTTCGACAGGATCATGGCGGCGGGCGGATTCGTGTCCGTCCGCACGGGAGGAGCACCCGACGCCAACACGATACCGATTCCGAAACCCGTGGCCGAAGAGGCGATGGACGCCGCGGCCTGCATCGGGTGCGGCGCCTGCGTCGCCGCATGCAAGAACGGGTCCGCCATGCTTTTCGTGGCGGCAAAGGTCTCGCAGCTCGCGCTCCTGCCGCAGGGACACGCCGAGCGCCGCCAGCGGGTGGAGGCGATGGTCGCCCAGATGGACGCGGAGGGGTTCGGCTCCTGCTCGAACACGTACGCATGCGAAGCCGAATGCCCGAAACAGATATCCGTCTCGCACATCGCCCGGCTTAACACGGAATACCTGAGAGCAAAACTCCTCTGACCGCCTTGAACCGCCGCTGGCTCCTGTGCGGCCTTGCGCTCACCGCCGCCGCGGGCATCCCGGTACTCGCAGCGGGGTACGGTGCAGACCCGGACGCCTGGCTCGTCGCATCGGCCGCGGAAACGCTTTGGACGAGCGGGAGATACGTCGTTTCGCGTTTCCCGGGATATCCCCTCCATGAAATCATCAGCGCCCCCCTTGTCGGCACGGGGGGGTGGACCGCCTCCAACGCCGGGACGCTTGCCGCCGCGCTCGTTCTCACCTGGCTCTGGTATCGCGTCGCGGGAAAGCTCGGAAGAAATCCCATCGTCCTCTTTTTCTCCCTTCTCTGCGCCCCCCTCTTCCTGACGAACGTCGCGACGACAATGGACTATCTCTGGTCGCTCGCCTGTCTCCTCGGCGCACTCGACGCCGCGCTCGAGGAGAGGGAGGTCGCCTCCGGCGTATTGACGGGAATCGCCGCAGGGTTCCGTCCCTCCAACCTCACGCTTGCAATCCCCCTGGCCATGCTTATCATCTTCCGTGCCGGCAGATCCGCAGGGATCCGGTATCTCGCGTCCGCTGCAGCTGCGGCCGCAGCGGGGTTTCTCCCGGTTCTCGTCTCGTACGGGGGGCCGTTCCGGTGGTTCACGCTCACGCGAACGGAAATGTCAGACGTGCATCCGGCCTTCGGGGAGAGGATTCTGGAATTCGGATACCGGATCTTATACGCCGCGGGCCCTGTTGCGTTCACCGTGTTTGCGGCAATCGTGATCAAGGGGAGAGAAACGATCCGGAGCGCGGTCCGTGCAAAGGACCCCGTGATGTGCGCGTCGTTTGCCGCGGTCATCGTGATGGTCATCCAGTTTTTTGCACTCCCTCTCGACCGCGCATACCTTCTCCCAGCTCTCCCGTTCGCGCTCATCATCGCCGACCGGCTCGCCTCCCCGCGGATGGCGACGGCTCTTCTCCTGTGCATCGCAAGCCTGAACGTGTTCAACCCCGACATCACCGCCCATGACCGGACCGGCCGCGCGCCGGCACTGAATCTGCATGAAGGGAGGATTGCGGAGTCACTCCACGAACGTGCACTCATGATGGAGAAGCATGCGGGGATGCGGCAGGGGACGGAGGGGGGCGCCGCCCGGCCGTGAAGCGGAACCACGGACTCCCCGGTCCCGCCTTGCGCTACTGGCAAATATGTCGTAAGTTTGTACCTGCGCCATGCACCTTCGCCGAGTACTCCTCCATCTGCTCATCGTTCCAACGCTTCTGGCCGGACCCGCTCTCACGGCTGCCCAGGATTCCAAGGAAAACGCCGATTTCAAGCTCGCGATAAACCTCTACAACGACGGCCTGTACGACCTCGCCTCCGAGCAGCTGCGGCAGTTTATCGGCTCCTATCCCTCCACGCCTCAGGGGATAGACGCCCGGTACTACCTGGGCCTTGTGCAGATGAAGCTCAAGAAGTATGACGACGCACGGCTTACTTTCCAGTCGTTCGCGCTCACGTATCAGGATAATCCGAAGGCGCCCGAGGCATGGTGGAACGTGGGAGAGTCCTACGCGGCGCTGGGGACATACAGGGAAGCCGCTCTCGCCTATGAACGGGTCAAGGTGTTCCATCCCAGGAGCAAGAACGCTCCCGACGCCCTCCTGAACGCGACGAAATACTTCCTCCTTGCCGGCGCGCACGATGATGCACGCAGAACTCTCCGCGAGATTCTCCAGGAGTATCCGTCAAGCGACGCAGTCCTTGCGGCCAGAACGCAGCTCGGGAGGATTTATTTCGAAGAAGGAAACTACGGGCAGGCCCAGAGCGAGTTGAAGCGCGTCATTGACGGGGACCCCTCCGCCGAGGCCCGGGCAGGCGCTCTTCTCTTACTGGGGAACATCTCCCAGGCGACAGGGAGAACCGACAACGCTGAGTCGGATTACCGGGAGATCATTGCAAAATACCCGCGAAGTTCCGCGATCCAGGGTGCCTATCTCAATCTCGGCAAGCTGATCGCGGCGGGGGGAAAACACGCGGAAGCGCTGGAGTGGTTCAGGAAAGCGATCGCCGAGAAATCGGGGCCGGATTCACTCCTCCTCCGGGAGGCCCTGATCGCAAGCGGGGACGCTCAGGCGGCAACGGGCAATTACGCAGGGGCGGCCTCTTCGTATGAGAAAGAACTCCTGGCGGCGCCGCAGGACGAAAAGGCCCCTTCGGTCCTCTGGAAGCTCGCGACCGCCGCCGCCGGGGCGAAGGACTTCCGGCGGTCGAACGACGCGTGCAACCGGCTCCTCAAATCCGGCGCGCCCGACCTCCTCAAACGCCGCGCGCGTGTGAAGCTCGCGCTTAACGCCGAAGAGCAGAAGAACTTCCCCGCGGCGCTTCAGGAATTCGAGACATTCACCGACACCCATCCCGAAGACAGCGCAACTCCCGAGATACTGCTGCGCGAAGGGCGTTTGTGCGCCGGCGCGCTTGCCGACGCCAGGAAGGGAGTCTCGATATTTGAACTCATCGCCGCGCGCTACCCCTCCTCCCCCTTCGCGGACGACGCGCTCGAAGGCGCGGCGCGCGGGCATGAGACACTGAAAGAGTTCGACCGCGCGCTCCAGACGTACAGGGAGCTCATCGCGCGGTACCCGGCGTCCGAATTCCGCCCGGAGGCGGACGAACGGATACAGTACATCGAGCGATTCGAAGTCAGGGACAAAGACTCCGGACTGGAGAAGCTCGCGCTTCTCGTCGGCGACGTCGTGTCGGACAAGGACAGGGCGGACCTCTCCTACAGGCTGGGCGAGATCTATTTCAGCGACCTGAAGAGTTATGCAGCGGCCGCAACGCAGTTCGGGAACGCGCTCGAGGCGGGGATCAGCGGGGAGCGCGCCGGCGACGCCCTGTTGAAGAGGGCGCAGAGCCTCGAGTACCTGAGCACGCAGAATCCCGCCGGAGCGCCCCGGGCAGTCGAAGCGTACCGCGCCTACCTCGCCGGGCCGGCCGCCGCGACGGATTCCAACCTGGCGCGCCTCGCAATCTTCCGCATGCGCGCGACGACACCCGACTCGGGCCGGGCCGCCGCCGCGGAGCTGCTCGCGCGGAATCCGTCGTTTCCCTTTGCCGACGTCGTCAGGCTGACGCTCGGGAAGCTCTGCGAGAAGCAGGATAGCCTCGCCTCCGCCGGTGCGGAATACGCGGAGGCTCTCCGCACGGCGAAGGACCGCGCCGTCGCCGAAGAAGCCGCATACAGGATGTTCGGACTTCTCCTCCGGCAGGGTCTCTCCGATTCCGCGCTCGGTGCCGGAGCGCGGTTCCTCGGGGCGTACCCCGGGAGCGCCCATGCAGCGGCGGTCCTTGCGAATCTCGGCGACCTGGCCATGACGATGAAGAAGCCCGCGCAGGCCGCGCCGTTCTACCAGAAGCTGACAGGCGAATTTGCCTACACGTCGCTCGCGGGTGCCGCTGAAGAGAGGCTCGGGGAGGCGCTTGCCGCTGCGGGTGATACCGAAGCGGCGCTCTCGGCCTACGCGGGGATTCTCGAACGACAGGCGGACAATCCGCTCGGAGACGGACGGACACCGGCAACCGTACTTCTGGCGCTCGGCAGGCTCCACAGGGAAACCGGCGACGCGGAAGGGGCAAAACGCTTCCTCTCCTCCATCCTGGAGATGGACCAGACCGGTCCCATCGCCGGAGAAGCATACACGACCCTCGGGCTCATCTACAGGGACGAGGGGCTCCTGGAGACCGCGACGTCATACTTCCGCAGGGCGGAGGGTGCGGCCCCGGGAGCGGGGGTCACGCGCGATATCGCGGACCTCCTTTTTGAAAACGGCGATTACCGGGAGGCAATCAAGGAGTACACCCAGCTTTCCGCTTCCGCCGTGGACACCGCCAGGGAGTATTTTGATGCACAGATCATCATTGCCATGATCCGGAGCGGCGAAGCACAGAACGCGGAGAAAGCGATCGCCGCGTTCGGAAAGAAATACGGGGATGCGCGCGACGAACCCGCGCTCTTCGAGGTCGAGAAAGGGCTGATCCAGTTCCGGGCGGAGGAGTACCCCGCTGCGATGAAGACGTTCCGGCACGTCGCGGACACATACGAGGATTCCCCCTCCGGCCCGACCGCGATGTACTGGATCGGGAAGACACTCGAGGCAACGGAGAAATCCCCCGAGGCGATCGCCTACCTCGAAAAACTCCTCGCCGACCACCCGCAGTCCCCCGTCGTCATGCGCGTGCACCTTGCGCTCGGCAACCTCTATTACGCGGCGGAGAAATGGGATCAAGCGATCAAGCAGTACCGCCTCGTCGTGGATGACCCCCACCCCGACAACGGACTCCTCCCCTCCGCAATGAGCAACCTCATCGAGACATACGAGGTGGCCGGCGCTTATGACGGAGCGCTGACGCTCACCCGGAGATATCTCGATCTCTACCCCGGCGCGGACGACGCGTTCGATAAGAAGATCAAAATCGGGATTCTCTATGATCACCTGGGCTATTACGACCAGGCGGTGCTTCAGCTCCAGGGGCTCCTCGACGAGGCGGGGAGCGATCTCGAAGGCGAGATCCGCTACTACATTGCGGAGGCGAATTACCATAAGGGGGACTACCAGCAGGCGATACTCGATTTTCTGAAGGTTCCGTATCTTGTCACGAAAAAGGGGAAGATCGACTGGACGGCAAATTCCCTCTACATGTCGGGCCAGTCGTACGAGAAGATGGGAAGGTACGACCAGGCGCTGACGATGTACAAGCAGATCGTGGACCGCGCGGGCATCGACGAGACGTTCCGCTCGGCAGCCCGGAAGGAAATCGACCGCGTCAGGAGCGTCCTGAAGAAAAAACCAGGCTGAGCATGCTCGAACACGAGACCGATGCGATCCTCGCAACACTGAGCGGCCGCACGATAGGAGAAAGGGAGACCATCCTCCTGCGGGAGATCCTCGCCGCGGACGTTCCCAGGGGGATCAAAACGTATCTCCAGGCCGAGACGGTCCGGTTTCTGGAAGCGGAGCTTTTCAGCTCCCCGAAATTTTCCAGGGTTGACCGGGACTCTCCCGGCGTCCGGCGGCACGGCCGGGCGTTTATCGTCTCGATGTCCGCACTCTACTGTTTTCCGCGGGCTGAATACCTTGCCCTCCTCGAGAACGCGGTTCTTTTCCTGGAGAACTATCTCTGCCGCCCCCAGTGGACGATCGAGAATTTTGTTTTTGAATCCGGCGGCCGCATGAGCGCGCAGGACGTCGTGTCAAAACTCGACTGCACGGTGGATTATGCGTATTTCCGGACGCTCATCCAGAAGGTGATGCAGCGCCGCGGAACACGGGACGTCAGCGCGGAGGAGTTCCGTGCGATGCTTGTCAGGATCGACGATCAGATCGTGAAACAGCACAATGCGAGGGAACTCGCGCTTCTCGCGAAACCGATATTCGATTTTCTCCTCCTCAGAGATACTCCCCCTGACGTCAGCATTCCGCTCAAACCGATACTCGTCTTCTTCGAAGATAAGAGGATGAACATCCTCCGCGACTACATCGAGAGCATATGCCGGATCCGCCAGCGCACGGAGATCACACTCGACGAGCTTACGACGCTCGTCGAGGACCTGTACCTTGGACAGTCGGACCCTGCCGGCGCCGATACCGCGGCTGCACCGGCGGGCGATCCCTCTCCTGTTGCCGACGGGGAGCAGGAGCTGACCGCGGAGGAATTTCATCCGCCGGAGAAGGAACCGGACACCGGCACGCAGGATCAGACACCCCCGACCCCTTCCATCGAGACGGAGAGCACACCGGAAGAAGAGATCCTCCTTCCAGGAGAGGAACTCCCGGGTGAGGAATCCCCGGGTGAGGAACCCCCGGGTGAGGAACCCGCGGGTGAGGAATCCCCGGGTGAGGAACCCCCGGGTGAGGAACCCCCGGGTGAGGAACCCGCGGGTGAGGAATCCCCGGGTGAGGAACCCCCTCGTCCGCTACAGGCCCCCTCGTTGTTCGATTTCGTCACGGAAGAGCCGGACGGGAGGGATGACAGCGCGCTTCAGGACCAGGTCAGGCCGCTGAGGCCCGCCCCCCCGCCGGTGCGAAAATCTTCTCCCCCACCCCCTATACAGAACGACAATCCCGGGGCTGGGAAGCCAAGGACCCCCGAGCCTTATGAGCGTCTCTTCGGCGGGACGGAGCCTTCAGGAGAACTCACCGATCTGCACGAGATGATACATGGTCACACAAGAAGCATGTTTGTCCGACGGCTTTTTGACCGGGATGAAAACAGATACGAAGACGTCATTACATCGCTGAACAATTCCCGGACGTGGCGGGAGGCAGCCCTCCTCCTGAACTCGCTGTACACCGCACACGGACTTGACCCGTTCGACCCTGACGTCGTCGAATTCACAGATGTCATCCATCGACGCTATCTTGACGCGGAGAAAAACGGTTCATGAAATTTATCGATACTGCCCTCATTCACATCGCAGCAGGTCACGGCGGGGTCGGCTGCGTCAGTTTCAGGCGGGAGAAATTCGTGCCGAAAGGAGGGCCTGACGGCGGGAACGGCGGGCGCGGCGGATCGGTGATCATCCGGGCAAACAGCCACCTGACGACGCTCCTCGATTTCCAGTACAGGAGAAACTACCAGGCACAGAGGGGCGAACACGGCCTGGGCTCGAACAAGAGCGGGAAGAGCGGGAAGGACATTACGCTCGAGGTTCCCGTCGGGACGATCATACGCGAAACGGGAACCGGCACGGTTCTCGCGGACCTGCTCAAGGACGGGGACGAGACCGTCGCCGCAGCCGGCGGGCGGGGAGGAAGAGGAAACGGGGCGTTCGCTACGTCGACGGATCAGGCGCCTCGCCATTTCGAACCGGGAGGAGAAGGGGAAGAGAAGGATCTCGAACTCGAACTGAAGCTCCTTGCCGACGTCGGGCTCGTCGGATTCCCGAACGCGGGAAAGTCGACGCTCATATCCGTCGTTTCCGCCGCCCGTCCCAAAATCGCTGACTACCCCTTCACGACACTCGTCCCGAATCTCGGCATCGTGCGCGTGAACGACGGGGCGAGCTTCGTCCTGGCGGACATCCCCGGCATACTCGAGGGTGCGCACCTGGGGAAAGGGCTCGGGCTGCAGTTCCTGAGGCACATAGAACGCTCCAGGGTCCTTGTTTTTCTCGTCGACTGCACGAGCAAAGATCCGCGCGAAGATTACGCGACGCTCCTCAATGAGGTCAGACTCTTCAAGAAGGAGCTTCTCCGCAAGCCGCGGCTTATCGTCCTCACGAAAACGGATCTCCTCGACCCTGCGGCCATGAAAGCACTTTCCCGGCTCCGGTTCGGAACCCGTCCCGCCCTCCGCATATCGGCGGTGACAGGTGCGGGAGTCAAGGAACTCGTCACGGAGATGTGGGGAAAGATCCGGCCTGCTGCGGTGAAAAGGAAAAAGGGGACGTGACGCACCCGCCACTCACACCCCGGAGGACGCTCCTTGTGGTCCTCCTCCTCCTTTCGGGGCTGATACTTGCGGTGCTCACGTCCCTCTCGCTCGGCAGCGTCCCGGTCTCCATGGGGAGCGTTGCCGGGGCTTTGAGCGGAAGCAACTCCGTAACGGCGGCAGAGAAAGCAATTATACTTGACATACGCCTCCCCCGGATCCTTCTTGCGATCATCGTGGGATCCGGACTCTCCATCGCCGGGCTCGTGTTCCAGGCACTCCTCAGGAATCCCCTCGCCGAACCCTATATACTCGGAATCTCGAGCGGCGGTACGGTCGGGGCGATACTCGCCATGACACTTTCCGCAGGAGCGGGGCTGTTCACCGTTCCGCTGGCGTCATTCGCCGGATCTGCGGCCGTCATGGGGCTCGTGTACACCGTCGCCCACAGACGGGGGAAGCTCGATACGTATACGCTCCTCCTGGCGGGGGTGATGATCGGTGCGTTTTTCAATGCGCTTGTCCTTCTTGTCGTCGCCGTTATCAACCAGGAAATCCGCAATGCGTTCCTGTGGCTCATGGGGAACCTGACCGGGGCGAATCCCGCCTCCGTCGCCATCGCCGGCGTTCCTGTCGTCATCGCCTCGCTCGCGCTCTACAGTCAGGCGAAAGGATTCAACCTCATCGCCACGGGCGAGGAAACCGCGATGCAACTCGGGATAAACGTCGGCACGCTGAAAAAAGGGTCGTACCTCCTGGCTTCGTTCATCACAGGAATGGTCGTCTCCGTGAGCGGAGTCGTCGGATTCGTCGGACTGATCATTCCTCATATATGCAGGATGGTATTCGGCCCGGACCACCGGCTGCTCTTCCCCGCCTCGTTCCTGGCAGGGGCGATCTTTTTGGTCCTGGCCGACCTGATATCACGGATCGCCCTCGCGCCGACAGAGATCCCGGTGGGCGCCGTCACAGCCGCAATCGGCGCCCCTCTTTTTGTGTATTTGCTAAGAAAGGCGTGATTCCTACACCCCCCTTCCTTCCCCTCCGGTGACAGCTGTCACATTGTCTTAACTTGGTTTTTGGTTCCTATTACTACAGGTAGGTAACTTTCTATCAGTTTGCCTATCTTTCTGCGTGCGTTTCGCAAATCATCTGACTTAAGCACACGTTTTTGCGAATGACAGCGTGCCGGAGAGGAACGAGATGAAGAGAACGTCAATCTCCGCGAAGGGAGACGCAGCGCCTGCCCGGTCGCAGGCCGGGGGTCACCCCTCGATTGAGATCATAACATCACCTATTGGCAGCGATCGCCTGATCGACCTGATACTGCAGAACGCCGGCGATCTTATCGTCATGCTCGACCAGGACGGAAAGAGGATCTACAACAGCCCCTCCTACCCCGAGGTGGACCTCTGTTCCCGCATCGTCCTCGCCAGCGGGTATCTCGACCCCGAACTCAAATCACAGTTCTTCACGCTCGGCGCAAAGGCCTTTCTGCAGAAGCCGTCTCAGCCCGACGATACACTCCGCGTCATCCCCGGCGTCATCGAGGTCAGCGGCCACGTGGAAAAAGGGGTTCCTTCATGAAACAGGAAGAACGCGCTTCGGAGACCGAACGCCTTCTCCATCTCATACTCGCCAACATCGATGATCTTATCGCAGTCCTGGACCTGAACGGCCGCCGGCTCTACAACAGTCCCTCGTACGAGACGATCTTCGGGGAGAGGGAGAAGCTGCGGGGGACCGATTCGTTTGAGGAGGTCCACCCCGCAGACAGGGAAATGGTCAGGGAGATATTCCGGAAGACGATTGAAACGGGGGTCGGCAGCAGGATCGTATACAGGCTCCGGGGTGCCGGCGACACCGTCCGGTTCATCGAATCCCAGGGGAACGTCATTCGCGACGCCGGAGGAAAGCCCGAGAAGGTAATCGTCGTCGGCCGTGACATCACCGACCGCGTACGGGCGGAAAAGGAACGAACGCGCCTGTTCTCCGCCGTGGAGCAGGCGCACGAGGCGATACTCATCACCGACGCGTCAGGGACGATACAGTATGCAAATCCCGCGTTTGAACGGTTTACCGGGTACACGCGCGAAGAGGTCGTGGGGCAGAACCCGAGAATCCTGAAAAGCGGAGCGCAGACGGACGAGTTTTACAGAATGATGTGGGCCACTCTCCTCAGGGGGGAAGTCTGGTCGGGCCGGGTCGTGAACAGGCGGAAGGACGGATCGAAGTACCAGGAGGAGATGGTCATTTCACCCGTGAGGGACGCAAGCGGCACCGTCGTCAATTACGCCGCCGTCAAACGGGACACAACGCGCGAGAGTCAGATGGAGGATCAGCTACGCCAGGCGCAGAAGATGGAGAGCCTCCGGGAGCTCGCGGGAGGGATCGCCCACGATTTCAACAACATCCTCAACGTCATCCTGGGAGCATTCACGCTCCTGCGCGCGAAGGTCAGCGTTGATCCCCTCATCGATAAATACCTGATGATGGGGGAAAAGGCGGTGCGCCGCGGCGTGGACGTCGGGAAGCACCTGGCAATGTTCGCCCAGGTCGACAACTCCCGGCACATCCCGATCGCTCTGCCCGACGTGATCAGGGACGTCGTGTCGTCGCTCCAGAACAGCATCGAGAAGACGATAGGCGTGGAGAACCTGAGCACCGGCGACCTTCCCCTCGTGCTGGCAAGCCAGCCCCAGCTTTACCAGAGCCTGCTGACGCTCGGCCTGAATGCGCGCGATGCGGTCGTCTCCTCGGGATCGACAGGCGGAATCATTTCGTTCGGGGCGATCAGCGTCGACGGGCGGGCGGTGCACGACCTGTTCCGGGAAGCGACCGCAAGGAATTACATCCGTGTGACCGTGAGCGACAACGGCCTGGGGATGACGGAAGAGAAACGGAAGAGAATATTCGAACCGTACATCAAGAACGAACAGGCCGAAGGCGCACGCGGGCTGGGACTCGCGACAGTCTACAGCGTCATCAGGGGACACCACGGCCTTATCAACGTGTCGAGCGAGAAAGGACAGGGAACGACGTTTTCGATCTATCTCCCGGCGATCCACGTCGAGACCGAGGCCCAGGAAGTGCCCGCCGCGGGCTCCATCCCCGGAGGGAACGAAACGATCCTTATCGTGGAAGACGAGGAAGCCCTCCGGCTGCTCCTCGAGGAGGTCCTCCGCGCGAGGGGCTACACGGTCCTCAGCGCCGCCGACGGCGTCGAGGGGTACGAAAGGTATGCCGGACATGCCGAGGAAATACACGCGGTCATCGCAGACATGGGGCTTCCCCGGCTGTCGGGATTCGAAATGTTCCTGAAAATCCGCGACCTCAATCCGCGTGCCAGAGTGATGCTTGCAAGCGGTTACCTCAGTCCTGAACTTAAGTCGAAACTCTTTGTCGCGGGCGCGAAGGAATTCATCCCGAAGCCCTTCCAGACGGCCGACGTGCTGCACAAGCTTCGCCAGGTGCTCGACCTTCCAGCGTAGAGACCTCCTCCCGCCGGGCGGTGAAGCACGCTCGGCCCGCTACGCGAACTCCGCCCGCTCCGTCCGCGGAGACACCTTGCCTTCGGCACACAATTTCATTAGATTGAGTTACCGGAAAGAAAAACCGGCGTCCCCCTGTCCGCTCCCCCGGGGGCCTGTGGTGAGGATTCATTGTCTGTGCTTTGAATTCCGTTATGCACGCAATCACCGTTGACAACATCTCGTTCGGTTATGAACCGGCAGTGCCGGTTGTGCGGGATGTCTCACTCACGGTGCGCCCGGGCGAGTTCCTGAGCCTTGTGGGCCCCAACGGATCAGGCAAGACCACCCTCCTCCGCCTTCTCGACAGAATTTTCATCCCGAACCGCGGTACAATTCTTCTCGGCGACCAGCCCTTCGCAAAGTTCTCGCGGAGGGCCATCGCACGGCGCATAGCATTTGTTCCACAGGACAACAGCATCCAGTTCCCCTTCACCGTCGCGGAGATCGTTCTCATGGGGCGGTCACCGCACACCGGGGGCATGGCGTTTGAAAATGCCCACGACAGGGACGTCGCCGCGGAGATGATGAGACTGACCGACATTGCGGGTTTTGCCGATCAGCCGATCACGAACCTTTCCGGCGGCGAGCGCCAGCGCGTATTCATCGCCCGCGCGCTCGCCCAGCAGCCGGAGATCATCCTGCTGGACGAGCCTAACGCCCACCTCGACATCGCCCACCAGGTGGAGATGTTCCGGATAATCAAGCGGTTGAACACTGAATCTGGGCTGACGGTGCTGTCGGTATCGCACGATCTCAACCTGGCCGCAGCCTATAGCGACCGGATCGCAATGATGGTGGGCGGCAGGCTTGCGGCCCTCGGCCCACCCGCGGAAGTCCTGACCGGCGATTTGATTCGCGAGGTGTTCAGAACTCCGGTCATCGTCGACACACATCCGGTACATGGTGCACCACGGGTGTCGCTCCTCGGTTAACGGGGAAGACGCCATTCACAGCAAGGAAAGGAAGCGCAGCGCGTGAGAAGACGAATCATCAGGGAAAAAGTCGTGCAGGCGCTCTACGCTTTCGAGATCAGCGGTGATCCCGTGGAACACGTCGTGGAGACGATCCTCGTCGGGCTCAAGAACAATCCTGCCGCATACGAATTCGCGAAGAAGCTTGTCCAGCAGACGATCACGCACACCCCCGACATCGACATCGTGATCAAGGAGAAGGTGACAAACTGGGATTTCAAGCGGATCGCCGTCCTCGACCGCCTTATCCTCCGGATGGGGATCTGCGAGCTTCTGTACTTCAAGGAGATCCCCCCCAAGGTCTCCATGAACGAGGCCATCGAGCTCGCCAAGCTCTTCAGCACGCAGCGGAGCGGCCAGTTCGTCAACGGCGTCCTCGACGCCGTCCTCAACGACATGAAAGCGGCGGGAGGGCTTACAAAAGCGGGGCGGGGCCTCTACGAGGGGGACGGGACCATCCGCGTCACGCGGGCAAAGGGAAAACGGGCAACCTGAACTCTGCATGAGTGATCTTCCTCCCCCACTCCCGATCCCCCGACCAGGGGGTCAGCACCCCGGTCCGGCGGTCCCCCCCCGGGCGGGCGTTTCCCGCTGGCGCATATTCTCCTGGACCCTTTTCGATTTCGCACAGACCGCCTTCTCCGTCATCGTTATCACCGTCGTCTATTCCCGCTATTTCACCCACCACGTGGCCGGAGGCCAGCGCTGGCTCTGGGGGGCGGCCGTCTCGCTCTCCATGGTCTGTGCTGCCGCTCTCTCCCCGCCTCTCGGTGCTGTCGCCGATTATTCGCGCAACAGGAAGGGATTCCTCCTCCTGTTCGCGCTGACGTGCATCGGGGCGACGTCCCTCCTCTTTTTCGTCCGGGAAGGGATGGTCGTCGCCGGATTCGCTCTTTTCGTCATCGCCAACATCGGTTTCGAAGGGGGGCTCGTGTTCTATGACGCCTTCCTCCCCGGCATCACGGCAAAGACCTCGTACGGCCGGGTCTCCGGATACGGTTTTGCCATGGGATACCTGGGGGCGCTCGCGGTTCTTCTCATCGTCCGCCTCCTGCTCCCCGACTCGTCGGACCCTTCGTACCTGTTCCACGTCAGGCTCTCGTTCGTCGTTGCGGCGGCTTTTTTTCTCTTCTTCTCCCTCCCCCTTTTCCTGTTTGTGCGGGAGCCGGCGGTGTCGGGAGAACGTCCCCCGTCTCTCATCAGGGCCGGACTTGCGCGGTCGAGCCGGACGTTCAGGGCGCTCTTCATTGACAGGGAGTTCCCCTCCATCGCCCGGTTCCTCATCGCCTTCTTCATCTATAACGACGGCATACTGACCGTCATCGCGTTTGCAGCGATATTCGCCGAGCAGTCGCTCAATATGAGCGACGAGGCCATTATTGCGTTCTTTGCCATCGTTCAGACGAGCGCCGTCGCGGGATCGCTCGTGTTCGGCATCGTGACGGACAGGATCGGACCGAAAAAGACGATAAGCATGACGCTCGTGCTCTGGACGGGGATCGCCGTTGCCGCGTACTTCGTCGACAGCGTGGCGTTCTTTTACGTCGTCGCGTTCGCCGCCGGGATCGCGATCGGATCTTCCCAGTCCGCGAGCAGGAGCCTCATGGCGCTCCTCACGCCCAGGGAACGCGAAGCGGAGTTCTTCGGGTTTTACGACGGCCTCTGCGGAAAGGCCTCCGCGGTAATCGGACCGGTCGTCTACGGCATTGTCGCCGATCTGACGAACCAGCGGATCGCCGCGCTCATCATTTCGGTGTTCTTCATCACGGGATTTACCATTCTTCAGGGGGTGCAGGAACCCGTACGGGCCCCGTCTCGCACGTAGGTCCCGGTTTACTTTTCAACGCAGGGTTCGTACATTGAAGGAACCGGTACGCGCCCTGTGGATCCGCCTCCCGCACTCAACGCCTCACACTGGAGTTCATGAAAGCGTATTTCATTTCTGACGTTCACCTTGGCCTGGGACCGCGGGAAGTGGAAAAGGCAAAGGAAAACCGGCTGCTCGAGTTCCTGCGCGGCGCGCTCCCCGATACCGAAGTCCTGTTCATCGGGGGAGACCTGTTTGATTTCTGGTTCGACTACGACACGGTGATCCCCCGCGGATTTCACAGGACGCTCGCCGCACTCCAGGAATTCACAGACGCGGGAAAGAGGATACACTACCTCGTCGGGAACCATGATTGCTGGATGGGGAATTTCTTCGAGACCGAAATCGGGGTGACGCTCCACAGGGAGCCGTTCGAGACGGAGGTGCAGGGGAAACGGGTCCATGTACACCACGGAGACGGGCTCGCGGAAAACGATCGCGGATACAGAATGATAAAACCGCTCCTCCGGAACCCCTTCGCCGTCCGGCTGTACCGCTGGCTCCACCCTGATATCGGAGTCCGGATCGCACACAGAACGTCGCTCTCGAGCAGGGCATACACGACGACAAAACACTACGGCGAGGAACAGGGGATGATCCGGTACGCCGAGCGCGTCATCGGAGAGGGGGCCGACATCGTCGTCATGGGACACCACCACAGACCGGCGTTTATGCGTCTCGGCCCGGGAGTCTACGTTAACCTCGGGGACTGGATCACGTATAACACGTACGGGGAGATGTCGGAAGGCGTGATCGAATTGAAGACCTGGAAAGGAATGGAGGATTTCGGGAATGTCCGAAGGACCTGACGAAGGAAAGAGCAAGGAACCGAAGCAGCAGCCGGATGCGCCGAAGTACACACCCTCCGACATGGAACGATATTTCAACGATCCCGAGTTCCGCAGGAAGCACAGCAAGAAGAATCTCTGGCAGCGGTTCTCGCGGAAGGCGAAAATAACCGCCGGGGCGGGTCTCGCCGTGCTGATACTGGGGATCGTATACTGGAACTATCTCGTCTCGGGGCTCCCCTCGCTCGAGCGGATCGAAAATCCGAAAGCCGAACTCGCATCGAAGGTTTTTTCCGCAGACGGGGAAGTACTCGATCAGTTTTACATCAAGAACAGATCGCATCTCGGGTTTGCGGACATCCCCAAGACCGTCGTCGATGCGCTTATCGCAACGGAGGACAAGGATTTCTACAACCACTGGGGGGTGGATCTCGTCCGGCTGGGGAAGGCCATCATCAAGGACATATTCGCGCTTCGCCTGAAGGAAGGGGCGAGCACGATCACTCAGCAGCTCGCAAGGAACCTCTACCTCGGACATAGCGACAGGAACGTCTTCGACGGGTTCACGCGGAAGATCCGCGAATTTCTGACGTCGGTGCAACTGGAACAGACGTTCACGAAGGATGAGATTCTCGAGTTTTATCTGAACGTCGTGTATTTCGGCCGCGGGTCGTACGGCATCGCCTCCGCGTCGCAGGCCTATTTCGGGAAGGCGCCCGCCGACCTTACACTGGGCGAGGTGGCGACACTGATCGCCGTTCTGAAAGGTCCGGCGTATTACGATCCGACAGGAAAGCATCCCGAACGGGCGCTCAACCGCCGGAACACCGTTCTCTCCCAGATGCTGAAATACCGGTACATTACGGATCAGCAGGCGGAACAGGCGCGCGCGGAAGTCATCAACATCAAGCCCGCCGATGAGTTCACCGCCGCCGGGATCGCCCCCCATTTCGTCGAATCCATCCGCCAGCAGCTCATGCAGAAGGCGGAAAAATACGGTTTCGACATCTACCGCGACGGCATACAGGTATTTACAACACTCGACAGCCGCATGCAGCGGCACGCCGACCGTGCAGTCGAAGAACACCTCGCCATCTATCAGAAGGAATTCGACAAGGAGTGGGACTGGACAACCTCCGCGGACGTCCTCGGCCGGGTGACCGACCAGGCGATCAAAACCTCGCCGCAGTACAGGAGAGCCACGAGCGCCGCGGGAAGGGACAGCGTCTATACCTCGCTCTCAGCGAATCATGCCTGGGTGGATTCCATGAAGCACACCGCCCAGTCGATCGAAACGGGGTTCGTGGCGCTCGACGCGAAAACGGGGGCGATACTCGCCATGGTGGGCGGGGCGAATTTCAAGAGCTTCAAGTACGGGCTGAACCACGTGACGCAGATCCGCCGTCAGGTCGGNNAAGCGCTGGACCCCTTCAAATTCCGACGGCCAGTTCGGCGGGAAAAGCACGATACGGGAGGCGATCAAGCACTCGATCAACCTGGTGGCGGTGCGCGCGATAATGCAGATTGCGCCCGTCAATCAGGTAATCGAATATGCCAAGCGGATGGGGATTACCTCTCCGCTCCCGCCGTACGAGTCGCTGGCTCTCGGCGCGGGGGAGGTCTCCCCTCTCGAGATGGCGGGTGCGTTCAGCGTCTTCGCCAACCACGGAGTGTATGTCGCTCCTTACTCAATCACAAGGATTGAAGACAAGGACGGGAACATCATAGAGGAAAGTTCACCCCTGCGCCGTGAGGTTTTCAGCGACCAGACGGCATTCATCATGACGTCCATGCTGGAGGGGGTCGTCAACGGGGGAACCGGGAGCCACGTAAGGGACTTTTTCCAGCTCCCCGCGGCCGGGAAGACCGGCACGACGACGGAGTTCGCTGACGCGTGGTTTGTGGGGTACACCCCTCAGATCGCCGCGTCAGTCTGGGTCGGATTTGACAACAAAAGCGTGCATTTCAAGACCTGGGACGGCCAGGGAGGGAGGGCGGCGGCTCCGATCTGGGGCCGGTTCATGAAATACGTCTACGACGACCCGACGATCGCCATGCCGCTGGAGTATTTCGAAAAGCCCGCAAAGGTCTACGCAGACACCATTTGCATGGAGACCAAAAAACTGGCAACCCCATTCTGCCCCGACAAGATGATCGAGTATTTCACAGACCAAACGCGTCCGGGTAACTGCGAGAAGCACACAACTTCAAAATGGAGGGAAGGGGAACAGGGGGCGGGAACGATCAGCTTCTGACCATTGAAAGCGGAACGGGTTGCCAGTCGAAGGGCGACACATCCCCCTCCGGTTGGTAACCCGTTTTGCAGAGATTTCCTACCGATTCTTCCAGCGTTTCGACGTCAACCTGAAGCGAATTCTCCGTCAATCGACGGAAAGTTCCCGCTCGAATATGTCCGATTCATCGCCCGATACCGGGACGAGCCCCTTCTCGTCGGCCTTTTTTCTGCCGAGGAGGATGAGAGGTATAGCCGCCAACGCAACGAGTGCAGCCACTTTCCATAATCTGTTCATTTAACAATCCCCCGAATGAGCGAAGCTGACAAGAGTTCTCGTATTAACAATAAGAAATNNTCCGTGACATAACGCACAAAACCGACTTGATTTCGAGACGAATCAGGAGTACATTGAGAGGAGAAAGAGAGGTACCGCGTGACGCAGCAAACGGCAGAAGACAGATACTTTGAAGCGTACAAATCCAAGGTGTACGAGAAGTTGACCGAACTGGACCGAAGCGTTCTCCCTTCCGCATGGTGGGAGACGGTCATCAAGCACTACTACAAGAACGGATATTCGGAGGAACGAGCCGTTCGTGCGATTCAGGAAACGATGAAGAAGTAACCCTCCCCTCCTGCTCAGCGCTGTAAATCCAGCACCCCTTCATCTCCTCCAAAGTGTTCCACCACGCGCCGGTCAGGCGGAGGGCACGCTTCGGCTGCGTAGATATCCATCAGTCTCTGTGAAGGGCGTGTGGTGTTGAGGCTGAGGTAATATACGACCTCCTGATCCCCATTATGCTGCTTCTGCCGGTAAAGCGCAATTCCGTCACGGGTTTCGGACGTCTGTAACGTGTCCAGGAAATCCTGAGCCAGATCGCCAATACGTGTACTAGCCTTATCGCGAGTGAAACTGATCCTGTACCACGACATCACAGCCTCGGTGTCAAGTGAGAAGGGTGAAAAGCAGTTCGCCGAACGGTTTGCCGGAGGGGGGGGCCGGGAGTGAGGCGACAGATGTAGTATACAAAAAGCGGGGGAAGGGTTGTGTGATGTGAAGCAATTACACCCCGGACACAACACCAAATAATTCTATGTACACCGAAAACATCTTGCTGAAAAATTTCTGCGCCGATCCGCAGAGGGAGTCCTTCGGGGTTCGGGGTAGTCCTGCGGCCGCAGATTACAGCTCTTCTCTTACCTCCCTGCGTGCGTCGATCGTCCTCAGGACGACATGTTGATGACTGTCCGCCTGCACCATCCCCCAGTATATTGCGAACTGCTCGATAAGATAATCAGCCGGGTAGCGCTGTGATACCCCCAGGAAAATCTCGTCGACACCGAGCTGGGCGGCCGTCTGGGCCACGGCGAACAGCGCGTTATTCGTGGGCACCACAATCGGGAGCACCGGTTTCCCCTCTTTCTCGGCCAGTTTAATGACTTCCGAAAACAGCTGATCCTGGTCCGTCGTTATCGAATCATCCACCGTCGCGTTTTCCTTGTCGGCCAGGATTTTCGCGTGCATCACAATGATATCGGTTGTTTCCGAGTCGCTCTCCTGGAGACATTTCTGAAGCTGGTACAGCCGGTTCGGAGCGCTCGCCGCGACGAGCTTTCGCCTTTCGTGCTTGCAGCCAATTGCCTCGACGGTGAGCTGGTCTTCGCCGTGAACATTGAACTTCTCAAGTCCGGGCTCGCCCCGGGAAGCGATGAGTTTCTTGTTGGCGCGCTCCGAAACTCCGAACGCGACGTACAGGGCAACGGTGAACCCGATTCCCCAGACAGTGGCGAAAGGTTTGGTGAAGAGATTGACGATGCCGAGAAGGAGGAGGACGGTGAAGACCGCGCCAAGGCCGATAGGAATTTCCACGGACCCGATCTTCACGTTAATCGGCACCCGCCACTCCCGGTGCGCCGTCTGCTTGTAGCGCAGCACGATCATCGAATATGCCTTCATGACAAAGCTCCACACCACGCCGAACGCATACGCTTCGCCAAGCGCAAAGACGTCTCCCCGGGTCACGATGATAATAAAGAGCTGAAGGAGTGCCAAAGTGTTAATGATCCGGTACGACGTACCGTACTTGTCGTGCGGCTTCCGGAACCACGAGTGAAGGACACCGTCCTCCGCCACCCGGTTGAGGACGCTGTTTGCGCCGATAAGCGCGGTATTGACCGCTCCTGCGAGGATGAGGAATCCGACCACAACGACGAACGCCTGTAGTCCGAGAAGCACGGGGCGGCTGCCAACGAGGTGCATTGCCAGACCGCTCAGGACGTTGTCGTTGTACAGCCCGAGAAGCTCCTCCGGGGGGACGATCATCGAGGCAAAAAGGGAATTGATCCCGGTGAAAATGAGCGCAAACACGAAAATGATCATCCCTGTCTTGAGCAGGTTTTTCAGTTTCGGCGCCTCGATTTCTCTGTAGACCTGGGCGAGCGTTTCTTCGCCGCTGACCGCAAGGATCGAATGCCCCAGCCCCACGAGCACGCCCACCACACCTATCGTCCTCAGCCAGTCTACGCCTTTCAGGAGGCCGAGCGCATCGCTCGAGAGCGTCACGGAGAAGGGGGGGAGCGACGCCCCCCGGACGGCGATCGTCACGACAGACCACACGAGGAGAACAACTGCCAGCACGCTCGTGATCTGGAATATCCTGAGCGCTTTGCCGCTCGATTCTTCAATCCCGATAAGATTCTTCCGCCAGAAGTAGAGCTCGATGACGATGGCGATAAGCATCGCGGTCGTGTCCGGAGGGACCCTGTACGCGAACTTGACCGAAACCAGAATTGAATTGACCAGACCGGCGATATACTGACCCGCCGATACCGCACTGATGGGGGCGGTGATGAGATAGTCGAATATCAGGGCCGACACGGAAAACTTGGCTGCGGTCTCACCAAGTGCCTCATGGACCACCCGGTAGACGCCGCCGCGCACGAACATGCTCGAAGACTCTATATAGACAGCTCGGATCCCGTATGCGAACACCATCACGAAAAGAACGAACCAGGGAGCGGACGGTCCGACCGCCTTTTCCGCAATCCCCAACGCGTAATATGCACTCGAGGCAAGGTCCGAGAGAACGATCGCCGACGCCCTCCAGTACGAGATAAAAGTGAGCATGACGGTGGTGATGACGACCACCCTCACCTTCTTCAGGACCGTCGAGCCTGTCTCAGACCTTATGTCCAGTGTATATTTCTTCATCTGCCGGTATGACTAGAGTTTGGCGAATATCCGGTGGACCGCCCGATGCCACGCATGAAACCCTTCAACGGGCGGCGCATACATCAGTATGCACCTCTTCGTAACAAGATTAAGTCGGAGGTCCTCCGCCAGGGCGACCGCCTCTGGAGATTCGGCTCCCTGCTGCAGCCAGACGTTTCTCACCCCGCTGGCTGCGGCGTCCCTGAGGACTCCCGGAACCTCCCCCGGGTGGATACACACAATCACCCCCTCCACCTTTCCGTGCAGTGCAGCCAGATCAGGGACACACCTCGTCCCCCCGATTTCAACTGCATGGGGGTGTACAGCAAAGACTTCGTATCCTCGTTTCGCGAGCTCCGCGAACGCGCTGTTCCCAAACTTCCTGCCGCCTCTGGAGAGGCCGACTACGGCGATGCTTCTGCACTTTATGAATTCTTCAATTGCGTGGTTCATTTTCTACGTTGGGTTGTTGAGAGGTGAAGGCTGCAGAATTCGATGAACGGCCGGCCCTAATGCCGGAATTCCATGGAGGCGATTCCGACCGATACAAGGGAAACCGCAAAGATAGATGCGCTCAACAGAGGTGTGACAGTGCCACTCAAGAGGAGAACTGCAAGGAGGAGACTAATCCCTAGAAAAATAGAAATGGCTTTCCTTTTGCCCATCTTCAGCGATCGGGGTGTGGATGAGGTTGAAAGTGCCTATGAAGTTATGGGTTCCGAGTGATGAAATCAACACCCAAATTCGGCGGAATTCGGCGAAATGAACCATCCAGCAACCAAACACCGGGGCAAATTCGGTAGAAGTGAACGATCGATTCACGGAGGAGCCGCCCGGACGAGCGGCTCCTTCAGCATTCATCCAAAAAAGAGGAAGTCGCGTGAGAGTCACTGAATGGTGTAGCCGGCCGGAACCTGGAATTTGTCTGCGGGCACAGGGACGTTCTCTTCGAAATTTACCGCCTTGATAAGCGACTTGCTGCTGCCGCCGATTTCAGACGTGAGAAGAACGTGGCCCCAGCCGGCGAAAATGCAGGTCGTCTCCTTGTGCGTTGTCTGAAACGCTTCGCAGTTTTTTCCAGCGATAATCATGTTGGGGATCTTTTTGGCGTGGCGTTCCTCCTCGCCTTTAGAGGAAGCTTCTTCCCAGTCATAGCGCAATTCAGTCCCCTTGAATGCATCACCACTCTTGATCGTCTTCTTCTGTGGGGGAAGGAGCCTATACAGAGTCTTACTATCGCTGAAGAACACGTGCGACAACTTGTCCCCGTTGTACGTTTCCTTGCACTCTTTCATCCCGTAGTCATTGAAGTACAGTTGCGATCGGCGACAAGGATGTCGCCTTGAACTGGACCACGCGACCGAAACCAATAACCACGGCTTCTATATCCAGCGGAATGGAGCAGATATGACCTCGATTTCTGGACACGGGACAACGCGCTAAAGCACCACTTGGAGCAGAGCGCCCTCGCTCCTCACCCAACAAGATCAGGAACAGTACCTTGGCGCTCACCTGAGAACCAAGAGCTTCTTCGTGGACACAAAGCTTCCGGCCTGCAGCCTGTAGAAATAGACGCCGCTCGCCAATCCGGCGGCATCGAAGCGCACATCGTAATTCCCGGGATCTTCACTCCCGTTGACCAGCGTAGCAACCTGCTGCCCGAGCGTATTGAACACCGTCAACGTCACGAGGGATCGACTGGCAATCGCATATCGAATCGTGGTTGACGGGTTGAAGGGGTTGGGATAATTTTGAGATAATTGATAAGTCTTTACAGTAGAGGTAACACCGGTAATACCGGTAACAACGCTTCTTAGTGTGAAATAAGAACTACTTATACCGTACAGGCTGTCATTGCTTATGCTGGAAACATTGATCCTATACGAGGAATCCTGTTTTACGCTGGATGGGACCTGCCATTGATAGGCGTTCGTTCCGCCGACTATGGTGTCCCCGATAACTGATACAACGGTGTTCCCGTCCAGGAGCTTTATGTTTACCGTATCGCCGATGTTGGATTTCCAGCGAATAATATACGTTGAATCCAGATGCCATTGTTCTCCACCGTTCGGAGATGCCATCTTTATGAATGCGGGGGCGGTACTGAAGATTTCTGTGTTTGACCAGGCGCTTGTGCCGGCGGCATTCGTATTGTTGACCCGCCAGTAATAGGTCGTCTTGTTATTTGCAGGACTTAGCGTGTAGAAGGTAGAGGTCAAATCCGAATTGTCGACGACAGGGGTACTGAATGACATGTTCGTCGAAACCTGGAGATGATACGTTTGAACATTCCCGCGCGTACCCCAGACCAGCTTTACCGGGGCGGATTGGTTTACAATGTCACTGTCCGCCGGCGACAGAGGGACGGGCGCATAGGCGGAATAACCCGTCTGCGGTATACCGAATGCGAAATCACCCATGTTTGACGTCGTAAACGTCAGTGCACCGTGTGTTGAGTCATAGCTTGTCGGCAAAGGGACGAAGGTGCCATTGCTGTTCGCTCGTGCATACACGATGGTTGATTTGGGATTGGTGACTGCAGGATAGTATTTGAGGTTGACGTTTACAAACCCTGTGTAGGAAGTTATGTCGGAACCCAGGATATTGAAGTAATTTGAAACCATGATCGGTGCAGGTCCACCGAATGCAGGGTTGACCGGAGAATAGGTATACCTTGTAACTGTCGCAAATTCATAAAAACCGTTACTAAGAGAGTCAAATCTTATCTTTATTCCAGTCGTGTCTGCGCTGGAGTTGAACGTATATGTGTTACTCTGCAACACTTCTCGAGTTACACTAGCTGCCAGAGTTCCGCTTGCCCAGGGAAACTTTAGAGCCCTGAAAGAATATTGCCCTGATGGGAAGGAGAATTCAAGCGCTATACTATTATCAGGATGAACTTCCGTGCACATCACCTTGCTGGCTAAACTTGCTTGTCCCCACCCGATGAGAGTATTACCGTTTGCCAGCCTCTGCACGGAGCCATTTGCGCTTGCAAAGAAATCGGGTGAGTGCCGGTATTCCCAGACAAGGGTTGCCGTTTTGTTCTGCTCATCTAATACAAATTCAACCCCGCGAGAATATTGGGGGGTATGCTGGAAACCATTATCGAACAACGTTATGTCTCCATTCGGTTGCACACGTATGTCGTGCTGGAATGTAAAATAGTTTGGCGCATTGGATGCATGCTCATTGATAAATGTAAACTGGTTCTGTTTTCCTCCCAGTATCCAATCTATATTCCCCGTCTGCCGATCTATTTTTATTATACTTGAAAGATGTCTCATGGAGAAGAGGATGTCCCCATTTGCATCCACATCGAGTGAATTTGCATGGATCAAGTCGATAACACTGGTGGTAAGGCTTATGTATGAATCCGATATTGGAAGGTAGTCCCAGCTTCTCCATTGAAAAACAACATTCTTTGATGCGTCAAGTTCCTGTATCACCTCTCCCGCGACGATGGCATTCGGACTTCCGCCGTACTGGCTCATATCAACCGGCTCAGGGTCAATCGCATAGAGAAGGGCGTGTCCATTGGGGAGCAGCTGGAATTCGGCCGGAAATGTGAAACTATAACCATTGCCAGCTTGGAACGTATCGACAGGTGCAAAAGCAGTATCCATCACGATGAATCTGCCATTGGCGAGCCACCCGCCGGACGCTGCGATGACCTCTGCGTATGAAAGTTCGCCGTTAGGAAGAACCGTAAAGGCTAGCCCGAATAGACCGCCTACCTTGTTATATTTTACAACACTGCCATCGTTATTCACAATCATTAGATACTGACCGACACTAGAGGTTTGTGATATATTGGCCATGAATATTTTTCCGTCGGCAGGACTATTTGAAGTATCCACAGAGATTGTCGGAAAGTTCGAAGGGAGCGAATCCGGTGACGCAGCTCTTGAAGCTGCTCTATGGACCGTATTTGCCGATGCAGGCTGACCCGGCGGTACGTCCTCTGTCAGCGTTGACAGGTCTATCTTCATGCTTTGTGAAAGGGGCGTCGTTGTGAAATGTATTGTCACTGCGGGAAGAGCCGCTCCATCAATAGTCTTGATACCCCGGCTGACATTGACGCCTACATTCTCGTTGGCTGAAAACGGCGTTGAAGGACTAAATAGGATCGTCTTGTTGTCATCCGACAATTGTATCGTGCCGTTGTGCTCACCACTAACAGTTCCCAGAACGGAAAACTCAGTTTGGGATAAACTTGCCGGATCTATGATATCATTTGATTTGAGGATGATGTTCGTACCGAGAGAGACAAGTATTGAATTGTCTTTCGGCGAGATGTACACAAATGATTGAGCAAAGATGAAGCTGTTTGCAAGCAGGAACAGAGATGACAGGTAAGCCAAGTCTTTCATGATTGTCCTCCAGAGGTTACATGAAGCAAACACTGTGACACCAAAATAAGGCAAAAGTGGGAGGACANNCGAACCGTTCAGAATAGCTGCCGGCAGCCATCTCCCCGTTTACGAGTGTGGCGACCCGTTGCCCGAGCATATTGAACACTTCGAGTTTCACGGGAGATTGCTGCACAATGGAGAACTGTATCGTCGTCACCGGATTGAACGGGTTCGGAAAGTTCTGTGCGAGCCTGTAGGTTGCCGACATCCTTCTCATCGGGACCGTTGTAACCACAGGCGGCCAATCGTACCGGAAAGCCC
>PMJQ01000149.1:0-3571 GCA_003157485.1 Ignavibacteriota bacterium
CGAAGGGAAGCTCCTCGCGTTCGTCGCGCCGGAATCCGCGGACCTGGTCCTGAACGAGATGCGGTCGCATCCGCTGGGAAAACACGCCGCAATAATCGGAGAAGTCGTTGACGATCACCCGGGAATCGCCGTGATGAAGAGCCGGATAGGCGGCACGCGTGTCGTCGATATGCTCTCGGGAGAGCAGCTTCCGAGGATCTGCTAGGAACCTGCAACCGAATTAATCGGCGCTATTGTCAGTCCTCTGTAAGCCGGAAGCCCGCCTGAAAAGCCTGGTTTTCCCTTCATTTCGAACGATCACTTGATATTCTCGAACTGATGTTATATCTTTTTACACCTAAATGACCTTTACGATGGTATTATGGTGATAAAAACTATAACACAATTAGGGCCACGTGAGGCTGAGTTTCTCTCAATAATGGCTGAAGGAGGTGGTCTATTCGATAGCGGAAGGGCTGTCCGCTTTTGGAAATCGAGGGCCATGGCATCTAAGAAACTATATCAGCTAGAAAGGCGGGGGTGGCTCGCGCGACTGGAGAGAGGGAAGTACCTGGTTATTCCGCTTGAAGCGGGGAGAGAGCGAACATGGTCTGAAGAACCTTATCTGGTTGCTTCGGCACTCGTACAGCCGGCAGTCATCGCCTACTGGACAGCAATCAGGCATTGGAACTGGACCGAACAAATCCCGCGGATCGTCTACGTGCAAACAACAAGCCGGAAGAAAGCAACCGGGCGGATTGTCCTTGGGGTTCAATATCAATTCGTTACGGTTCCAGAGGCTAAATTCTACGGACACATCAAAGAGTGGTTCAAGGGAAAGCCCGTTGTCATCTCCGACAAGGAAAAAACACTCATCGACTGTGCCGACCATGTAGAGAGAGCGGGAACCATTGATGAGCTGGCCAAGTCGGTCAAATCGGCAGCCAGTGAAATCTCCTGGTCGAGATTCGGCGACCATATTCGACGCTTTCCGAACCGATCTGCCGTCAAACGACTCGGGTTCCTCTTCGAAAACCTGGTAAATGACCTTCCAGATGAAGCGCGTCGAGTCCTCCAGGGCTGTCAATCAAATCTCAGCGCAGGAGTCGTTCTGTTACAGCCAGGTGGCCGATCAACGGGCAGGATATCCACGCGCTGGCGCATTCGAATCAATGCAGAGATTGAATGATCCCTCTGGCAGAAATTCAACGTGTTGCAGGTTCTCTCGGGGTGGCGCCCACGGTAGTCGACCACGACTACGTGCTCGGATGGTTCCTGCACTTTCTGGGACGACAACGGGAAGCCATTGAATCGTGGACATTCAAGGGAGGGACATCGCTACAGAAATGTCACTTCGGTGATTACCGGTTCTCCGAGGATCTGGATTTTACGATGACTACTTCATTGACCTCTGAAGGGCTCCTCGCGATTGTCGATCGGGCAAAAAAAGGCGATGCAGGAAGTAATCGGAATCACGACGGACGCAGTTCCCACCCGCGTTGAGTCGATCGAGGACGACTACGGAAAGGAATCTATATAATGACATGGATTTGTTAGGATCGGCCTGAATGAACTCCGATTATCGATCGATGATGTCCCGTATCGCCTTTGCGACGTCGTTATACCGGTACGGCTTCATTATGATACGGCTTATCCCGAGCGACGCCGCAGTCTCCGGGGTGAGGGGAACAGATTTTGCGGAGTGAATACAGGCCGTCGAGAGGAAGGAGAATCCAATCAATGCTGCCGGGAGATAACCATCAATGGGGCGGGCCATCGCGCCTTGCCTCTTATTCGCCGATCAATCCGGTGAATTGGTCAGTGCACCGGCCGGTGAATTTGCTGGTGAATCACCGGCTGCGGTTCATGATCCCCCGGCGGGGAGCCAGGAGTCGAGCAACGACTTCTGCGCGGGGGTCATGTCGCCGGACTCTTTGATGCGATACGGCGTCACGGCGGGCCCGGAGAGATTCAGAACGAATTCCCGTAGAATGTCGCTGCGGAAGACCGTGAGACGAAGTGTGTCACCGGGGCTGTAGTCCTTCAGCCGTTGTGCAAGCGACGCCGCGTTGATCCTCCGTCCCTCAAGCGCCACGACCTCGTCCCCGGCATCGAGACCCGCCGAGAATGCGGGTGAGCCGGCAATGACACGGGTGATGTGCGTCTTCCCGCCGTAGTCGGACAAATCCATGCCGGTCCAGACTCCCTGCGGCGCCTCCGACGGGAGAAGATCCAGTCCGGCGTAGGAGAGGACTCTCTCCCAGTCGATCCGTGCGGTAGCGTTCACAAGCGAATCGAACACAGCCTTCATCGGTTCACCGCCGATTTCGCCCGTAATCCGCCTTACATCGGCGTTTGTGTAGCCGGAGCCGCTTCGTGGAAAACGCCTGAAGAGCCCGCGCATCACGTCGTCAAACGAACGGGCGTTCCCCGTGGCGTGACGGATCTCCAGGTCGAGCACAAGGCTTGCGGCGGCTCCTTTTTCGTAGTAATCAGATTCCTCGTTGAATGCATCGCGATTCCCGCGCCAGTATTTGATCCAGGCGTCGAAACCCGACTCCGCGAGCGACTGCACGCTGTTCCCCGGGCGGAGCCTGTCGTCATAGACCCCGTGCGCGACGCCATCAAGGAATTTCTCGCGCGTCGAGAGTCCCGCCCTGACAAGCAGAACGCCGCCGTAGTAGGAGGTCGTCCCTTCCGCCATCCAGAGCTCTTCGGTATAGTTCTCCTTCTGGTAGTCGGGATGGACGAGAGCCGCCGGCCGTATCTGCTTCACGTTCCACGTGTGGAAATATTCATGTGAGACGAGCCCGAGGAACCCGCGGTACGTGTCCGGATTCCGGAACACAAAAGGCTGACACCCCATGATTGTCGAGTTCATGTGCTCGGTCCCACCCCCTCCTTCCGCGACGCAGTGGAGGAGGAAGACGTAGCGGCTGTACGGCAGGCGGCCCCAGAACTCGCGGTTCACCCGGACGATCTTTCCGATATCCCTCACGAGCGTATCGGGCTCCCAGTCACCCGCTCCGTATATGCTCAGGACATGGGGCACACCCTCCGTCTCAAACGCGAAGTCTTTCTGCATCCCGATCTCAAGCGGACAATCCACGAACGTATCGTATTCCGGAGCATGAAAGTGGTTGGGGGAGGTCGAATCGAGCCCGGTCGTCACATGCCACGCCGGGGGCGGAATCACGGCAAGCGTGACGGGGTGGGAGCGGTATTCCGGAGCGTACATGAAAATGGCCGCACCGTTCACGAAGGCATGCCCGTCATCGAGCCCTCTCGTGCGCTGTTCGAATTCGTCGGCGAAGACCTCGTATCGGATGCTGACGGCGGCGGCCCCGGCCAGCTCTATGCGCCACGTCGATTTATCGGTTTTTGACCAGCGCAGGGGACTCCCCTCCTCCGTGCGCGCATCGAAACGGACCACCCCGCCGGCAAAGTCGAGGACCATGTATCGCCCGGGACGCCAGACAGGGAGCATGACATCGAGTGTCTTCCTCCCCGGGGGGAGGCATGAGTACTGTAGAGTCACGTGGAAGATGTGGCTCGAGGGGCGGGGCATAGAGAGCGTGTACTCAATGCGCAA
>PMJQ01000149.1:3590-8264 GCA_003157485.1 Ignavibacteriota bacterium
GGAGCGGATCCCCGTCGACGGCGATGACGTCCGCAAATGCGCCGGGAGTGATCTCCCCGATCTTTCCTTTCATGTCCAGAAGCTCTGCGGCAACGACAGTGGCCGAATGGATCGCCTCCATCGGGGTCATCCCCCACTTTACCATATACGAGAACTCTTTCGCCTCGTTTTCCGTCCAGGGAAATCCGCCCACGTCAGTACCGAACGCTATTTTGACCCCCGCATGGAGCGCCTTTCCGAAGACAAGAGGCTGGACTTCGAGAAGGGCCTTGTTGGCGGGATTGCCGGCCGCGGCACGTCCTTCGGCAACGTAGATGTTCACATAAATCGTGGGGCACCAGTAAACGCCTTTCTTCACCATGAGCGCGATGCATTCGTCGTCCATCGCAAACCCGTGCTCGATGGAAGAGGCCCCGGCGTTGATGGCGGGGAGTATGCCGTCGCGCGTGACGGCATGGGCGGCGAATCTCTTCCGCGAGACGCGCGTTTCGTCCCCGATCGCCCTCAGCTCCTCTTCGGTGAAATTCGGGATGCTGTGAAACGCTCCGTCCGCCGAGCGGTAATACCCCCTGTCGGCATACACCTTGATCCAGTCGGCCCCGTACGAGAGCTGTTCTCTCACCGCGCGCCTTGCTTCCGCCTGACCGGTGATTTCCTGAACCCCCTTGGGCATGTGGATCTCCCATGTGTACAGGCTGTTGGGGAGCGGATAATGCCCCGTCGTGTTGATGGACCTCGTCGAGACAAAGAGGCGCGGGCCGTCGATGACCCCATTCGTGATCGCCTTCTTCATGTCGACGTCCGCGTACATCGCCCCTTCGGTCTCCATATCCCTGAGCGTCGTAAAGCCGTTCATCAGCGCCGTCCTGCACGAAACGGTCGCGCGGAGCGTCCTGTACGGGATCGACTCCTTCAGGAGCTGCTCGTCATAGTCTTCCTCTGTGACGTCCCCCTGCAGAAGTACGTGCGTGTGCGCATCGATGAGCCCGGGGAGAACGGTCGATCCCGAGAGATCGATGAGGCGTGCCCCCGGGGGGACTTCGTTCGCAATCTCTTTTATTGTATTTCCTTCTATAACCAGGACGGCATCCCTTCGGGGAGAGCCGGAGACGCCGTCGATGAGCGTTCCGCACCGGATTGCAGTGACGGGATTCTGTGCCGGGGCAGGAATCGCGGCTGCGACGGCGATGAGGAAAATCGGGAGTAGTTTCATCTGGGGGACATCCGGAAGTGTGATGTGGGGGCGGCTCTTGGAATATGAGCCTTCCGTTTGAAAGAGTCAAGAATCTTGATATCTTCAGAGTCAGATTCCGTCTAATTTAGGTCCACCCCACGAAAGGCCCGCGATGGGTATAACGATCCGCAAGGCCGTCCCTTCAGACGGCTCCGTGATACTCTCACTTGTCGAAGCGCTTGCCGCGTACGAAAAGCTGGATCCTCCGGACCGGGAGGCGAGGGAGAGGCTCCTCCGGGATCTCTTCTCCGGGCGCCCGCGACTCGAATGCTACCTCGCGGATATTGAAGGACGCCCATCGGGATATGCGTTCGTCCTTGAGACGTATTCGAGTTTTCTTGCACTGCCGACGCTGTACCTCGAGGATCTTTTCGTCCTCCCCGAGTCGCGCGGGAAGAAGGCCGGATACGCACTGTTCACCGCCATGGTCCGTGAAGCGCGCACGCGGGGCTGCGGACGGATGGAGTGGACGGTGCTCGACTGGAACGAGCCGGCGATCAATTTTTACAAACGTTCGGGGGCCCGGCACATGAGGGAGTGGCACCTTTACCGGCTCGTGAAAGAGGACGTGGAGAGAATTGCAGGGAAGGAAAACGGATGACGCGCGGCACCGGAATGCCCTGATTCCACCGATTCTGTCGCACGGGGACGCCTCCGGCTCGCACTCAAGTCACCCCTGTGTATGCATGCGTGTGATTTCACGCACAGCATCATTCTCCCCAATGTTGCATTTTTGGCGAGGTAAACGGAGCGAACCACGAGCAACTGGGAAAGAGTCATGGACATACTGCTTGTTGACGACAACGAAGATTATCTCTATCTGGTAAAACAGGTCCTCGACGAGAACGGCTACACGGTCCACACCGCAAAGGACGGCATGGAAGGGTGTGACGTCCTCACGAAGTCGGACATCGACCTTATCATCTCGGATATCAGGATGCCGCGGCTCGACGGCGTGAAGATGCATGCGTTCGCCCGCGAGATCGACAAGTACAAAAGAACCAAGTTCATATTCATCTCCGGATTCCGTGATGTCTATTCGCAGGCGATCAATCTCGACCCGAAGCTCGATTTCCTTCTCGATAAGACGACGTCGGTGACAGACCTCCTGAAGCTTGTCGACGAGCTGATATTCGGGAGGGTGGCCGGAGCCTGGAACTAGCGGAGGCGGTGCGCGAGCACAACCACCCCCTTCGCCGAAAACGCTGAAAGCCGCCCGGCGTCAGTCGCCTCGACGAACACGACGTATATACCCATCCTTGCAATCACCCTTTCTCCGTCCCGGCCGTCCCAGACGCATTCTCCCTCTCCCGTAGAAGGCGCACACGTCGCAAGCGTCCGTATCGCACGCCCGCGGGCGTCGAATATCCTCACGGACACGGACCACACCCCCGCGGGAATCCGGTAGTGAATCACTGTCGCGTCATCGACGCCGTCACCATCCGGCGAAAACGGGTTGGGAGAAGCTGCGACGGTCCCTTCCGGGACGATGCCTGAAAACGCCACGCTGTTTTTCGCGCCCGGAGTCCCCCCTTCCGGAAGCGTGCACGTCGACCAGTTGCCGGGGTCGTTGGAATTCCCCGTGCCGAGTATCCGCTCCAGAGACCTTCCGGTCCTGTCTATGACGGCGGGGTTGTGCCACGAAGGGGAATAACACACGCTGTCAACAACCAAACCCCTACTGTCCGCAAGCCACAGACATCCGCCCGCATTGTTCAGCCGGGTCTCCCATATCCGGGGGATGACAACTGTTCCGCCCGCGGCCCCGGAGAGCGCGGGGAAAAAACGGAATATTCCGGAATCCTCGGCGGCGACCGCGCACTTGCCGGGGAGAAGCGGAGGGCCCGTAAACGGGAGGATCATTGTTTTCGGGACTGCGGAAGAGGTGCTCCCGGCGGTCAGCCGCCACTGGCTCAGGTTTACAGGTTGGTCTCCGCTGTTAAGAAATTCGACATATTCCCCCTCTCCCGACAGCGGAGCGAACATTATTTCATTGATAACGACCCCTCCCGGCCGCGAAGCGACGTCGATTTCCAGGTTAAGAAGGTTATCGGATTGATCGCTGTCCGCGGAATCCGTCAGAACGGCCACAAGGGGATTCATTCCCCCCGCAACATACACGCCCGGAAGAGCTATAAGCGCCGAATCACCGGGGTCCAGCGAGGGTTGCGGAAGTGAGCGCGCAATGAGATCGCACGGGACCGGGTGGACCGTGTCGCCGCAGTTACGATAAAGAGCGACCGAAAATCCCGCCATCGGCGTCAACCCCACATTCTTCACGGTCGCCGTGATGTTGACGGGATCCGCGACGCGCGGCAGAGGCGGGTCGAATGCAACCCTGACGAGCGCAAGATCGGATGCGGAATGAACCGTGAGCGTGACGTCGTCAAATCTGAGCGTCCCGGCACTCCCTGTCGGGGCGGGAACAACGCGCCAGCGGAGTCTCACGCGAGGGTTTCCTGAAAGTGAACGGGGAATGTATCTCGTGGATTCCACATACGTGACAGATCCGTCTGCAAAGAGTGTATCCCCGGGGAGCGCGCACCAGGATGCGCCGCCGTCCGTCGCATATTCAACGACAACCGGAGCGATGAACGTCGAGGAACGCCTCATGAACCATGATATCCTGTCCGGCACCACTCCCGTGAAATCGAACTCCGGGGTCGCAAGCGACTGGGCAACCGTACCGTTGGTGACGGAGACGCAGTTTGGCGCCGATCGCGGCGCACTCTGGCTCACGGTCACGTCGGGCGTCCCCGGACTGCGGTTCATTGTCGATTCCCAGCCGGCGGGAAGGAGGGGTGGAGAGGTCACGTCAAAATTTTCGGCGTACGGAAAGACGCCCACCTGTCCGGGTGCTGAGTGCGTGACAATGAGTTGCACGGCAAGAACGGCGGGAATAAACCCCTGACGAGCATGAAATGTCATCCCGGGCACCCCTGTTTGACTTTTTAGTCCCTATTCAGTATATACGGTTGCATAATACTACCCGCGACAATGGACCAGTTACGAATTATATTCGTCGACGACGACGCTGACCTCCGGCGGATCGTCAGGGACCAGTTGGTACCGCAGGGGTTCGTCATGGACGAGGCGGAAGACGGGGCGAAGGCGATCGGAATGCTCGAGAAGGGGAACTACGACCTTATGCTTCTCGACATCAACATGCCGGTGAAATCGGGGATCGACGTCCTCAAGTTCATCAAGGAGAAGGGGCTCTCCTGCAAGGTGATCATGCTGACAGGGAGAGTGGGCTTTTCCGTTGCGACGGAGACGCTGAAGCTCGGCGCGGATGACTACATCACGAAGCCGTTTAACATCGATTACCTGCTTTTCGCGATAAAACGGGTGATGGGGAAGAAATAGAGGATGCCGGCTGGTGCCGGAAGGGTGGACGACAAATGCGAAAGCGACCGTGAGGCCGCTTTCGCATTTTTGTT
>PMJQ01000149.1:8298-34727 GCA_003157485.1 Ignavibacteriota bacterium
TTGGCGAACGACATGTCCATGACTTCCGAGGGATGCCCTTCCGCGGCCGCGAGGTTGACGAGCCGTCCCTGCGCCAGCACGTAGATCCGGCGCCCGTTCTTCATCGTGTATTCCTCGTTATTGCTCCGGATCTCGCGTTTCTTCTTCGTGAGCTTCGCGAGATGGACGAGGTTTATTTCGCAGTCATAGTGGCCGGTATTGGCGACGATGGCCCCTTCCTTCATCAGCGTGAAGTGGCGGTCGACGATCACATCCTTCACGCCCGTGGCGGTGATGAATATGTCCCCCACCCTGGCGGCCTCGTCCATCTTCATGACCCTGTACCCCTCGAGTGTCGCCTTCAGCGCCGCGGTCGGCTTCACCTCGGTGACGATCACGTTGGCGCCGAGCCCCTTGGCGCGGAGCGCCACTCCCCTGCCGCAGTGCCCGAACCCCGCCACGACGATGTTCTTCCCCGCGAGGAGAACGCTCGTGGCGCGCAGGACGCCGTCGAGCGTCGACTGCCCCGTCCCGTACACGTTGTCGAAGTCCCACTTCGTCTCGGCGTCGTTGACCGCGATGACCGGGTACCTGAGCGCGGAATCCGCCGCCATCGCCCGGAGCCGATGAACGCCCGTCGTCGTCTCCTCCGTTCCGCCGATCACGTACTTCTCGGCAAATTCCGGGTGCTTGTGATGGATCGTGAAGATCAGATCCGCCCCGTCATCGAGCGTAAGATTCGGGTGGAATTTCAGCGTCTCCTCGATGCACCAGTAAAAATCCTTGACGTTCATCCCGTGCCATGCGAAAATCGACGTTCCGTCTTTCGCCAGCGACGCCGCGACGGCGTCGTTCGTCGAGAGCGGATTGCAGCCGCTCCAACTCACCTCCGCGCCGGCCTCCACGAAGGTCCTGACGAGAACGGCTGTTTCCTTCGTCACGTGAAGGCATCCCGCAATCTTGTACCCCTTAAACGGCTTGCTCTTTGCGTACTTCGCGCGAAGCGCCATCAGCACCGGCATCCGCGATTCCGCCCATTCAATGAGCCGGTCCCCGTCCGCCGCAAGCTTCAGATTCGCTACTTTGAATTTTCCCGTTGTATGGTTCATCTTTCCTCGAATGTGTGTTGAAAAAATTGGGTTCGGAGCGTTCCTACTTTATCGCCTTCAGAAGCAGGTCGACAAGGTCGAGTTTCTCCCACGTGAAGTCCCTGTCGTTACGTCCGAAATGCCCGTACGCGGCCGTCTTCCTGTAGATCGGCCTGCGCAGATCGAGCCGTTTGATGATGCCGCGGGGCGTCATGTCGATCTCTTCGAGTATTACCCTGTCAAGTTCGCTGTCCGGGATCCGACCCGTCCCAAACGTGTTGACGAGAACGGAAACGGGCTGGGCGACCCCTATGGCATATGCCACCTGGATCAGGCACTCGTCTGCAAGTCCCGATGCGACGATGTTCTTCGCGATGTGCCGTGTGGCGTACGCGGCGCTCCGGTCCACCTTCGACGGGTCCTTTCCCGAGAAGGCGCCGCCGCCGTGAGGGGCCTTTCCGCCGTACGTATCGACGATGATCTTCCGCCCCGTCAATCCCGTGTCGCCGTGGGGCCCGCCGATCTCGAACCGCCCCGTGGGGTTCACGTGGATGACCGTGTTCTTGTCCAGAAGCTCGGGCGGAATCACGCGGCGGATCACATGCTTTATCACGTCCTCTTTGATCTTCTTCTGTGTGACGCCCGCGTCGTGCTGGGTGGAGATGACGATCGTGTGCACGCGGACGGGTTTCCGGCCGTGGTACTCGATCGTGACCTGCGATTTCGCGTCAGGCCTCAGCCACGGCATCAGGGAGGTGTGCTTTTTCCGCACGTCCGCCAGCCGCTTGACGAGCTTGTGGGCGAACATCAGGGACATCGGCATGTATTCCGGGGTCTCGTTCGTCGCATACCCGAACATCATCCCCTGATCACCCGCCCCTCCCGTGTCCACGCCGCGGGCGATATCCGGCGACTGCGAATGAATGCTCGAGATGACCGAGCACGACTCGGCGTCGAAACGGTATTCGGCTTTCGTGTAACCGATGTCCCGTATAACCTGCCGCACGATATCCTGGACTTCGATGTACGCGTCCGTTGTAATTTCCCCCCCCACGAACGCAAGACCCGTCGTGACAAAGCTCTCGCACGCGACCCGGGCGGCTTTGTCCTGCGCGATGATTGCATCAAGGACGGCGTCCGAAATCTGATCGCAGACCTTGTCCGGGTGCCCCTCGGACACCGATTCCGACGTGAACAGATATGACATGGCTCTCCTTGCTGAAATGACGAAAACAGGAACAGTGAGAAGATCAGAAGAAATCGATTTCCGAGGCGCCGCCGACGTTTATGCGCCGGTAGCTCCCCGACAGCACGGAATCGTTCCCCACGATGGAGTTCTCGAGGAGCGCCCCGTGGACCTTCGCGTGTCCGCTTATGATAGAGTTTCTTATGACGGAGTCGCTGATCTCGGCACCGTCGCCGACACTCGTGTTCGGGCCGATGATACAGTTGGAGAGAACGGCGGTGGGGGCTACGTACGCCGGCTCGTTAATAATGACACCCGGTATCGAGCGCACAGTCGAGTGCTTCTCCAGGAGCGCCTGGTTCGTCGAGAGGAGCGTCTCCGGACTGCCGCAGTCATACCACCCTTCCACCATGAACGGCACCATCGTCTCTCCCCTCTCGATCATCATCTGGAGGGCGTCGGTGAGCTGATACTCCCCTTTTGTGCGCCGGTCCCCGGCCACGAGATCGTCAAGACACCGGGAGAGGAGATTCGGGTTCCTTATGAAATAGAGCCCGACCACGGCCAGATTCGTCGCCGGCTTCTCGGGTTTCTCAACGAGCTTTGTGATCCGCCCGCCCGCCGTCTCGGCAACGCCGAACCGGCGGGGATCCTCAACCGCCTTCACACCTATCGCGGACGTCGTTCCCTTCAGGACGGGGGTAAGGTCGACATCAAATATCGTGTCGCCGAGTATGATGAGTATCGGCTCCGTTCCGAGCGTTTTGCGCGAGAGATGTATCGCATGCCCGAGGCCGAGACGCTCTTCCTGCTCCACGTAGTCAGCGCGGAAGTTCGGATACGCCTGTGAGACGTATTCGATGACCTTGTCTCCCATGAGCCCCACCACGATCGTTCCCTCGAGGATCCCCTCACCGATGATCTTGTCGATGATGTGACCCAGTATGGGTTTCCCCGCGACGTTCAGGAGTACTTTGGGAATAGCGTATGTGTGAGGACGGAGCCGGCTCCCGACCCCTGCAACCGGGATGATCGCGCGCATTGAACGGGTGGACTTTCTCAGGCGTGACGGAAAATGTCTTTAAAGATAGGGAAAGAGGGGGCGATAATCAAGGCGGGATGCGCGGGTGGAATCACCCGGTGAAACCACTCAGGGTGAAATCAACCCGGGCGAAAGGAGAGCAGCACACTCCCTCCGGCCGGAACGGGCGTGAAGGGCCGGGTGAGGGCGTTTGATTCTCAGGCGTCAAATCGCTACTTTCCTCCGTAATTCGTTTCCAACGTCCCCGGTCCGCATGCCCAGAAGATCCCCCGGTCACAGGACGACATCGCGCAAGAAGCAGCACGTCGAGATCACGCTCGGGAAGGACGTCCGTTTCAGGGGGAAGACCACAGGGCTCGAGCGACTCGAGTTCGTCCACAACGCCCTCCCCGAGCTCAACTTCGATGAAATCGATCCGAGGACCCGGTTCCTCGGCAAAGAGCTTGCGCTCCCCCTGATGGTCTCATGCATGACGGGGGGCTACGCCGGGGCTTTGTCGATTAACAGGGACCTGGCGACGGTCTGCGAGTCAGCACACATCGCCCTCGGAGTAGGGAGCCAGCGGCAGGCGCTGGAGGAATCCCGCTACCACAGGACGTTCAGCATCGTGCGCGAGGTCGCGCCCTCGATCCCGGTCATAGGGAACATCGGCGCCGCGGAAGTCGCGCGCATGAAGGACCCTTCCGCCGTTCAGAGGCTTGCGGAACTCGTCGGCGCCGACGCCTTTGCTGTTCACCTCAACCCCCTGCAGGAGTTTCTGCAGCCCGAAGGGACTCCGGCGTTCCGCGGGGTGCTGGAGGGGATTGCAATGCTGGTGCGGAGCCTTCCCGTCCCCATTATTGTCAAGGAGATCGGGGCGGGGCTTTCCCCCGGTGTCATCCGCCGTCTTCTCGACGCGGGGGTCAGGATCATCGACGTCGCCGGCGCCGGAGGAACGAGCTGGGCGGGGGTCGAAGCCCTCCGGCGAAGGGACCGTGCCGAGGCAGAGCTGTTCTGGGACTGGGGGATTCCCACGGCGAAGGCTGTGGCGGATGCCGCCGCACTCCGCAAGGAGGGGAAAGAGCTGACGCTCATCGCTTCGGGAGGGATCGCCTCCGGGCTTGACGCAGCCAAGTGCATCGCGCTAGGGGCGGACATCGCCGCATCGGCACGCCCGCTTCTGGCGGCACTCAAGAGAGGCGGACGGAGCGGGCTACGCCTTCTTCTTGAAGCGTGGTCAAGGGAGATACGGGGGGCGATGTTCCTCACGGGAAGCGCCCGGCTGAGCGACCTTCGTGCGGCAAAACTTGTTACGTACCCGACAAATGACACAGGAGAATTTCCGCCGGCGGTATGAATCAATCCGCCGGCGCACGGACAGGCGGCTCGAGCGTGTCAGGCCCGCCCCCGGCGCACGGCGTCTGCGGGAAGGGTGCAGGTACGTGCTCGACGGGGGGGGGAAACGGGTGCGGGCAGTCCTTGTGATACTCTCCTGCGAGTCGGTCGGGGGAAAGGCCTCCCGCGCACTCGATGCGGCCGCTGCGGTGGAGATACTCCACAATTTCACGCTCGTCCATGACGACATCATGGACAACGCCGACGCCAGGCGGGGGCGCCCCACCGTTCACAGAAAATGGAGCGTCAACGACGCGCTGCTCGCCGGCGACACGCTTCTCGGCGCCGCCTACGAGGCGCTTCTCGAGACGACCGGGTCTGCGCACCGGAGGCTCGCCGGGGTGCTGACGCAGGGGCTCCTGGACGTCTGCGAGGGGCAGTCGCTCGATCTGGAATTCGAGGAGAGGACCGACGTGAGCGTGAAGGAATATTTCCACATGACGGGGAAGAAGACGGGCGCACTCATTGCGACCGCGACGGAGCTCGGCGCGATTGTCGGCGGGGGGACCCCCTCGCGGGTCGCCGCTCTCCGGCGGTTCGGCCTGCGCCTCGGCAGGGCGTTCCAGGTGCAGGACGACCTTCTCGACATCGCGGGAGACGCTCACGACTTCGGCAAGACGATCGGGGGAGACATACTCGAAGGAAAAAAGACGTATCTCCTCCTCAGGGCGGCGGAACGGGCGGAAGGAGAAGACCGGAAACTCATTGAACGGATTCTCCGGAAGGAAGGCCAGGCCCTCGGATGGAAGACGGGCGACGGCGCGGTCACGCCCTCCGGGAGCGCAGTCATCGCACAGATGAAAGAACTATACGCGCGGTACGGGGTCCTCGAAGACGCCGGAAAGGTCGTCGAGCGGACAACGAACGAGGCCATGTCCCAACTTGGACGGCTCCCCCGCACCGCCGCGCGGGAAATGCTCCGCGCTCTGGCGGAAGAACTCGCCCACAGGGAATCGTAGAATGACCGCCGAGGGGAATGAGCCAGCCGGGGAACGCCGATAACTGAATGATCGAACGGACCGTCACCATCGTGAACCGGAAGGGGCTCCACACGAGACCCGCGGCGAGCCTCGTCAAGACCGCGGCGAAATTCCAGTCGGAGCTTACGATCCGGAAGGACAATCTCGAGATCAACGGGAAGAGCATCATCGGGGTCATGACACTCGCGGCGGAGCAGGGATCCACGCTCGTCCTGCAGTTCGACGGACCGGATGAGGNNATGGACACCGTAAAGGCACCAGCGCAGGAAACAATTCTCAAGGGAGTCGCCGCGGCACCGGGGATATCCATCGGTCCCGCCTACCTTTACAGCAAGCTTATCCCGCACGTCGTGGAGAAATCGATCACGCCGGACGAGGTGGAGGGGGAGATCACCCGGCTGCGGAACGCCAACGCACGCTCGGAAAAGGAACTGCAGAAGATCCACGCGTTCGCCGAGCAGAAGCTGGGGTCGCAGAACGCACGGATCTTCGAGGCGCAGATCATGATGCTCGCCGACACGATCCTGATGGGGGCGATCGAGAAGCGGATCGGCAAAGAGCTGAAGAACGCGGAATTCATCGTCGCCGACGAGATTTCAAAATACAAACAGGTGATGCTCGCGGCACACGACGAGTACATGCGCGAGCGAGCGCGCGACGTCGACGACGTGATGAACCGCATCATACGGAACATACAGGACCAGAAGCTCTTTTCGCGCCTCGAAGGCGCTTCGATCATCGTCTCGGAGTCCCTTGCGCCCTCCGACACCGTCATATTCAGCCGCAACCAGGTGCTCGGCTACGCCACGGACCTGGGAGGGGTCACTTCGCACGCCGCGATACTCGCCCGTTCGCTGAAGATCCCCGCCGTCGTGGGGCTCCGGTCGGCCACGAAGGGGATACAGACGGGGGATCCCATCGCCATCGACGGATACGCGGGACTTATCATCATACATCCGTCGGAGGAAACGCTCCAGACGCTGGAACGGAAGAAGGAGCGGTACAGGGAATTCGAAGGGAGGCTCGTCAACATCGCGGGTCTCAGCGCCGAGACCGTCGATCACAAGCAGATCGAACTCTCCGCAAACATCGAGTTCGCCGCCGAAATCGAGTTCGCCCGGACGCAGGGTTCAGCGGGGATCGGCCTTTTCAGAACAGAAAGCCAGCTTATCGGCCGGGCGTCCTACCCGACGGAAGAGGAACAGTACACGGCGTACAGGGAAGTCGCCGACGGGGTGTATCCAAATTCCGTGATATTCCGGACGTTCGACGTCGGCGGGGACAAGATCTCCCCCGACACGGAGCACGAGGCCAACCCGTTTCTGGGGTGGCGCGGGATCCGGGTGCTCCTCGACCGCCCTGCGCTCTTCCTTGATCAGCTCCGGGGAATTCTCCGCGCCAGCACAAGGAAGAACGTCAGGATCATGTTCCCGATGGTCTCGACAGTCCAGGAGATCCGGCGCGCGCGGGAACTTGTCGCGACGGCCAAGAAGGAACTCGACGCGCGCGGGCTTCCGTACGACCCGGACATCAAGGTTGGCATCATGATCGAAGTCCCCTCCGCGGCGGTTCTGGCGGAGGAGATGGCGGCGGAGGCGGACTTCCTGAGCATCGGCACCAACGACCTGATCCAGTATCTTCTGGCCGTCGACAGGGACAACGCCGCGGTGGCGCCCCTGTACCAGCAGTTCAACCCGGCCGTGCTCCGGACGATCCGGCACATCATCGACGCCGGGCACAAAAAGGGAGTATGGGTCGGCATGTGCGGGGAGATGGCGGGTAATCCTCTCGCCACGGTCCTCCTTGTCGGCCTGGGGATCGACGAGCTGAGCGTGCTGCCGAGCGTGCTGCCTGAGATCAAGAAGATCATACTTTCGATCCGGTACAAAGAGGCAAAGAGAGTGGCAGACAAGGTGCTGGGGATGTCCACGGACCAGGAAATCAGGGACCACCTGGCGTCCATCATCAAAAACAAGGTCCCCGAAATCCCGATTGACGAATAAGAGAGGACGACCCGCAATGACACTTGAAGAGATCCGTTCGGCCGACCCGGCCGGCATGTACGACCTCATAAGGGAATTCCCCGGCCAGATCCGCGAGGCGGTGACGATCGGCAGCGCGGCCCGGATCCCCTTCTCCGCGCGCGGCATACGGAACATCGTCCTGTGCGGGCTCGGAGGGTCCGCGATCGGCGGGGACCTCATGCGGACGTATCTCGCCGACGACCTGGCGGTCCCCTTCATTGTCAACCGGATGTACACGCTCCCCGCGTTCGTCGGACCCGGAACGCTCGTCATCATCTCAAGCTACTCCGGGAACACCGAGGAGACCAACGCGGCGCACAGGGAGGCCATCAAGCGGAAAGCGAAAATCCTCTGCATCACGTCGGGGGGGAAGACCGCAAAACTCGCCGGCCGGGGCCCGGTGATACTTGTGCCTGGGGGGCTCCCGCCGAGGGCAGCGCTCGGCTATTCGTTCTTCCCGCTCCTTCTTGCGCTTACAAAAGCCGGATTCGTGAAAGACAGGTCCAAAGCGATCCGCGAGACGATCGCGCTCCTCGAGGAGCGTTCGGCCCTCTACGCCGATCCGGACGGCGCGCGCAATCCCGCACTCCAGCTTGCGGAGAAGCTCCGGGGACGGATCGGCGTGGTCTACACAGCGGCGGAACGGTTCGACAGCGTCGGCACCCGGTGGAGGGGGCAGATCGCCGAAAACGGCAAGTCGCTCGCCTTCGGCCATGTTATTCCTGAAATGAACCACAACGAGCTTGTCGGGTGGAAAGTTCTCACGGAACCCATGCGCGAGATGCAGGTGTTCATGCTCAGGGATAAGGACGACCACAAGAGGGTACAGATACGGATGGACGTGACGAAGCAGGTCCTGGCAGATCACACCCCCCGCCTAACGGAGGTGTGGAGCGAGGGATCGTCGCTTCTCGCCCGGATGTTCTCGCTCATTTACCTGGGAGACTGGATGAGCCTGTACCTTGCGGTCCTGAACGGCGTGGATCCCACACCGGTCGCCGTTATTGACAGACTGAAGCAGGAACTGGCCCGCGCATGACGAGAGAACAGAAGATCGGCATTGTTGTCGCAGTCCTGACACTTGCGGCAATCCTCTTTGTTTCCGTGTTCAGAAACGGGACGTCCTGGTAGTTCTCCCCCCGGCCGCGCGCCGCGCCGGGTCAGCGTATTCGCGTGCATGACGGGAATGCAATGAAGCGGCTTGCCCCCCATCTCCTTCCTCTTCTGCTCCTTCTTCTCTTCCTGGGAGCGTCCACGGCGGACGCCCAGTTCTTCTATTTCGGACGGAACAAAGTCCAGTACACCGAATTCGACTGGCGCGTCCTCAAGACCGATCATTTCGACATCTATTATTATACCGAGATGAAGGAGCTTGCGGAACGGGGGGCCCACTTCGCGGAGGAGAGCTATGCGCTCCTGGAGCAAAAATTCAACCACACCGTGAACGTGCGGGTCCCGCTGATCCTCTACAGCTCCCACATTCACTTCGAGCAGACGAACACGACGGAAGGATTCATCCCGGAAGGGGTGGGCGGGTTTTTTGAATTCCTCAAGGGGCGCGTCGTCATCCCCGCAGACGGATCGGTCGCGGAATTCCGCCACGTCATCCGGCACGAGCTCGTTCACGTGTTCATGACGAGCAAAATCGGGCATGTCCTTTCGGATCACCGCAAAGTCGGGGACCGCTCCCCCCCGCTCTGGTTTACGGAAGGGCTTGCCGAGTACTGGTCGACGGAGTGGGACGGTCAGGGGGAGATGGTGATGCGCGACGCCGTCCTGAACGGGAGCGTCGTCGGCCTGGACGACATGGACAAGATCTACGGGACGTTCGTGATGTACAAGGAGGGACAGAACGCCCTCGGGTTCCTCTCGCGGACGTTCGGCGAGGAGAAGATACTCCTCCTCATGGAGAATTTCTGGAAGGCGAACTCGTTCAGCGACGACTTCAAGATCACGATCGGGAAGGATTACCGGGAGTTCGACGAGATGTGGCTGTACGAGCTGAAGAAGCAGTACTACCCCCTCCTCGCCGGACATGACGCCCCGTCGATGGCCGCGGTGACGGTGGCGCGCGAGGGATTCAGCGCAAAGCCTGTCGTGTACGAGGGGGATTCCGTCCGGACCGTCTATTTCATCGGCAACAGGACCGGATACACGGGGATCTACCGGAAGAATCTCGACGAGAAGGACCCCGAGGTGACGGGGGAGGTGGTCGTACAGGGGGAGAAGACGGATGAATTCGAGTCGTTCCACCCGTTCCAGAGCAGGATCGACGTCTCCGCGGACGGCAGGCTCGCGTTTGTCACCAAGAGCGGGGAGCACGACGCGCTCCACATTTACGACCTCCGCACGGACGAGGTCGTGCAGACGTTCCGCTTCAAGGAACTCGTGAGCATCGGCTCGACGTCGTGGTCTCCCGACTGCAAGCAGATCGTCTTTTCGGCGATCAACTCCGCCGGAGACGACGACCTCTACATCCTGACGCTCGCAACGAAGGAACTCCAGAGGCTGACGGACGACTACTACGACGACCGCGACCCCGCATGGTCTCCCCGGGGGGACGTGATCGCGTTCTCCTCCGACAGGGGCCCCGCGGGACCCCGGGGGGTGTACAATCTTTTCCTCTACACGATCTCCTCCGGCCGGATCGACTACCTCACGTGTGACAGCGCCTCGGCGGGAGCGCCCTCATGGTCGAAGGACAGCACGAAGCTGGCGTTCACGTCGGAGCTCGGCGGGGTGAAGAACATCTGGGTGATCGATTTCACGAAGAACGCGCCGGGCGCGATGCGTTCGATGACACGCCTGACCAGTTTCACGACCCCCGCATTCGATCCCGCGTGGACGCGCTCGGGGGACCTCGTGTTCGGGACGTTTGAGAAGCTTAGCTTCCAGATCAGGGAGGTCAAGAACGTCGCAAAGGTCCTGGACACCTCCTCCGTGGTCCGTCCCATCGACCTCTACGACAAGGAAACGCCGTGGGAGGCCAGGACGCTGGCCGGGGTCTCGGAGATCAAACGGCTCCCGTACAAAGGAGAGTACAGTCTTGACGTGGCCGAAAGCGCGATCTCCACGGACCCGGTGTTCGGGACGGTGGGAGGCGCCATCGTCGCCCTGAGTGATCTGCTCGGAAACGACCAGTACTACTTTCTCCTCTACAACACCGCCGAGTCGCAGGCGGACCTCCTCTCGAGCTTCAACATCGCGATCTCCCACATCTCCATGGGGCAGAGGACGAACTACGCGTACGGCATCTACAGGTTCACGGGACGCCGGTACGATCTGACGGTCTCCGACGATTACTATTACGAGCGGGTGTACGGCGGGTACTTCGCCATGAGCTATCCGCTGAGCAAGTTCGAGCGGATCGAAACGAGCGTGAGCCTGAGCAATTCCAACAGGGAGCTCCTGGGCGATTTCGTGGAACGGAGGGCGCTCCTCCTTTCGAATTCGATCGCGTTCGTCCACGACAATTCGCTCTGGGGACCGAGCGGCCCGCTCGACGGGAACGCGTTCAGCCTGACGCTCGCCTACACGTCCGACATACAGTACTCGAACGTCAATTATTACTCGATCATCGCCGACTATCGAAATTATCTCCGGCTTGCGACCCGGAGCGCGTTCGCGTCGCGCCTCTGGCTCTTTTATAATGACGGCAAGGAGTCCCGCCGTTTCGTCATGGGCGGCAGCTGGGATCTCCGCGGATGGCCGCTCTGGTCACTCCGGGGACAGAAGCTCTGGCTGACGAGCCAGGAGCTCCGGTTCCCCTTCATCGACCAGTTCGCCGTCAGGTTCCCGTTCGGCGGGATAAGCTTCTGGTCGATCCGGGGCGCGCTGTTCTTCGACGCGGGGAGCGCATGGGACACGCAGTACACGCAGACGTACGGGAGCCTCGGCGGGGGGCTCCGGATGAACCTGGGGGGGGTGCTTGTCCTCCGTTACGACATCGGGAAGCGGATCGAGAACAATTTCACGTCGCTCCAGAACGGCCTCTTCACGCAGTTCTTCTTCGGATGGGATTTCTGATGCGACAGCGGCTTATCGTGATTGCAGGGCTTCTTTTCGCGGCCGGGTGCACGGGACTCAGGATGGAGCGCACCCTCCGTGCCCGGCCCGACGACTGGCCGACATTCGCCCGCACCACAGGCCACTCCGCCACGTCGCCGGGTGCGCTCTCCCCCCCGCTCGCTCGCGCATGGTCGGAAGACATCGCCGCGGGAACGGGGAACGGATCGCCCGTCGTCGTCGACAGCGTCGTGTTCGTGGGAAACCTGAGGGGAGATCTATATGCGTTTTCCGCCTCCACGGGAAAACAGATCGGATCGATCGGGCTTGGCGACGCCATACAGGGCTCACCGGTGATCGACGGGAGTGTCGCGTACGTCGCCCTTTCCAATTCGCGGGTCTCGATCACGGCGTTCGACCTGTTTAACGGCAGAGCTCTCTGGAGGAAGAGCTACGGCGACGTTGAGGTCACTCCGTGCCTCTTCAGAGACAGGCTCTATTTCGGGAACACCGCGGGGACGTTCTTCTGCATCGAGAAGGCGACGGGGGACGTCAGGTGGAAATTCGAAATTCCGGACAACCGCACGTTCAAGGGGATCCGCTCCTCCCCCGCCGCCGACAGCGCGACGATCGTATTCGGAGCAGACGACGGGACCGTGTACGGGCTCGACGCAGACAGCGGGACGGTGTCATGGACGTTCGGGACCGGAGCCCCGGTCCTCGCATCGCCGCTCATCGTGCCGGGGCGGGTCTTCGTGGGAAACCGGCACGGGGAGTTCTTCGCGCTCGACATCCTCACAGGCCGGCCGGTGTGGAAAGCGCGCACCGCCGGTTCGATATACGCCAACGCCGTTCCCGCAGGGAGCGTGATCATCGTCGGCAACCTGTCGGGGGAAGCTCTCGGATTCAGCAGGAGCGACGGAACACTCCTGTGGCACACCGACCTCGGCGGGCCGATAAACGCAGGGGGCGCCGTCGCAGGAAGGACCGTGTACATCGGCACGATGAAGAAACAGGTCTTCGGCCTCGATCCGGACAACGGGGCGATACTCTGGAAAACGGATGCGGGGGGACGCATAAGGACATCCCCCGCAGCGGCATTCGGCCGGCTTTTCGTCACGACTGACGAGCACGATCTGATTGCGTTCAGGGAGGTGAAATGAGAAGCACGTTCCGGAGCGTGGCCGGCGTTCTTCTTGCCGCGGCCGGAGCGTTTTCCGCGGCGCATGCGGAGAGCGCGCCTCCGGACTCGGCGGCGCCCGGTTCCGGCTCCATCACGATCCTGACAGGAGCAGACACGGCGATTGTGTTCGTCGATTCCGTCCGTGCGGGGACAACACCCCTGACAGTCGATTCGCTCCGGGGAGGAAAACACCTCCTCAGGCTTTTCCAGAGGGATCTCCATTCCTGGCTCGCGGGGAGGATCAACGACACGGTATACCTGTCGCCGGGGGAGAAACGGACGCTCAGATATGCGTTCGAGCGCCGGGTCATGGTCATCACCGATCCCTCGGGGGCCATCGTCTACATGGGGGACTCGGCGGCAGGGACTACCCCGTGCGTCCTCGCCTCGGGCCCGGGCGGTTTTCCCGCAAATGTCACGGTCGTGCGGAAAGGTTATGAAAGGACGATACTCTCGCTCCCCAAGGGGGATCCGGGTATTGCACGCGTAGAGCTCCAAAAAATATGGCAATCAGAGCAGCCTGATAGCCCGCTGATGACCGAGAGCGGCAGCTCTGAACACACGGGGCTCAGGCTCTACGTTGCCGGGGGGGTGGCGGTCGCCGCCGGCGTTGCGGCGGCATATTTCAAGATCAAAGCAGACGGAAGAAACGCTCTGTTTCAGCAGTCAGGGGACCCCTCCCTTCAACGGGAAACGGCCCGGCTCGACACATCGGCTGCAATCTCGCTCCTCATCACGGAGGTCGGGTTCGGCTTCTTCAGCTATTATCTCCTTTCCGACTGACCCCCCCTTTCGGAAGCGCTTATTTCTGCGCCTTCGGGCACGAACTTCCGCGACATTTCTTGACTTTCATCACACCACCGCCTATATTTCGTGGATTAATTCCCGGAGTCGCCAGGGCCGCAGGGCCCGACTCACATTACCTCCTATCCTGAGCGAGGTTACTCTGAATGCAACAGTGAAGGACGAGATCGAATTTCTAAAAAACGTCCCTATTCTGTGCGATCTGGAGCCGATGGATCTGGACACGATTTCCAAGGTCGGTGTCCGGAAGAAGTACAAAAAGGGGAGCATCATCCTTCTCGAAGAAGAGGCGGGGGCTGCCCTTTTTGTCATCGTGTCGGGAAAAGTGAAGATCGTTCGGATGGACGATGACGGCCGGGAGGTCATTCTTTCCATACTCGGAGAGAGCGACTTCTTCGGTGAAATGGCGATTCTCGACGGCCTCGCACGCTCGGCGAGCGTCGTGGCGATAACGAAGTCAGAGCTTTTCATGATTCACCGCCGGGATTTCCTCAAGCTTCTCCACGATTTCCCATCGGTCGCCATCGCCCTGCTCAAGGAACTGACGATGCGCCTCCGGAAAGCGGATGCGCAGATCAAGAGCCTCTCGCTCAAAGACGCGGCCGGGCGGGTGGCAAACGTCGTGCTTCAGCTCGCCGACGACATCGGGAAGATCCGGAAGGGGCGCGTGGAGATCGACGAGCTTCCCCTGCAGCAGGATCTTGCAAATATGGCAGGGACATCCCGCGAGACCATCTCGCGCATGATCCACGCGTTCATCAAGGAAGGCCACCTCGAGATCGAACGGGGAAAGCTGATCATCAACGACTACGAGAAATTCAAATCGCGGTATCTGTAGAGTCTTTCCACTCCCGTTCTTTCTTACGCCGGCCCGTTCTGCATGGATGGTAAAGCGGATCTCCATCTTCACACAACGTTCTCCGACGGCGCTCTCTCCCCCAGCGAACTCCTCGAACGTGCCAGGCAAGCCGGCCTGACCACCATTGCCATTACCGACCACGATCACACGGGGGGCCTCGACGAAGCGGCCCGGTCCGCCGCACTGAGCGGGATCGACGTGGTGCCGGGAGTCGAGCTGAGCACGAGCGTCGGCGAAGCAGACGTGCATATCCTCGGGTACTTCATCAATCACCGGGACGTCCGCCTGCAGGAGCATCTCGAGATTTTCAGGGCCGAACGGCTGAAACGGGCGGAGAAGATCGTCGAGAAACTGAACGGGATGCACATCCCGCTGACAATCGGCGCGGTGCTCCGCAGGGCGGGGAAGGGGTCCGTCGGCCGCCCGCACATTGCAACCGCGCTCGTGGAAGAGGGGCTGATCGGTTCGTACCAGGAAGCGTTTTCACGGTACATCGGATTCGGCAAACCCGCGAACGAGAAGAAATACCAGGTTTCGCCGCGCGAGGCGATCGCGCTCGTCGCAGCGGCCGGCGGGCTCTCGTTCCTCGCACACCCGTCCACGTTCATCAGCGAACAGGTGCTGCGGGAGGTCATCGACGCGGGAATCGACGGAATCGAGGTCGTCCATCCGTCGCATTCCCCCGAACTCGTCGCGCACTACAGCGGCATCGTCAGCGAGTACTTCCTCCTTGCGAGCGGCGGATCCGATTTCCACGGCGGGAGGAGAAACGACAGGGAAGCATTCGGGAAATACTTCATCTCCACGGAATACGTGGAGATGATGCGGCGGCGGCTGCGGTAGGCGCCGGCGGGCGAACACGAACAAAGGGGACAGGCAATGCAGACAATCGAAGGGAAACTCCTCGCACGCGGACGCTCATTCGGGATCGTCGTAAGCCGGTTCAACAGCCTCGTGACGGAACAGCTCCTCCAGGGAGCCGTCGACTGCCTGGTCCGGCACGGCGCGGAGAGCGACGCCATCACGGCCGTCCGCTGCCCGGGATCATTCGAGATACCGCAGGTGGCGATGCGCCTGGCGGCGGCTGGAAAGTACGACGCGGTGATCTGCCTCGGGTGCGTGATCCGCGGAGAGACCCCTCATTTCGATTACATAGCAGCGGAGGTGGCAAAGGGGATCGGCCAGACAGCCCTGCAGACCGAGACCCCCGTAACGTTCGGAGTTCTGACTACCGATACGCTTGAACAGGCGCTCGAACGTGCCGGCGCCAAGGCGGGGAACAAAGGGTGGGACGCGGCGCTCTCGGCGATCGAGCTCGCGGACCTGAAGGCACAACTCTCCGAAGGGAAGAAAGGTTCGAAGCGCTGACAGGGGCGGACGGCGAGATACCGCGAGGCGGTGTCCGCACTGCCGGAGCACAGGATATGAAGACGCGAGGGTGGCGCATCGTACTTTTATGCCTCCTGGGATCACGCGCAATGTACGGCGGCGCGGGGACATGGGAGAACTTCACGTCGATGAAGGACGTGAAGGGGGTCGTCAGGAGCGGCCATGCGTACTGGGCCGCGACGAGCGGAGGGCTGTTCCGCTGGGACGAGGGGACGGATACCTACCTCAAACTTACAAACGCCGAAGGGCTCCTCAGCATTGACCTCACCGCCGTCGGGATAGACAAAAACGGCGACGTATGGGGCTGCGCCTCCACCGGGATGATCCACATCTACACCCCCTCCACCGGGCTGGTCCGCACGATCTCCAACATCGTGGAGTTTCCCGGGCCCACAGACAAGAAGATCAACCAGGTGGTAACGTTCGGAGACACGGTGCTCCTGTGCAGCGATTTCGGGCTGAGCGTCTACAGGCTCGGCAAGGGGGAATTCGGGGACACGTACACCTCGTTCGGCACGCTCTCCGCAAACAACCGGATCGCGGTCTTCAGCGCCGTCATTAACGGCGGGCGCATCTGGGCGGCGGTGTCGGACGGCTTTACCGGCAAGTACATCGTATGGGCGAACCTCTCCAGCCCGAATCTTCTCGATCCCCAGTCCTGGACGCTCCAGCAGGTCGGACCCGCCGGATCCACCCCAACAGCCCTGACGATCTTCAACGGCCGCGTCTACGCGGGGACATCCACGGGACTGTACTACTATGACGGCACCGGATGGCAGAGCGTCTCTGCGTTCACCGGCGTCCCGATCATAGGCATCAGCGCATCCTCCGCGTCTCTCGGGGTGTGCACGGGGACGAATCTCGTGTACAGTGTCGATTCGACGAACGTCTCCCACGCATACGGGTCCGCGCTCGCGTACACGCCCACATCCGTCGTGGCCGGGAGCAACGGACTCCCGTCCGTCGGCACGCTGAGCGGCGGCATCCAGATATACGGGACCTCCTGGACCTCGCATTTTCCGAACGGACCCAATTCCAACCAGTTCAATGATGTAACGATNNGGGCACAACTGGAAGTCGTTCACGACGGCCAACAGCCTTCTCCCCGACAACGAAGTGTATCTTGTGTCCGTCGGGTGCAATGGATCGGTCTGGGCCAGCACGTACGGTTACGGCATCGTCGAAATCCCCGCGGGATCGGATTCCATCGATGCCGCCCACATTTACGGACGGAATGTCGGGATGGAGGGGCTGTACGTACAGGCAACCGCAGACTATACATACATCGTCCCGGGCAGTGTCGCGTGTGACAGCCACGGGAACCTCTGGATACCAATCGTCCTGCCGGCGGATCATAACGTGCTGGCGGTACGCAAGCCCGACGGAACGTGGAGGCACGTCCCCGTGTACGTCGAGGGGACAAAGGTTGACAGGCTCATCGACAGGCCCGTCAACAGGTGCCTTGCCGTCGATGCATCAGACAACCTCTGGGCGGTCGTCAAGGACCCGGCGCTTAAAGGCGTGATCGCGCTCGCCAACGGAGGATCGATCGACAGCATCGCCGCGGTGCACATCACAAGCGCAAACGGTCTCCCGAGCGACGACGCTTCGACGATCGTCGTGGACAGGGACAACGAAATCTGGGTGGGGACGAACCGGGGGATCGCGATCATACTCGATCCTTCGAATCCGCTGGTGAGCGGGGGCATCGCCACGTACAGGCCGGCGAACGGGCTGACGGTGAACGCCATCGCCGTCGACCCGCTCAATCAGAAGTGGGTCGCCACAAGCGAAGGGGTGATACTGTACTCCCCGGACGGGACGCAGGCGCTCGCGTCGTACACTGTCGAGAGCACTTCGGGAAAGCTCATCGACAACGACGTGAAAAGCATCGCAATCGACCCCGGAACGGGAACGGTGTATTTCGGGACGACGGGGGGTCTCGCCGCGTTCAGCACTCCCGCCGTCGCGCCGAAGGCGCAGTTCGACAAGCTCAGCGTCTATCCGAACCCGTACCTCGTGCCGAACGGGACGCTCCTGACGGTCGACGGCCTCGTAGCAAATTCGAGCATCAAGGTACTGACGATCGACGGGAGACTCGTCCGGGAAATCAAGACCCCCGGGGGGCGCATCGGATTCTGGGACGGGAGGGACAACCAGGGGAACGTCGTCGCCTCGGGCGTGTATATCATCGTGGGATTCACGCAGGACGGGAGTCAGGCGGGATCCGGCAAGGTTGCGGTCATCAGACACTAACATCCAGAGACACTCCACCACAGAACAGGCTATTCTAACAGGGAGGACAGGGACTTGGAAAACAGCGGCTACAAAGATGAGATATTTACGAAGCGGGTACGGGCGGGGAAGCGGACTTACTTTTTCGACGTCAAGTCGACAAAATCCGAAAAAGATTTCTACATCACGATCACGGAAAGCAAGCGGGTCGGTGACGAGGAGTACGAAAAGCACAAGATATTCCTCTATAAAGAGGATTTCGAAAAATTCCGCGAGGCGCTCGCCGAGACCATCGAGCAGGTTCAGGCCGAGCTGCTCGTGCACGGTGAACCGATGAAGCAGGAGTAACGAAATCTCCACGGGTTCCCGCTTCCACACCTCAGGGAGGCGGGAACCCGCGGGTTCCCCCCCGATTCCGCCAGTGGCCTCCCGGACACCGGGCGCCAGGCTAACTCCTCCCTACTTATCAGACCCCCGGCAGGCCTGTTTTCTTGACTCTCTTCGCCCGTATGCATATATTGTATGGCTTTTGTGTAAACGGTCAATTGCCGCCCATTCCGGCGGATTTTCAGCGTCCCGGAGGGGGTCAGGCGACCGGGCGCGCGGCTTTTTCGCGCGGCACGAGAGGGGAGATTTCATGAGAATACAGGTCGGGGGCCTCTCCGAAGGGGTTCATGAGTACAGCTTCCGGACCACACCGGCTGAACTCGGACTCCCTCCCGGGTTCAGGGACGAGGTGGAAACGAATGTGACGCTGGAGAAGACGAGCAGGCAGCTCTTTCTCCGGGCTACGGTGTCAACGACGGCGGATGTGGAGTGCGACAGGTGCGTTACCCCCTTCCGGGAGCCCCTCGGATTCGGATACCAGATGCACTACGTGTGGGAGGAGTCGGAGGCGGAGCGGGTGGATCCTTCAGAGGTCCAGGTGCTGTCGCCGGGAACGACGATGATCGACCTGTCGGACGACGTCCGCCAGAGCGTCCTCCTGGCCTTCCCTCTGAAACACGTCTGCAGGGAAGACTGCAGGGGGCTCTGCCCCCGCTGCGGCAGAAACCTGAACGAGGGTTCGTGTGACTGCAAGGACGTCCCCGTTGACGGGCGATGGGATAAACTGAAAGAACTTCAGAACAACAAGTCGAACCAGGCTGGATAGGAGCGCATATGCCGAATCCGAAACGACGACATTCCAAGACCCGCGGACGGAAACGCAGGACGCATTATAAAGCGACCGCGGCCGCCGTCTCAGAGTGTCCGAATTGCCACACACAAAAGCTTCCCCATCGTGCCTGCCCGAACTGCGGGTACTACAACGGCCGTTCCATAGTCATTCCCAAGGCATCCTGAGACCCGCACGGCTCATCCCCTCCTGCCGTCCCGCAGGGCGGGGGGTGAAGTGTGCTGGCCGCCTCCGCGCCGCCGGCATGAACCCCCTTCATGAACCATCCGGTTGCCATCACTCTTGAGCTCCACAGGGAAAAACATAACGGTTGTTGCCGACGCCATGGGGGGAGATCAGGCCCCCGCCGTTGTCGTCCAGGGAGCCCTGGAAGCGGTCCGCGAATCCTCAGGCCGGGTCTCCGTGATACTTGTCGGAAGAGAACAGGCCATTGAATCGGAGCTGCAGAAGCATGCCCCTGCCGCCGCGGAATCAAAGATCGCCGGAACGCTCCGCGTCGCACACGCGGATGACGTCATCGAGATGCTTGACGCCCCCAATTCCGCGCTGAAGTCGAAAAAGAACTCGTCCATCGCCGTCGGGCTTGCGCTCCACAGGGACGGGAAGGCCGATGCGTTCGTAAGCGCGGGGAATACGGGCGCGGTCCTCTCGGCTTCGACGCTCATCCTGGGACGGATCAAGGGCATCGGGCGGCCGACGATCGGGGCCCTGTTCCCCACCGCCAAGCACTCGCCGTGCCTCCTTCTCGACGCGGGGGCAAATGTCGACTGCAGGGCGCGCCACCTGTATGAATTCGCACTGATGGGGTCCGCGTATATCGGAGCGATGTTCGGCACACCCCGCCCCGCGGTCGGACTCCTGAGCATCGGCGAGGAGGAAGTCAAGGGGAACGAGGTCACGCTGGAAGCATTCCGCCTCCTCAGGGACGCTCCCATCCATTTCGTCGGCAACGTCGAGGGACGGGACATCCTGAAGGGGGAGGTCGACGTCGTCGTCTGCGACGGATTTGTCGGGAACATACTCCTGAAGTTCGGCGAGAGCATGCCGGGGTTCCTGAAAGCGAAGTTCGTACGGTACGCCTCGCGGGGGCCCAGGCAAAAGCTCGTCGCCCTCATGGCACGCGGAGGGCTCCGGTCCGTCATGAAGGAAATGGACTATCAGGAGGCCGGAGGGGTCCCCCTCCTCGGGGTCAACGGCGTCTCCATCATCGGCCACGGCGGCTCGACGCCCCTGGCGATAAAGAACATGATTCTGCTGGCGGCAAAGACGGTCGTGCAGGACGTCAACGGAAAGATACAGGATTCACTACACAGGTCGAAACACGGAGAAGAATGACCAAGACACGCGCAACAATAACCGCGGTGGGGCACTGGGTCCCCGAGGAGCGGCTCACGAACGCCGATTTCGAGAAGATGGTCGACACGACCGATGAATGGATACGCACGAGGACGGGGATCTCGGAACGCCGCATACTCCGGAAGGGGGCGACGTCTGACCTTGCCGCAAACGCGATACAAGCGACGCTGAAGAACCGCGGGATATCCGCCTCGGAGATCGACCTGATCATCGTCGCCACCGTCACGCCGGACATGTTCTTCCCCTGCACCGCCTGCCTTGTCCAGGAACGGATCGGCGCAAAAAAGGCGTGGGGTTTTGACGTCTCTGCCGCGTGCTCGGGCTTCCCGTTCGCGCTCGTCACCGGGGCCCAGTTCATCGAGAACGGGACGTGCAAAAAGGTGATCGTCGTCGGGGCCGACAAGATGAGCTCCATAACCGATTATACAGACCGGGCGAACTGCATCCTCTTCGGAGACGCGGGGGGGGCGGTTCTCCTTGAACCGTGCGAGGACCCCTCCGGCGGCATCATCGACCACATACTCCGCTGCGACGGCTCGGGGGAGAAAGCCCTCAACATGCGCGGAGGGGGAAGCCTGAATCCTCCCACGCACGAGACCGTGGACAAGAAGATGCACTACATTTTCCAGGACGGGAAAACCGTCTTCAAGGCGGCGGTCGTGGGGATGGCCGACGTCTCCGGGGAGATTATGGAACGGAACAAGCTCCAGGGAAAAGACGTGGACTGGCTTGTGCCGCACCAGGCGAACCTCCGGATCATCGACGCAACGTCCGACAGGATGGGCCTGGACCGCTCCAAGGTGATGATCAACATCGACAGGTACGGCAACACGACGGCGGCCACAATCCCCCTCTGTCTCTCCGAATGGTGGCAGGCCGGGAAGCTCCGGAAGGGGCAGACAATCGTCATGGCGAGTTTCGGGGCAGGGTACACATGGGGCGCCGTTCTCGCCCGGTGGACCGCCGAGAATGCGCAGCGCGGATGACGCCATGGGGCTGACGGCATACGTGTTCCCCGGACAGGGCTCGCAGTACGTGGGGATGGCGAAGGATCTTTTCGAAGCACACTCCGCCTCGCGGGCGCTCATGGAGCAGGCGGACGCAATACTTGGTTTTCCTCTGAGCGGGCTCTGTTTCAACGGGCCCGAGGAAGAACTCCGACAGACAAAAAATACGCAGCCGGCGATATTTCTCCACAGCGTGGCACTGTACAGCGCCATGGGAACGGAGCCGTCGATGGTGGCCGGCCACTCGCTCGGCGAGTACTCCGCGCTCGTGGCGGCCGGCGCACTGTCGTTCGAGGACGCGCTCCGCCTCGTGCGTCTTCGGGGCGAGCTCATGCAGCGGGCCGGCGAAGAGCATCCGGGCACGATGGCGGCGATCGTGGGTCTTTCCGGTGAGGCAGTTGAGGAGATATGCCGCGAGGCGGCTTCCTCCGGAATCGTCCGCCCGGCGAATTTCAATTCTCCCGGACAGGTCGTGATATCCGGGTCGGTGGCAGGAGTGCACAAAGGGATGGAACTTGCCCGATCGCGCGGTGCGAAGATCGTCAAAGAGCTCGTCGTCAGCGGCGCGTTCCACTCGCCTCTCATGGAGAGCGCACAGGAGGGGCTGAAGGAAGGGCTTGCGCGGACTGCGGTCCGCGATGCGCGCATCCCCGTGTACGCCAACGTGACGGGGGAACCGGTCCGGCATGCTGAGGAAATCCGCTCGCTCCTCTACCGGCAGCTCACGAGCCCAGTCCGCTGGGAAGAGAGCGTGAACAACATGGCACGCGACGGCATGACCGCATGCACGGAGGTCGGTCCCGGGAAAGTCCTCCAGGGGCTCGTACGGAGGATCGCGCCGGACGTGGCAACGGCGGGAGTCGACAAATGGCGCGACCTCGCCGCAGCTGCCGCCGGGGCCGGAGGGGTGGCATCATGATGACGCCGGACAAATCTCTCAAGATCGACAGGTACACAATGTCGGGCGAGCTCTTCGCCAAGGGCTTCCGCGGCACGGCGGGTCCCTGCTCATGCTCATCCGCGTGCTGCGATGGGGGCGTGTACGTCGACGTGCGCGAACGGGACGTGATCATGGCGCACAAGGGCCTGATCGCGCGCCACATGGACCAGACGCAGACGACCGATCCCTCACTGTGGTTCGAGGCGGAAATGGCGGAAGACCAGGATTTCCCTTCCGGGCAGTGCGTCGGGACGACCGTCATCAACGACAAGTGCGCGTTTCTGGACGGCGCGGGCCGATGCTGCCTGCAGAAGGCCGCAGTGGCGGAAGGGATGCACAAATGGGCGATCAAGCCGCTCTTCTGCGTACTGTACCCGATCGAAATCTCCGGCGACATCGTCAGTTTCGACGAGATGCTCCAGGACGAAGAAACCTGCTGCACCATCGGGACGTCGTTCGACATTCCCCTCTTCCAGGCGTGCCGGGAGGAGCTGGTCCACGTCGTCGGTGAAGAGGGCTACGCGCTTATGGAACAACATTACGCTTCTCTCCGCGGGGAGGCGGCGATATCATGAGCACACTCCAGGGAAAAATCGCACTCGTCACCGGAGGCAGCCGGGGAATCGGGCGGGCGATCGTCGAGGAGTTCGCGGCCGCCGGGGCCACAGTCGTGTTTACGTATAAGGCCTCCTCCGGCCCCTCGGAGGAACTCGCCGCGGGGCTCCGCGCGAAGGGGCATACCGTGGCGGCACACATGTCCGACGCCTCATCCGCCCCGGACGCCGCGGCGCTCGTGGCAGCAGTCGTCGCGGAGCACGGACGTCTCGACATTCTCGTCAACAACGCGGGGATCACAAAGGACGGCCTCCTCATGCGGATGAGCGAAGAGGACTGGGACCGCGTCATACTCAACAATCTGAAGAGCGTGTACAATTTCACGAAGGCGGCGGCCAGGACCATGGTGGGGCAGCGAGCGGGGCGGATTATCAACATCACATCGATCGTCGGTATCAGCGGAAATGCGGGACAATCCAACTATGCGGCATCCAAGGCGGGAATCATCGGATTCACCAAATCTATTGCAAAAGAGTTCGCTTCTCGCAATATTCAGGTGAATGCGGTTGCACCGGGTTTCGTGGACACGGATATGACTGGAGCCCTGACCCCCGAGCAAAAGAAGGCCATAGTCGCACTCATTCCGCTCAGGAGGACCGCCAGGCCGGAGGAAATCGCCTCCGCCGTCCGGTTCCTCGCTTCCGACGACGCGGGATACATCACCGGGCAGGTCCTGTGCGTCGACGGCGGCATGACCATGTAGTCCGGGAAGAGCGGGGATCCGGTCATTCACATTATTTCATCACTCACACAGGAGGTCAGCGTCATGGCAGACATTGATGCAAAAGTGAAAGAGATCATCATCAACAAGCTGGGAGTGGACGACGGACAGATCACCCCGGAAGCGTCGTTTACGAACGATCTCGGCGCCGACTCTCTTGACACGGTCGAACTCGTGATGGAATTCGAAAAAGCATTCAACCTTCAGATCCCGGACGAGGACGCAGAGAAAATCGCCACGGTCGGGGACGCCATCAAGTACATCAAATCGAAGAGCGCCTGAAGCAACACTGAGATATCCCGCCCCCCCACCTGCCGGGGGGCGGGCACCACGCCCGGACACCCGCCGGGCGTCTTCGTCCGGCGGGCGAACAGGAAGGAGAGCATCAACGCATGACCACCAACGGCAAGCGCAGAGTCGTCGTCACCGGACTCGGAGCAGTCACGCCGCTCGGCAATTCCGTGCAGGAGTTCTGGACAAACCTGATCGCCGGCAAGAGCGGGGCGGCACCGATTACCTATTTCGACACCTCGGCGTACGACACCCACTTCGCGTGCGAGTTGAAGAACTACAAAGCAACGGACTTCCTCGACCGGAAGGGCTCGCAGAGGATGGATCCGTTTGCCCAGTTCGCGCTGATCTCGTGCGACCAGGCGGTCGCGGACGCGGAGATCTCCCTCCAGGGGGAGGACCCGGACCGCTTCGGCGTGGTTTTCGGTTCCGGCATCGGCGGGATGGCCACGTATGACACGCAGTTCAAGAATCTCATGGGGGGCGGACCGGGGCGGATAAGCCCGTTTTTTATTCCCATGCTGATCCCGGACATCGCCAGCGGCAACATCTCCATCAAACACGGGTTCAAGGGTCCGAACTACGCCACCGTGTCCGCGTGCGCCACGGCGTCGCACGCCATCGGCGACGCATACAGGATCATCCAGTACGGCGACGCGGAGGTGATGGTCTGCGGCGGATCGGAGGCGCCCATCACGCCGATGGGGCTCGGAGGATTTAACGCGATGCGCGCCCTCTCCACGCGCAACGACGCTCCCGAACGGGCCAGCAGGCCGTTCGACGCAAACCGGGACGGGTTCGTGATGGGGGAAGGGGGCGGAGCCCTGATACTCGAAGAGCTTTCCCATGCAAAGGCACGCGGGGCGAAAATCTACTGCGAGATGGTGGGGATCGGGTTTACGGCGGACGCCCACCATATCACCGCGCCGCCTGAAGGCGGCGACGGGGCCGTGCGCTCGATGCGCCGGTCGCTGAAAGACGCGGGGATCACGCCCGACAAGGTGGATTACATCAACGTCCACGGCACATCGACGCCGCTCGGCGACATCAGCGAGACACAGGCGATCAAGACGGTCTTCGGCGAGCACGCCCGCACAATGAAAATCAGCTCCACGAAATCGATGACGGGGCACCTTCTCGGGGCGGCAGGGGCCGTGGAAGCGATCGCCGCGATTCTCGCATGCAAGAACGACATTATCCCCCCGACGATCAATTACGAGACTCCCGATCCCGCCTGCGACCTGGACTATACGCCCAACACGGCCGTAAAACGGGTCGTGGAGTACGCGCTCAGCAACACTTTCGGATTCGGCGGTCACAACGCCACGCTGCTGGTGAAAAAATTCACCGACTGACGGTTGTATGGAGCAGTTGCGTCACTTCATTGCCAGGCTGTTCCGGCGGCCCGCCCGACCCGGGCCGGCCGCCGGCGATGATTCCCACCCCCTCGACAGGGAACGCCTCAGGGAGTTAGAACGGAGAATTGAGTACCGCATCCGCACGGAGGACCATTTTGTCCGCGCCCTCCTGCACCGATCGTACCTCCAGCACAAGCGCTTCGCCGGCTCCTCCAACGAGCGGATGGAGTTCCTCGGCGATTCGATACTGAACCTCATCGTCGGCGAGTACCTCTACAATCACTACCCCAGAGCCGAAGAAGGGGACCTGACGAAAATGCGCTCCCGGCTTGTCAACAGGAAGGCGCTGGCGGCGTATGCGAAAGCAATCGGGCTTGCCGACTTCATACTGACAAGCCCGAGCGCGTCGAGCGGACTCGGGAAGGGACAGGACACAATCGCCGCGGATACGTTTGAGGCGATCATCGCCGCCATCTACCTTGACGGGGGATTTGACGAGGCGCGGCGGTTCGTGGAACGCCGGGTTCTCAGCGCCGTGAAGAGCGGCGCCGTCCTTACCGCCGACGACAACTACAAGAGCATGCTCCTGGAATACGCTCAGGCAAACGGGCTCGGGATCCCCCGGTACACGATCGTCCTTGAAGAGGGGCCCGACCACGACAGGACGTTCACGGTGGAGGTCTCACTGACCGACGGCCGGAGGGGGCGAGGGAAGGGAAAGAACAAGAAAGAGGCGGAGCAGGCCGCCGCCGCGCGCGCGCTCGAACACCTTTCATGAACATACAATGCCCATACTCACCACCGATAAAGACATCG
>PMJQ01000144.1 GCA_003157485.1 Ignavibacteriota bacterium
GACGCAGCCAGCAAGGGGCTCTCCGCCGCCGCACAGGCGCTGTACGTCTCGGGCGCGATCCGGATGGGAGTCGAATTCCAGACGAAAATGACCACGCTGATAGGACGGCTGAACCGCCTCGTCAACAAGACGTTCACCCCGGAACATTTCATATCGATGGTGTATGCCGAATTCACCGATTCGGACAACGGTCTTGTGTCGTACGTGAACGCGGGGCACTGCTTCCCCATCGTACTCCACGCCGCGACCGGGCAGACGGAGGCGCTCGGAGCCACGGGGCAGATTATCGGCCCCTTCCCCGCGGANNTCAGGTCGAAGTCGCCGAAAGAAATCTGCCAGTTGATCATCGAGGACGTGCAGCTGCACAACAGGCTCATCGATTACTCCGACGATAAGACCATCGTTATCATACGACGGAGCAGATGATGTGAGGCGCAGCGGCGGGGGGACTTATTTTGATACGACGATTTTCTTGGTCTCCGCAAAACCGGGGGCGATGAGACGGTAGAAATAGATCCCGCTCGGAAGATTCGCGCCGGCAAACCCCACCTCGTACGTCCCCGCCTGCTGCGTCCCGTCGTAGAGCCGGGCCACTTCCTGTCCCAGAAGGTTGAAGATCGTGAGACGCACGTAACCGGCGCGCGGGATCGAATACCGTATTCCCGGCTCCGGGTTGAGGGGGACGCGGAAATTCTGCTCGATCACGGATTCGACGTGGCGGGCCTTTTCGCGCCCCAGGAACTTGGAGAAAATCACCTCGATTCTCGATACGCGGGGGACGGAGAGCGTTGTGCTCTTTCCGTCCGAGGCCGCCACGCGCCAGAAGTACGTGCTGCTTGACTGGGGGAGCGGAACGCGAACCGAGTCGGACAGACCCGCGTCGATGTTCATGAGAAACCTGCTGCTGAACGCCGCAACGGTGTCGATCTGAAGAGTGTAACGGACCGTGTCAAGGTCAGGGTCGTTCGCCGGCGCCCAGCTGAACGTCACGAACGGATCTTCGCCGAGGAACCGGCGTTCGCTTCCTTCGGGGGGGGAGATCACCGCGAACGGCGCCGGGGGCCCGTTGACATTCTGGACTGCGATCGTGAACCGTTGATCCGCGGATCCGGCACCGTTGCGCGCGCGGATCACGACGGCCTGTCTTCCCTCGAGCGCTTCCGGCTTCGTGGGAACCCAGCGGACGCTCCAATCCGTGGAATCGACGGCCATGCCTTCCGGAGCGCTCAGTATTTCAATGGCCGGAGGAGTCCCGGAAAATGCGGGTGTGTAGATGTACCGCTCCCCGAGAACGGCACTGAGCGGAGGCTCGGACATGAACCGCGGCCGGAGAGGCGAGAGCCGGACGATCCTGCTCGCCCTGTACGGGCCGTTTGCAAGGTAGATGCAGCCGTCCGGACCGACCTGCACGTCAGAGAAGCCGGTGTTGGATCTGTACATCGGCTCCGCCTGAAGTGTGTCCCCATTGCCGCCGGGGGCAGCCGCCCAGAGCACAGGGACCGCGTTTCCGACGAAGAGGATCTTCCCGTTCAGCCGCGGGAACAGATCTCCACGGTACACCGCGATGCCGGAAAGCTCCGGCTGATCACCGTGCCCGGTGCTGTAGAGNNTGCCCGGTCGCCGGATCGAACCCCATCCCCGACGGGTCGCGCAGGCCGATGCACCAGAAGTACTTCCTGGGAAAGGGATTGTCGGCAGGAACAGTGCCGTCAGGGTTCAGCCGGAGGATCTTCCCCCGGAGATTTCTCCCCCCCAGCGTGTCCTGAGCGTTCGACGGCCTTGCACCATGATCGCCGACCGCAATGTAGAGCTTCCCGTCAGGACCGAACCTGAGAATTCCCCCGTTGTTCCGCGTGTCGTAGTCCCGGCGCGCAATAAACAGAAGCAGCTGCGGAGAGACCCCTTCTCCGTCCTGAATGCGATAGCGCTCGAGAATGCCGGCACGGTCAAACGCCCGGACGTAGTAGACGTACACATAGGGGGAATCAGGATAGAGGGGATGCACCGCGACGCCGAGAAGTCCCTGCTCGTTCTCATCCTCCACAGGGACCGTGACGAACGCGCCGGCGCTCACCGTATCGTCGAACAGACGCACCCGTCCGCTGCTTCGCTCGGCGAAAAAGAACTTGTCATCCGACCCCGGAATAAACGCAATGGCGGACGGGAGCTGTATCGCGGGCCCCCGCGCGAGCGTATCCACCCTGAATTGCTGCGCGCGCGCGGCAAGGGGGAGGAACATGACAAGGAGTAATACGAAACGTCGTATCGAAGGGTCCATTCAATTCTGAATTGTGGCCGAAATTGTGGAGAATCCGCTTTCTAAGCGCCGAAGGGGAGGACGATGTGACGGAGGGAGAAGAGTGCGAAGGCGGAAGCGTCACGTGCGCTGGTTGTCGCGCGCCCAGTCTGCATGAGTTGCAAGAACGGAGCACACGGGACCGGGGAATCTCATCTCCGATCCCCGCAAGGGGCGGACCGCATGCCGGTCCGGCTGCGGATACCGCCCTCTGATCTCCCCCCCCCGCCGGCCCCACCACGCAGGCACCACGATTCAGGATACAAATGTACCAAGGAAAAGTCAATAGAAACAGGTGGACATGGAGCCGCCCGTACCCGGTGCGGACGCTATTTCTTGTACAGGTACGCCCCCGGGAGAAGCCGCGCAGAGGTGCCGTCATGGACGGCATACTGCTTTTTGTCCCAGACGGACGCGCTTGCGTGTTCCCCCTTCCTGTTGAGGGCGTAGAACGACACGTTGAACGCGGGCCTCCCCTGGTCGTCCTGCAGCCTGCGCTGTTTGTTGTTCTCCACGACGCGTTTGCACGCCATCAGACACGCCTCCTCGGGGGATTTTCCGGCGCGCATCCATTCGACGATCATCACGCTGTTGCAGCTGATCAGGTTCGCTTCGCCGCGGCCCGTCGACCCCGCCGCCCCCACCTCGTTGTCACAGTACAGGCCAGCTCCGATGATCGGAGAATCGCCCACCCTCCCCGCGATCTTCCATGCCAGCCCGCTCGTCGTCGTCGCGCAGGAGATGTTGCCGTGCGTGTCGATCGCGCTGCAGTGGATCGTCCCCGTGTGCTTCATGTATGGCTCGAACAATTCCCCGATGTCCTTTGCGCTGTCGGTGTCGCCGTGCGGGGGGAGCCACGCGTCCTCCTTCGACATGTTCTCCTTCCATTTCAGCCACGCTTCACGGGAGCTGTCGGTCAGAAGATCCTCCTCCTTGAACCCGTGCGCCCGCGCAAACCGGAGCGCCCCCTCCCCCACAAGCAGGACATGGTCCGTCCGATCCATCACCAGGCGCGCGACTTTCGAGGGATTCTTGATATTCCGGAGAGAGGCGACAGCGCCCGCCATTTGGTTCGCACCGTGCATGACGGCAGCATCGAGCTCCACGACGCCGTCCTCGTTCGGCAGCCCGCCGTAACCCACGCTCGTGTCGTTGGGATCATCCTCAACAATGTTCAC
>PMJQ01000019.1 GCA_003157485.1 Ignavibacteriota bacterium
CGGAAGAGCGGGAGAGGCTTCTCCAGGACACTCGATGGGGAAGAGGCGGCAATATTCCCGAGCAGATACGACGCTTCGGCCACGACCTGCGGATGTACCATCCCCTCACCGGAATCCATTACGCGCCGGGCAAGAGCCGCTGCCACGTCGTGCCGGCCCATGCGAACCTCGCATTCAGCCANNAAGAAGAGGCTGGCCGATTCATACCTCTCGAGACACATCATGTGCATTCCATGCAGCCACAGCAATTGGAACCTGAAGGTCTCCAGGCTTCTTTCAGTCATCAGTCCTTCGGCCTCATCAAGATTGCCACTTGCCGATATGGCATCACCCACCACACAATGCACCTGTGCGAGATGCAGCAATGTCTCCACCATTCCCTGGCCGTCATCCATGTCGCGAAACAATCGCCTGGCGTCTTCCCACAGCAAGAGCGCCTGTTCATAACACCCCTCCGCAAAACTCACCTCGCCAAGGTTCGTGAGCGCATAGGCACTTCCCTTCCTGGAATCCAGCCGGACATAAATCGCCCTGGCTTGGTCATAGAAGTTCCTGGCCTCCTGAAAACGCTTCAGCCTGAAGTNNTTCGCACTCATCACATTGGCAATATTCATCATGGCGTCAGCAACCCGCCCGTGCTGTCCCGAGGCTGCATAGATCTTCATTGCCTCCTCAAAATGCCCTGCCGATTGATCAAGCAGATTCTGAAAGAACGTGGCAATACCAAGATCGTTATAAATCGATGCGATGATCCCCGGATTGCCGAGATCCTTCGCGTGGTCCAGCTGGGCCTTACCTAAACGTTCCGCTTCACCGAAATTCCCCGTGGCAATCTCGATTCCCACAAGTTACTGCTGGAGCTCCAGCCGTATTGCGGCGTCATCGGAGCTCCGAAGAGCTGCCATGATATGTCGCTTTGACTCTTCGTAATTCCCCAATCGTGAGTGAGCAAACCCGGCCGTTTTGTGGAGTGCTCCCTCTTGCTTCGCTTCCAGGGACATTCTCCCGAGTTGTTCCTCCGCCAGACGAACGGCTTCGCGAAAATTTCCGCAGCCGAACAGCGCCTGAGCGAGTTTGACGTTGATCCGGTCACCATCAGATTGCGTTGAGCCCCCGGCGAGGAGGACGGCTTCAACGAACAGCTCTTTTGCCATCGGATAAGCGGCTATCCTCATTCCCTCGTCTCCCGCAGCCTCCAGCCAGTGGATGGCCGCAGTGTCCCTTCCTCCTGCCCTGTACTGGTAGGCGAGCTCCTGTAAATCAGAAACCGCCCGAATTCCTGGGAACCCCTCCATCGTCGAGGCGATTGCCAGATGACTCTCCTGCCGGTTTTCCCCAATCGCCGCATACACAAGAGACTTCAGTCTCGCATGCCGCATCACAAAACGTTGACCGTCTTCAAGTGAAGCGACCAGGCCTTCTGATTCGAGCGAAGAAAGGTATGCGATTGTCCGCTGCGGTTGAAACGGCAGAATGTTCTGAACAATCCCCAGACGCACCGGCCACATGAAGCACGAGAGAATACCGAGCGTTAACTGCCGTTCCCGATCAAGAGTCCTGTACCGCGCCACCAGGAGCTCATCTATGTCGCGGGGCAGTTGTCTCAGGACGCTCTCAACAAGATCCGCCGCGTCAGGAGAACGCCCTCCTGCATTCTGCGGCAGGAGGACGCTCACCGAGCGGAGGGCCTCAACGATAAGCGCCGGCAGACCTCCGTATAACTGATGGAGTCGAATTCCGAGTATTTCACTCAATTCCACGGGTAACAGTGTCGAGGCGCTCATTGCAGAAACCGAGCGCGCATCAAGTTCTTCCAGCCGGATATGTCGGGCGCCGGCTGTCAGGCTCGCTTCACCGTGCGCGGCCGCAAGAAGCAGTAGCCGGCCCGGCCGGGCATCGCGGGAAGCTATTCGTAGCACTTCCCCCGATTCAGCGTCGAGCAGATCCGCGTCATCCACGATGAGTACAAGGGGAAAGAGCGACGACATCCGGCTGATCCACCGTGCCAGCGCGTCGACGGCTTTGTCTTTCTCCCGCATCCAGATCACCTGCAACTCCTTCGCAGGAGCATCCTCCACACCGGATCCGCCCCCGATCACAGCCGCAAACCGGTCCATCAACTTGCCGGCTTCGACGGACCGGGACATTCCTTCCGCACGAAGGAGAGGCACCAGGGAAAGAACTGCGCCAAACGGCAGATCGTGCTGCGGGACAGCCACGTCGAACACCGGAACATCGGCTGCCAGTGACACACTCGCCATTTCGTTCAAGAGGGCCGTTTTCCCGATTCCTTCGGGACCCTCAATCACGATTGCACCACAGGGATTGCCGGCAGGATCGCCGCGCAGCGAAGCAATTGCAGCACCGATCAGATCTTTCTCCTTTTCCCTCCCGACGAAACCCGGCCTGGGGAGCCTGTCAACAGTGAGGGTTCTCGCATCCGGATCATTGTCGAGCAGAACGCGAGCAGCTTCCCCCGCTGACGTGTACCGGTGACCGGGATCCTCTTGAAGGAGATTCCTCACAAGGGGGAGCAGTGAAGAATACTCCTTCTCCCGACACCGGCGGAATTCCGGCTCTGTCGACAGTACCTTTTTGATGAGCTCGACCGGATCGCCTGCTTCAAACGGACAACGATCTTCGATGAGGTGGTATACCGTTGCGCCAAGCGAATACAGGTCAACCCGGTTGTCGAATGTCTCATGTCTCAGCAGTTCCGGAGCGGTGTATTCAAGCGTGCCCCGAAGGGGAAATTCAAGTGTTGTGTCCGGCCCGGCACTGAAACCGAAATCCGTCAGTTTCAACAGGGGGAATTGATCATCGTCCTTTCCGCCCGATATCAGGAGGAGGTTTTCGGGCTTGATGTCAAAGTGGATGATTCCCCGCTGATGAACATACGAAAGCACACCGAGCGCCTGGAGCACGAAATGTTTCAATTGCACAGCGCCATCATGTTGCCCCCGGTGAATTCGCCACCATTCGCCGGCGGTTGACCCCTGGAGATACTCCATCGTGAAGAAGCGGCGGCCCTTCAGCGCAGCGTCGTCGCAATGGCGTATCATCCCAAAGTCGGAGACCCGTACAAGGTTCGGGTGGTGCAGCGCAGCGAGGACCGAGATTTCATTCCTGAATTGTTCATCGGCAACGGGGTCAGACCGGTCTCCCCCGTGAAGGATCTTCATTGCGGATTGCCGGCACTCCTTCAGCGTATCTTCAACGAGGTACACCTCTCCGCCGCCACCCTCCCCCAGTTTTCCCAGTGTGCGGTACCGGAAATTGATCACGCTCATCTCCCCGCCCTCTCCGGGTTTCCTTCGACGGCCAGATTCGCGCCCAATGAATGGGCGGCGACAAGCACGACAGCCAGGAGAAGCCCGGGAAACACGCCAACCCACCATGCCGAGGCGAGATAGCCTGTTGCCTCTCCCATCATGTTCCCCCAGGTTGCGGTTGGAGGTTGAATGCCAAGCCCGAGGAATCCCAGTGATGCTTCACCCAGCACGGCGTTGGCAAACTGCAGTACGGCGGCTGTCGCTATCACGGGGCGAAGGTTCGGGAGGAGATGCCGTGTGATGATCTTCCATGTCGAAACGCGAAGCAGCCTCGCCGCAAGAATGAACTCGCGTTCACGCAGCGTGACAACTTCGCCTCTCACGACCCGGGCGATCCCCATCCATCCGGACAGGGAGAG
>PMJQ01000054.1 GCA_003157485.1 Ignavibacteriota bacterium
GGCGAAATAGCCGAGCGCTCCGCTCTGGGCACTCCCGATGACCGTGCCCGGAGCGAAAGTCCTCCGGGCCCAGATGCCCGCGTTCATGTATCCCATCGATGTTGTATCCGACCGGAACAGCAGGCTCTTGAAATCCGGATCGACGAGATCAAGCGTGACAACAAGCGCTGCGACAGCGGTGATTGCATACAGGGTGTGCGATTGTCGCTTGAACATCGTCACGAGAGAATCGACAAGTGCCGCAAGGATGAGAAAGAGAACGATGGTTGTCGGAAAGAGATATCGTTCAAAAAACCACGGGCCGAATATGTACAGCGTGTATGCTGCAAACAGGAGAATTGCGTGTGCGGATGCGGGAGCCAGCCACAGGAACTTCTCCCGGCCGTTACGAACTGAGCCGCGTGTGGCAACAAGAAGGGCGCCGAGGGCTGCCCCGCCGGCAAGGAGGACGGCGTTGTTCGTTGTCGCAACGGCATTCAACCCGGCGCGGAGGATCAGTGAATACCAGTTCCGGAATGTCGGGCTGAAGTCGACTGTTGCCAGACTCATGAAACGGACGGCTCTTCCGCTTACCGGATAGAGATCACCTGTGAAGGAGAACGAATAGAGAAGCCATGGAATATAGAGAAGGAAGGCCGTGACTATGACGACAATGGCTTCGCGGCAGGTCTTCCGAAGGTCAGTGCGGCCCGCAGCCAGCATCGTTGCAACTGCGACGGCGCCAAACAGGACGACGTCTATCCGGGCGAGCATTCCGAGCCCGATGACCGCGCCGAGAGCAAGACTTGCCCGCCGTGAGCCGGTAGCCCCGGCACTCATGTAATTCACTTCCAGAATCCAAAGACCCCAGGTCAGGAAGAAGCAGGCCATGGAAGTCTCCATCCCGTTCGTTGCAGTGCGAATCCCTGCGGGGTTGAGTATCCATGCGAGCGCCACAGCGGGGAGCGTGAATGATGACCTGATGTGGCGGGCAGCAATCCTGCAAAGGAGAAGGAGAGTCAGCGTATCGAAGATGGCTGACAGGGCTGTTGCAGCGTGAACTGGAAAGGATAAACTGTTGGGAACGGCGAGAAAAACCGGGACCATCAGGAATACGGAAAGGGGCTGAAATCCGTTCGTAGGCTCGCCGGCATACGACGGGCCCAGGCCCCTTGAGATGTTCCGGGCAAGTGTGAGCGAAAGATAGGTGTCGTCCGGGATTGTCAGGCCATCCAGATATTCCAGCGGCCGCGCCACGACCCAGAGACGGAGAAGGAAATTGAGGGCGAGGAGAACGACAAGCACCCTGTTGACGGGAAAGTGAACGTCCGTGGGTGACCGGAGGGCGTTTTCCATGGCGATTCTGGACTTCTCCCTATGGTATGAGCGCCGGGTGACTCTGCCGTGACAGCCGGCGGACCACCCATGCCACGAGGACCCATCCGATCACTTCGGCGAACCTCCAGGCGGTGACCTCCGTCAGCCCTCTGTAGGCTCCATAGAATGCGATATCGGTCCCCGGGTCTCCCCCCGCGGAGCCGAAGCTGAACATGATCCGGTTGAAAACAGCCGTTCCAATGACGACGGCGGATACCTCGGCGGCATGCACGTTCATCCTCAGGAGTAGGCTGACGATAAGGACAAGTACGGGCGCCGTGTAAATCGCAAAGACCATGACTTTCGTCCCCCCTATCGACATAAGCAGGAGAACGGTCGCTGTCCAGAGTATGACGGTGATCCATTCGAAGCCCGGATCCGCCCGGAGTGCCCGGATTCTCCCGGGGGTCAGCAGCATAAGTCCGGGGAGCCAGAACGAGACGAGTGACAGGACGACGTTAATGAGGATGTCCGGGTTCGGCGGCCAGGCCAGGAACATGCGCAGCTCCGAGAGGTACAGAGTCCGACTGGGAGCGTCGACTTTGTAATGCAGCGACGTGCCGTATCCTCCGCTGACAGGGATGAGAAGTCTCGGCAGAAAAAAAAAGCAAAAGGTCAGTCCGAATGTCAGCAGTGCCCACCGGAACTCCCTGGCAGACCGTTCCCGGATAGAGTGCAGGACGAACATGCCGGTCAGAACGGCGAGGGGGGCGAGGAGAAACTCCTTGAAGATCAATCCCACGAGCGAGACCGCCAGAGCGGCCGGATACGCGCGCCGGAGGATGCAGGCAAAAGCTGCAAATGAAACGATGCACGCCTCAACGTCGACGTCATACGGACAGTACAGTGGAAAACGCACGACGAAAAGCGAACATGCAAGGAGAAGCATGACCACGAGCGCGTTGGCGGGTGACGGATCTACAATCAGCGCGACCCTGTATGCTCCCGTCAGAAGCACGATGCACGCGGCAAACGCCACCACCGGAAAGACGGAAACCGGAGGTGCGCCTGTCACGAGACCCAGAACGTGCACGAAGAGCGGAACGGCGAATCGATAGACGAAAGGAGCTCCGAGGTGGGCCTGCGGCACCAGACCGAGGTTTGCGAGGTTCAGGTACTCCGCACCGTCGGTCATCAGTCTTGCCAGGGGGGTGCTCAGGCGGAGGGCGAACACGAGCACCGCGGCGAGCGTTCCCGGAACCAGGAGGCTCATCGCATGACGCCTGAACCAGTCTCTGATGAGCAGTATGTTCTTCTGTTCTCGCAGGGTATCCGGAGTGAAGATTTTCCACATTCCTCACGACGCCCGTCGTTCGTGGACGCTGTAGGGTTCGAACCTACGACCTCCGCCTTGTAAGGGCGGCGCTCTGAACCAGCTGAGCTAAGCGTCCATGGATTTTCAAGATACCGAATTTCGCCGCCCGGTGCAATTCTCCCCCTGAATCGGCATATTATGGCGATTTGCCATTCTCCCGCACACTGCGCTGCAATGAACCTGCTTCCCATCGAGAACTCACTCCCGCGCCTGGCCGCGGAATTCGGCCTTTCACGCCGCGTCATTCTCAGCGCTCCGCCGGGAGCGGGAAAAACGACGCGCGTCCCCCTCGCTCTCCTTGACGCCGGCTGGATCGCGGGGAAAAAGATACTCATGCTCGAACCCCGGCGGCTCGCGGCCCGGCGTGCCGCGTCGTACATGGCGGCGCAGCTGGGTGAACGCGCGGGGGAAACCGTCGGCTACCGGATCAGGGGGGAAGCCGTTGCGGGAAAGAACACGCGCATCGAGGTTGTGACGGAAGGGATACTCACGCGTCTCCTTCACTCGAGCCCGGATCTCCCCGGCGTGGGCCTTGTCATTTTCGACGAGTTCCACGAACGATCCATGCATGCCGATCTGGGTCTCGCGATGACGCTTGACGTGCAGGATCATCTCCGGGAAGATCTCCGGGTGCTTGTCATGTCGGCGACACTCGACGGGGTTTCGCTCGCCCGCGTGATGGGGGAAGTCCCGGTCATCGAGTCTGAGGGCCGGAGCCATCCTGTGGAAACCCGGTACCTTTCGTTCCGTTACAGGGGAGGGGTGGAGGGGGAAGCCGCGCGCATTATCCGCCGGGCCCTCGGTGAAACGGAAGGGGACCTGCTCGTCTTCCTCCCCGGGATCCGGGAAATCCGGCGGACGGAGATGATTCTTCAGGAGGGGGGGCTTCCCGGTGATGTTGTCGCCTGCACGCTTTACGGCGACGCGGATCCTGAAAGCCAGCGCGTCGCACTCGNNGTCCGGGTTGTCGTGGACTCCGGCCTCTCCCGTGTCCCCCGGTTCGACCCGGGAAGGGGGATGACGGGACTCGAAACCGTTCCCGTCTCGGTTGCCTCTGCTGACCAGAGGCGCGGGCGGGCGGGGCGCCTCGGCCCCGGAATCTGCTACAGGCTCTGGACGGAAGAACAGCACCGGAATCTCCCGGCCTGGTCCACGCCGGAAATCCTCTCGGCGGACCTCGCACCCCTTGCGCTTGACGTCGCGCGCTGGGGTGGGGGAGACGGGCTAAGGTTCATCGATCCGCCTCCTGCTTCTCACATGGCGCAGGCCCGCTCCGTCCTCACGCTGCTCGGGGCGATCGACGGCCGGGGAGCACTCACGGTTCACGGGAAGGCGATGTCCGACCTTCCCATACACCCGAGGCTTGCGCACATGATTCTCCGGGGTGAAGAGCTTTCGCTCGGCGCTCTCTCCTGTGAACTCGGCGCACTTCTTGAGGAACGGGACATTCTCCCCGGAAGCGCCGGTGGGGACGTCGACATCGCTTCGCGTGTGCGGGCGCTGCGCACGGGCGGGGGAGTCGGGCACGCGATCAGGGCCCGCGTTCAGGCCGAATCGCAACGGCTCCGGACGATTGCGGGAGCGGGGGTGGGGCGCACGGATCTCTCCCGTCTCGGCCTTCTCGTTGCGCTTGCGTACCCCGAACGGGTGGCGCGCCGGCGGGGGGAAACGCCAGGGAGATATCAGATGGTGAACGGCGCCGGCGCGGTCCTCCCGGAGGGGAGCGTCATGGGGAGAGAGGAGTTCATTGCCGTCGCTGACGTGGACGGAATCGGAACGGAAGTCAGGATATTCAGGGCCGCACACGTCGCACGGGAAGACCTCACCGCCGAGTTCGGCGGAAGCATCGTGGATGAAGAGCAGGTATTCTGGGACCGGCCGCTCGAGGCGGTTGTCGCGCGGCACGTGCGGCGTCTCGGCGCCCTCACGCTCGAGGAACGGGCTTCACCCCCTCGTGGAGATTCCGCCCGCGAAGCGATGCTGGAAGGGTTGCGCCTGATGGGGCTCAGCGCCCTGCCGTGGGGAAAAGGATCTGAATCAGTCCGCAGCCGGAGCGAATGGCTGCGCACCCGGGCGCTGGCGTCGGTGGACTGGCCGGACCTGAGCGACTCGCATCTCCTGGAGACTCTCCCCGACTGGCTCGGGCCGTTTCTCGACGGGGTGACAAGACGATCGCATCTCGCGAATCTGGACATGAGCAGCATCTTGCGTGTTCTCTTTACTGCTGACCAGTGGAACGATCTCGCGCGCCTCGCACCGGAATCGATAACCGTTCCCACGGGATCGAAAATCCGTCTTGACTACGCAGCAGGAGAGATTCCCGTTCTCTCCGTACGTCTCCAGGAGATGTTCGGGCAGACGGACACCCCTGTGATCGCGGGTGGACGTGTGGGGGTCCTGATTCATCTTCTCTCCCCCGCGGGGAGGCCGCTTGCCGTCACACGTGATCTCGGAAGTTTCTGGTCGAACGCGTACCGGGATGTGCGGAGTGAAATGCGGGGAAGATATCCGAAGCACATCTGGCCGGAGGACCCTCTCGCAGCGAAGCCGACACGGAAGACAACGAAGGCTCCCCGGAGGAAACCCTGACGTCTTCCCATTTGAAATGTGACGTTCATTTTGTATCTTGCAAATCGAATACGTGGCACGAGGCGCACATCCAGTGGAGGCAGCTATGGGGTTGTTAGGTGATATCCTGGGAACGTTTTCCGGAGGGACGCCGAGCGGCGGTGGGGCGGAAGCCCAGATCATGAGTGCCGTTGCCGGCATGCTCTCGGACAAGCAGTCCGGGGGTCTTGCCGGACTTGTATCGAACTTTCAAAAGAACGGACTCGGCGATGTTGTTTCATCGTGGATAGGCACGGGAAACAATCTCCCAATTTCGGCAGATCAGATTCAAAGGGTATTCGGCAACCAGCAGGTCAGCCAGATCGCCCAGAGGGTCGGGATTGAACCCGAGAAGGTCACGACGACCCTCGCGAGCATACTCCCCGGACTCGTGGATAAGCTCACACCGAACGGAAAACTACCCCCCGAAGAGATGCTTCTGGAGGGATTGAACTATCTCAAGGGTAAATCCCGTTAACCGATCGGTCCTTCCCGATCAGTCATTTAAGTCCCGCCCTCTTCCGGCGGGAAATTTCATTCCCGGCCCGCCGTGACCCGGCGGGTCGCTTTTTGATCCCCCTCTGTCTCCCTTACTCGCTCTTCATCGGATGCAGCGTCATCGGCGCCGAGTTGCAGCAATTCCACATGTACGACAACTCACCGCTGACGGACGTGTTCGAGGAAATCCGTCACGGCAGGGAAGAATTGTTCCGGTGCTTCGATGAATGGGAAATGTCCGCAGTTCTTCATGACGACGTAGCGTGAGCCCCTGATCCGGGCGTGGATGAGTTCATTTGACACGGGGGGGACAAGGTCATTGTCGCTCCCGACGATGAGGACGGGGCACGCGATCGATTCGAGCCCGCTGAGGAGATCGTATTTGTGAATCTGCGGATCTTTCGCGAGGTATGCGACGAGCTTGCTCCTGGCGCCGTAATCCGCACCGAACGTCAGCGTGAGGCTGTCGGCCATCCGCGGGTTGCTGAACGAGCCCCGGAAGAAAAGACGGAAAAATCTCTGCATTGCCGCGGGGTCGCGCCGCCTGAATTCCGGCGTCCGCGCAATCGACGCCTCCTCGGCACTGTCCCCGGGGGACGTCCTCTGCGCCATAAACCTGAACGATGAATCCCGGAGGGCGGACGTGGCCGGTGTGGTGTTGACGAGGATCAGCGAGTTGAGCCGGTCCCCGTGCTTTATCGCATAGAACATTGCAAGCAATCCCCCCCACGAGTGCCCCATAAGGTTCATCTGTTTCAGGTTATACGCCTCCCGCACCCTGTCAATATCCTCCACGAGCGTGTCGAGCGTCATCGCTGTCGAATCGAGCCTGATCGACGACCTGCCGCACGCCCGCTGATCGAAGAATACAAGCTCGAACGTCTCCGCGAGCTTTGCCATCTGGGGGAGAAAGTAGGAATGATCGAGCCCCGGCCCGCCGTGAATGATCACAAGGGGAATTCCGGTCCCCATGCTCTTGCAGTAGAGCTGGGTCCCGTTAATGAGCCGCATCCCGTCAACGACGAGAGGGGCCGTTCCGTCGTCCCTCTGGGCGGCCGCGGGCCGCGTGAAGGAGAGGAGGATCCAGGCCAGAGCGGCGATCGATGTTACTCGGGGGGATTTTGCCACGTCGTAATATCGGCAATTCATGCAAGAGAAGGAACGATTGCCCCGGGCCGTGCGTTCCCCGCCCCCGGACCCCCCTTCGGACTCGGTCGGGATTCAGCCGGGATTCAATTGAGATTCAACCGGGTTTTTGGCATCTTGAAATATGATGAATTTCCGCGTGAACCGGCTGTTTCTCACCATGTTCGGTGCATGGGTGCTTATTGCCGCCCCCGCAGCCTGTGCGGGCCGGCCTCCCGGGGGGGATGATTCCCTGGCACAGTCATTGAAGCCCCCCTACCTGACGAATGTGGAAGAGCGGGGAGGCATAACGATCTGGATAGTGGACGGGACGTTTGTCCGCACACACATTGACGAGGAGTTCACGAACTACGGCCAGCATTATGCGTTCAAATTCATCCCCGCGAACGAGTTCTGGATCGACAGGGAAGGAAAGCCGGATGAGATGCAGTTCTTCATCAGCCACCTTCTCGTCGAGCACGCCCTGATGGCAAAGGGGGTGTCGTATGACGACGCACTCGATTCTGCTGATCGGGCGGAGCTGAAAGAGAGAAAAAAGGCGGGGGACGTCGAACGGCTGACAGAGGGGGGAAATCTGCCGGATCCCGCGAAAGTGCATCTGACGCTCTGGAAGCACCTTGCATCCGGCGTCAGTGTCTGGATCGTGGACGGCCGGCTCGTGCGAAGCGTGTTTGATGTTGATTTTACCGAAGGAGGACACGATCATGTATACGAGTTCATTCCCCAGGGCGAGGTCTGGATAGACAACGACCTCGCGGAGGTGGAGCGCCCGTACGTCCTCCTGCACGAGCTTCACGAAAGAAACCTGATGGCCAGGGGGTGGGAGTACGACCGCGCGCACGCGGAATCGAGCCGGCTGGAGGAGCACTACAGGCACAATCCCGGGGAACTCCATGCGGCGCTCGGGCGTGAGGGCTGGGAGTAGGAACAGGAAAGCCGCACCGCCGCATGAGCGGCGTCCGCTTCCGGTTCAGCGCGAGACCTTCCGCGGCGGGGCCGCCCGTTCATACTGCTTCGGCCACCTGATCTCTTCCCCCATAGACTGTGCGGCCTTCAGTGTCCAGTAAGGCTCCCTGAGCATCTCGCGTGCCATGAGGATGATATCCGCCTTCCCGGACGATATGATCTCGTTGGCCTGTTCGACCCCCGTAATGAGTCCGACCGCGCCTGTCAGTATACCCGCTTTGAGACGGACCGCGGAGGCGAACGGAACCTGATACCCCGGCGCGGCGGGGACGGCTGCGTGCGGGACAAGTCCTCCGCTCGAGCAGTCGATGAGATCGACCCCCGCAGAGCGGAGCTCGCGCGCAAGTGCGACTGTCTGCTCGATCTCCCATCCCCCCTCCGCCCAGTCTGTCGCCGAGACGCGTACAAACAATGGCACGTCATCGGGGATCACACTCCTGATGCGCGATGCGACTTCCACCGGGAGGCGGAGCCGGTTTTCCAGCTTCCCGCCGTACGCGTCGGTTCTCCTGTTCGAAAGAGGAGAAAGAAACTCGTGGAGAAGATATCCGTGCGCGGCGTGGATTTCGATCGTCCTGAACCCGGCGCTNNGCGGTCTTCAGACTTCCCTCTCCTTCGAAGGGTGAGGCCGTGCTTGCCTTCCGGCCTGCGTGGGCAAGCTGAATGCCGGGGACCGCGCCCGCGCTCTGGATAAACCGTGCAATGCGGCCCAGCGGTTCAATGTGCATGTCGTCCCAGATGCCTATGTCCCCCGGGGAAATCCTCCCGTCGCGCGTGACCGCGGTCGCTTCGACAATCACGAGTCCTGCCCCCCCGACGGCCCTGCTCCCGAGATGGACAAGGTGCCAGTCATTCGCCAGCCCTTCGGTGGATGAATACTGGCACATCGGCGAAACGGCGATCCTGTTTCTGATCGTGACTCCCCGGATGTGCAGAGGAGTGAAGAGATTGATATCCGTGCGTTGTTCCATTTCCTATTGTCGTATGAAATGAGGCATTTGATCAGGAATCGGGAATGAGATCTCGACGAACCCGCGGTATGTTCCCCCTTCAAACCACGGCGACTGAAATACGAGTTTCTTCACCCCCGCTTTTTCGATCGTGTAGCAGTTGGGGGAGCCGGACGCCAGAAGGGCGGACACTTTTTCGCGGGCCAGTCCCGGATGGCAGTCGTAGAGGTTTTTTCCTATCAGCTCCGCCCCTCCATCTGCGGCGAATGTCACCGCGGAACGGTCGTTCATCTCCAGTATGACGCCCCCTGGATCACATACCGTGATGGAGGCGGGAAACTCCTTCACCCATGCGTCTGTTTTCATGGAAGCGGGATCCCCCGTTTGTGTTTCTTAATCGACCTTTTGTTACATTCCAGTGGCGATAATATACGGGTTTTTTCCTTTTCGAAGGGGATGCGCCATGAAAAATCAGATTCTCGTTCTCGCTGCTCTTCCGCTGATTTCTGCAGGGTGCATCATTACTGCCTCGACTGACCGGTCAGATCGGGTTTCACAGACGTACGACTCGGCCCCCGTAGCACCCGCGGCCTCCGATGACCCGTATCCGGTTCTCGACGCGTACGGCAACTGGATCGACGTCGGCGACTACGGCCGTGTATGGCAGCCTGCGGTCGCGGCCGACTGGAGGCCCTATTCGAACGGGCAGTGGGTGTGGACCGACAGGGGATGGATGTGGGATTCGGATGAACCGTTCGGCTGGGTTGTGTATCACTACGGGGAATGGACTCAGATGCCCGCTCTGGGATGGGTCTGGGTTCCGGGGAACGAATGGGCCCCCGCGCGGGTCGACTGGTACACGGAAGGAGACTACGTCGGCTGGGCTCCCATGGCGCCCCCGCACGCATCGTATCCCGAGGCGTATCATTCGGGATATGAAAATTACTGGACAATGGTGCCGGCGCCGCAATTTACCCGGCTGAACGTGGG
>PMJQ01000236.1 GCA_003157485.1 Ignavibacteriota bacterium
TTCTCCGTCCGGCTTCGTTGCATAAACGGGCCTGCCGGGATTGTGGTACTCGTCGTTGACGCTGAGGTCGAACAGTACGCGACGGCTGGCCGCGGGGTCTGCGAGTGACAGAAACGCCGTGGTCCGCCATCGCCGATCTCTGTTATATTCCGTCACCAGAGCATCATCCGTTGTGGAAAGCCATTCGAACCCTTCGAATCTCTCCTGAATCCGGATCAGTTCCTTTGGCTCACCTGCAAACGGCGCGGACAAGGTCATGATCTTATCGCGGAATGGGACTTTGCGGAGAGGGTCGCCGCCATCGAGGGCTTCGGGCCAGACGAGCGTGGCACTTCTGAGAGGCTGCCATTCCGCGTCTCGGGGTCCGGTCTGGACCCCCTGTGTCGGGATTTCATCGGTGACGGGGAAGTCGCCGATGGTCTTCACAGTGTTCCCTGATCTATCCCATACCATTATCGAGCGGGTGAAATCTTCGTATGTGACACGGTAGGAATACGGTTTTCGGATCTCCGTGACAAGGAGGTACTTCCCATCCGGAGAGAGATCTGCAGTTGCATAGAGTCCCGGTGTGCCGATTTGTGTCGCCCTCCCATCCCTCGTGTCAACCTGCATGATCTGGCATCTCGCATAGTACGTGAACAGGTCTTCGTCGTACTGGCTTTTGAGCAGATCTTCATACGTGGCAACCTTCGCCGTCCTCCCGTGGGTTTCCTCCGTGTTGGGGCCCAGCGGTTGCTTCGGCATGGGAGGAGCGCTTCCACGGCGGGGATCGATTGCTCTCACCAGAAGCGTCTCGTTATCGCTCATCCACGTAAAGGGGGAGCCGAGCACGTCATTGAGATGCAGTCCCGGGATCGCCGAGGTCTTCCCGGTCGCCGGGTCCGCGACGCAAAGCTGAATCCCGTCTTCACCTTCCAGTTCAAATGCAATCCGCTTACCATCGTGCGACCAGACGGGAACACCGATCCGGGAATCAGGAGGAAGAACCACCCGTACGTCTGTGTTGGTCTCGAGGTTCTTCACAGTGATTCCTATATATTGGGTAATTCGTTGACGTCCGGATATCTGCGGCGAAATCCGAATCCCCGCAATACGCAAGAGAGGCCGGGCGAGGTACTCAATGGACGGGTTGGGAAGATAGTCAACAAGCATCATCGCATTGCAGGCCGGGCTCATGATGACGAGCGGGGTCGGCGGGGCGTCCACGATTCTCACAACCTCATCGGGCGGGAGTTTGTACGGGGTTTGCGAGAGGCCGGTGCAGAATGCGAGTATGAGAAGTGCGGCAGTGTGTACATATCTCATTGAAGTCTCCAGAGAGGGTGGGGAGGAGCATGATGATGAAGAGTTGACTTGTCATCAGGCTCCCAATTTACTCAATTCATTGAGTAAAATTACTCAACGTATTGAGTAAAAACACCCCCCCGTGCACGGTCATCGGATCTTCAGGATATCTCCCGAGGCGGGCCCCGGGGGGGGTCCCAAGACGTCATTTCCCCTCTTTGACCTCGATTATCTCGTCTGCGAGAAGCCCATGGGCCTCGCGGTGCACCGCAGCAGCCGCTTCCTTGCTGGGCGCATCAACCAGGCAGAAGACCTTCCCGGCCTTATCGTCAAACCAGTACCTGATGTACTTCACCCCGTGCTTCTTCTGTACTTCGACGTCCTTTGCGTGAGCACCTGCAACCGCTTCCGCGGTCAACCCGGGAACGTGCTTGTGGATATCCATAAAGAGCGGCATAGTACTCCTCCCTCCTGTAAATGATAGATGTGTATGAAGCGGACAATCGGTTATTGAATCTGGCTCCGAATCGCCTGTAGAAATATTACAAAGGAGGAATGAATTCGTTCGGATTGTTTCAACAGGGGGGTGAGGAGGCCCGACGGAGGCCCCCCGATACAGCGAGGCAGGATACGGGATTTGATGCTGCGCACATCATCTACTCCAAAGTGTTATTTTGCACTATTAGGATTCAACGTTTTGATCCGTGAGCGGTCAAACAAGAAATACAAGGGTGCACGAACTCTGAAAACAATTACCCTATTATCTCCTGTTTCCACAGAGAAAGCGAGAGTCAGGATGAAAACTCAAATTGCAGGCCTTATGTGTGCCCTCCTTCTCGCCGGGTGTGCGCCCGAAGCCGTCAAGGGATACGTTGTCGGTGAAGAGGCGCATGCATCGATGGGCTCAACAATGGTCTGGTGGAGTCCAAAAGGCGAAATGACCGGGGGGGTGTGGGAACAATCCAGGATGGAGTTAATCTATTCAGGAATTTCCGGCACTACTCTCAAGATTTCCTACAGAGAGTCCAAAGAGTATTTCGATACACCGAATAGCCGGACTGTTCCTCAACCCAATTCTCTGGACCTGACGTACGATATATCAACAAGCAAGGAGATCAGTTACCAGGACATGAGTTTACTCGTGATTTCGGCCGATTCCAAAGAGATCGTTTTCAAGGTGCTGAAGGGGCCGGGAGAAATGCCTGATGTACAGACCGAAAAGACGAACTAGATCAGCATCCGAGGTCCCTCCACCTTTCTTCTCCTGCCGGGAACCCCTCCCTCCACCCCTGTGGTTCCATATTAGACCTGAAAACCGAGACGAGGTCAACAATGAATCGTCAGGCGGATCTTTCAATACTGAAGGAAACGAAAAATGTCTAAACTTCGCGTGGAGAGTTTCACCGTATCGATTGATGGGTTTGGCGCCGGGCCGAATCAAAATCTCGAGAACCCGCTTGGAGTCGGGGGGGAGGCCCTGCACAAGTGGTTCATTCCTACCAGGACGTTCCAAGAGATGCATATCCAAACGTCTCCTGAAACGCCCGGAAAGGCAGGCGGCACCACCGGAATCGATGACGACTTTGCATCGCGCGGGTTCAGGAACGTAGGCGCCTGGATACTGGGACGCAACATGTTCGGACCGATCCGTGGGGCATGGCCCGACTCCAACTGGAAAGGATGGTGGGGGGATACACCCCCTTACCATGTTCCTGTGTTTGTGCTAACTCACCACCCCCGCGAATCATTTACAATGAACGGGGGAACGACGTTCCACTTCATCACCGACGGCATTCACAAGGCGCTGGAACGTGCCGTTAAAGCAGCGAACGGGCTGGATGTTCGAGTCGGCGGCGGGGTACATACGATAAGACAATATCTCGCCGCGGGGCTTATCGATGAGATGCATATCGCTGTTTCGCCTGTTCTGTTAGGGTCAGGAGAAAATATGTTCCATGATATCAACATGCTCTCGCTTGGATATACGATTCGTGAACACGTGGCGTCGGAAAACGCGACGCATATAGTGTTCAAGAAAAGATAAAGGGCTCGGGACGGCCATCCAGAAAGGCTTCATTCTCCGGATCTTTGTCGGGGGAAATCGTATATAAGAAGAACGAAGGGGATAGACGCAGTCAGTTATGTCTCCCCCCCTCGCCGGGAATCACTATTCATACCGTAACGACTCGACCGGATTCGCGTTTGCTGCTTTCAGTGATTTTGAGCCTATGACGAGGATCGAAAGGAGCACGAGGAACAGCGATCCGGCCGCAAAAAGCCATATGCTGACCTCGATGTGATAGGGCACTTCCTGCAGCATCCGCGAGATGCCGAAGTACGACAGGGGGAGCGCAATCGCGTTGGCGACAAGGACGAGCGCGACAAACGACTTCGTGAGCCGGTACACGATGTCGTTGGTCGAGGCGCCCATGGTTTTCCTGATACCAATCTCCTTTGTCTTCCTGTCGATGACGAATGATGCCAGCGCAAAGAGCCCGAGCCCTGCGATGAATATCGTGCCGANNCTGAGGTCCTTCCACGCAGTCCTGATGTACTCGAGGGCGCGTGCATTGCTCCCTCTGTTGACCCGTATAAGGACATAATTCATCAGCTGGGGCTCTATCTTCAATATCAACGGGTCTGTATCCGGCGTGAGAAACCGGTACCGGAAATTCCCCACCTGCCCGGTGAGCCGGCCGGCGAATTGTACTGTGCTTTTGTCATTCTCTTTGGAGCAGAGCTCGATTTCCTGCCCCTGCACCTCGGTCCATCCACACGCTTTCATTGCAGCCTGATTCATGAAGATTGCTGTTCGCGTTTCCCCGGCAATCGCTTTGGAGACGTCCCTCCCCTGCTCGACCGTCAACTTCATCGTCCTGATGAAATCTTCGTCGACGAAGTACGTGATGACTTCCAGGTCCTTCACACCCCCCGATCTGAGCCAGAGAAAATTCGATTCCTCGCCGCCGGGGAGCAGGCTTGACGAAGTCACACCCGCGATATCGGCACTCTGCAGCAACCTGCTCTTCAGGAGGTCATACCTGCTCTTCACCGAAGTGTCGTAGACCGGGATTGCGACAACGTCATTTTTGTCAAACGAGAGATCGGCGCTTTTCCAGTGCTGTATCTGGAGCAGGAGGTGGAGAGAGCAGACGGTAAACATGATCGACACCGTAAACTGCGCTATGACCAGTGCCTTTCTGAACCAGGCAGATGATTTTCCACCCCTGATCTCCCCCTTCAGGACATCAACGGGATTATATCTGCTCAGCACGATCGCCGGATAGACGCCGGCAACGATCCCGACGACTATCGAAACAAGCACCATGAAGGATATGAGTTCCGGATAGAAGACGTTGAAATCCACCTCACGCTGAGGGAGAATCCCGAATGACGGATATGCCGCGCTCAGGAAAGCCTTGAATGAGGGGAGGAGAAGCTCGAACAGCGCCAGCGCGAACAGAAGCGATATGAGGCTCAGTATGACGGATTCCCCGATAAATTGGACGATAAGCTGAAGCCGGTTCGCCCCCTGGACCTTCCGGACACCGATCTCCTTCGCGCGGGTCACGGATCGTGCCGCGACGAGACTCATGTAGTTTATGCACGCAATCAGCAGAACAAGGAGCGAAACGACAAGGAGCACGTAGGAGATGGGCCGCAGCCCCCAGTCACCCATGGGCGCCCCGTCTCCCTTGTCATAGTAGGTCGCTTTGAGCGGGACGAGCCGGAAGCCCGTGGCATGGAAGTCCCCCTTCGGAATGTATTTCTCAGCGAACCGGGGGAACTGCGATACCAGAGTCTCCGGATCCGTGTTTCTGTCCAGCATGACGTACGTCCAGATCGGCCCGTCCCAGCTGTCATTG
>PMJQ01000187.1:0-2448 GCA_003157485.1 Ignavibacteriota bacterium
GCATATTCGCCGCGGTCACGCTCATCCTCCCGATAGCGCTTCTCGTCATGATCGAGCTCGGCCTGCGGATATTCAGGTACGGGCCGGACATGTCCCTCTTTACCCCGATTGAAGCCGGGAGGAAGACGTACCTCGTCATGAACCCGGGTGTGGGGAAGCGGTACTTCCCCGGAACCGAGTTCTCGCCGGCCACATCCCTCGATGCGTTCGAAAAAGAGAAGCCCCCGGGGACCTTCAGAATATTCTGTCTCGGGGGATCCACGACGGTCGGGTATCCGTACTGGTTCAATGCCGCCTTTTCCACCTTCCTCCGGTACAGACTCCACGCCCTTTTTCCTGACCGCTCCATCGAGGTCATCAACCTGGGGCTCACCGCAACGAACAGCTTCACCGTTCTCGACATCGCGCGCGATCTGTCAGAGGCCGGCCCCGATCTCATCATTGCATACGACGGTCACAACGAATTTTACGGCGCGCTGGGCGTCGCCTCGCGCGAATCGCCGGCAGGGGCCCGGTGGCTGACGGACCTCTCCCTGAAGCTGCTCCGGTTCAGAACGTACCGCCTTCTCAGGGACATGTACCTGAAGATCGGGAGCGTGTTCTCGCCGGAGCCCTCCGGAGACGACAGAGGGACAATGATGGAACGGCTGGCCCGCGGTGAGAACATCCCGATGGGGAGCCGGCTGTACAACGAAGCGCTCGCGACGTTCCGGGAAAACCTCCGCGCCACCGCGGATCTCTGTTCGGCGAGGGGAATCCCACTCATACTCGGCACACAGGTGTCGAACGTTCGGCGTCAGCGTCCTTTCATCTCGAAACCTCGCACCGGGATGACGGGCGAGGAGACCCGGGAATTTGATGCGGCGTTCGGGGCGGGGGACTCCGCGTTCGCGCGGGGAAACGTGCGGGGGGCGGTCCGCTTCCTGCAAAGGGCTTGCGCACTCGACTCTCTGCGCGGGGACGTGCAGTTCACGCTCGCCCGATGCCTTGATTCCGCAGGAGAGAAGGACGCCGCGCGGACCGCGTACGCAAGGGCACGGGACCTCGACCAGCTCAGGTTCCGCGCGAGCTCGGATTTCAACGGGGCGATTCGCGCCATGCGGGACGACGGGCGGGCGGCCGTCGTGGACATGGAGGCGCTCTTCGCCGGGGCTTCTCCCGATTCGATCGTGGGGAACGAGTTAATTTTCGAGCATCTTCATCCGACGGCGCGGGGGTACTTTCTGATGGCGAAGGCCTATGCGCGCGCGATAGGGGACCTGGGACTTCTCGCTTCCCCGGAGAGCTGGCGCTCGCGCGACACGACAGGCGACGACCGGCTGTGGGCCGAACGCCCCATCACGCGGCTCGACGACATGATGGCCGCGCGGAAGGTCGAGATACTGACGTCGGGCTGGCCGTTCAGAGAGGGCGTTCCCACGGTTCCCGCGGTAAGCCCGTCGGATACGCTCGGCCAGATTGTGGAGCAGGTGACGCGGTCACGCTGGACCTGGGAGCGGGCGCACGAGGAGGCGCTTGCCTATTACACACGGCGGGGCGACCCCGTCTCCGAGGAGGAGGAATACCGGACGATCGTCAGCCAGACGCCGCTTGATATCAGGCCGCGGCTGAGCCTTGCACATTTCTACCTGGAACGGGGCAGGCTTGAAGAGATGCGAACGGAGCTGCTCGCGACGCTCGACGTGGTGCCGACGAAGCTCGCCTTCCGGGCGCTGGGGGATCTCGCACTCGGGAGGGGAAATGGCGTGGAAGCCATCGCGTACTACCGCAACCTGCTGGCGTTCACACAGTCCGCGGACGAACAGGTCGAAAACGGGTATCTCCTGGGACTCGCGTTTGCGCAGACCGGGGCGCGTGACAGCGCCCGGGCGCAGATGGAAAGGCTCCTCGTGCTGAAGCCCGGTTACGCTCCGGCGGCGGAACTTCTGAAGAGGATCGGCGGATGAAACCACGCGGAGCGGATTCTAGGGAACGGTGTTCCCCTTCGGGACGTCCACGCCGAGCCAGTCCAGCTCCGGGGTGACGAAAGGAACGGCAAGCATCCTCCCGCCGAATCCGAGTATCCGGAACGTCATCATGGGGATGGGGCTGACCGTAAGCGCCTTCAGCCGGTCCTCGTAGACGTCAACCCCCTTCTCCTTCGCCAGGGCGGCGAGCCGCAGCGTCAACGCCCTCCTCTGTTTCATCCCGAGTGTTTCCTTCCGGGCTTCGGCAAACCGCCGCGCAAGCGAGGTGTCCCGGTCCAGCGGCGCCTCCTTCTTCCCCGTCACTTCGAAATAGACCGGGCCCCCCGGAAGGTTCAGCGGTCCGTACCGCTCGCCGGTGCGGAGACGGGAGGAGATCGCGCCGAGGGGCGACCTGTCGGTAACGGGAAAGTACGGGGTGAGCCCCCCCGTTCCCCGCGCAGCCGGGTCGATTGACCATCGTTTCACGACGTCCTCCATCGGC
>PMJQ01000187.1:2534-4333 GCA_003157485.1 Ignavibacteriota bacterium
TCCCCCATCAGCTCCCTCTGGACGAGCCCTTCGAGTTCCGTGTTCAGCCGGAGGGGTATGCTCCCGAGCGCCGTTCTGTGAACCCCGAATCCCTGATCGGTCAGAAGCGTGATGACGTCAGCGGTACTCCAGACCCTACTGCCGGCGACCGCAAGCGTGTCGCCGGGCGATGCCGCACAGATGCTGTCGATCGCCGATGCGCGCTCCGGAGTCAGGTAGACGATCGAGTCGCGGGAGCCCTCGCGGAACACCCGTTCAAACGCCGCAACGAGCCGGTTCAGCGGGACCGGGGAGGCATACCCGGTCTTCCCGCGCAGGACGCCGGGGGCAAACTCCTCGAGACGCGCCTTCTCCTTCCTCCGCCTGAGGATCGTCAGGACCCTCTCACGGAGAACGTCGGACGCGAGGCTTGCGTACGTGAAATTGCGCCGCACCCCGGAGAGAGTGAGGATGTAATACCCGCCCCCGGCACAAACGACGGGAGAGATCTCGTTCTTTTTCAGCTGATATGCGGCCGATTCGACCTCCGGGTCCGCTTCGCCCCAGATGAGCGTCGCGGTATCCCGGATCGCGTGAAACGACGAATCGATCTGCAGTCCGCGGAAATCCTCATGGCGTCGCATCTGCGCGCGGACGAATGCCGCATCCTCCGCCTTCTCGAAATAGAGGTACCGGACAGAGAGCTCAATGAGCGCCTCTGCGATCCCCGTCGAGAGCTCTTTCGGGGAAACTGCTGACTTCGCAATTACCTCGCGCTTGTACATCGCATCGCGCGCAAGGAGCTTCCGCGTCTCGCGAACGGCAAGTGCAAGGACACTGTCCCTGTCCAGCCCCCGGGCGACGGCGTCCTGTGCAAGGAGCTTCTCCGCGATGATGGAATAGAGCACTTCCATTTTCCTGGCCTGGGCCTGCGACCGCACCTGCCTCCCGAATCCCGGGAGCAGCTCATAGCGCTCGAGGAACTCCTTCTCCGATATGAAGGCGTCCCCCGCCCGCGCGATCACCTTTTCCGGCGGCGACGGCTGCTCCTGGCAGCGGGAATTCCCCGCGAATAGGGAAAGAAATGCCACGAACGTCAGCACGCGCTTCATCCCGATCGTCTTCATTTCTGCGTTTCCGTTCCCCGTCTCATTATGATGACGGAATATACGGAAAGCGCACCCCCGCCACAAGGAGCTGCGCTTGCGGATGAGAACTCGGTTTTCTAGATTGGACAATGCCCTCCGGAAGAAAACGCCTCTTCTTCAGACTCTTTACGCTGCTCTTCCCCTTCGCCGTTCTTTTTCTCCTGGAGATGTCGCTCCGTGTTTTTGCGCCTTCGCTCGACTCGCCCCTCGTGCGCGAAGCGGCCGTGGACACCGTGCGCATGCTCCAGATCAACCGCGCCTACCTGGAACGGTACTTCCCCGCGAACGCTCCCCTGCTGCCGGAACTGAAGCCGAGTCTCATCAGGGAACGGAAGGGGACGTTCAGGGTGTTCTGCATCGGCGAGTCGTCGATGTTTGGCACGCCGTACGAGCTCTCGGCGACGATCCCGGCGCTCGTGCGGAAGCAGCTCCGGCACCTTTTCCCCTCTCTGGACATCGAGGTCGTCAACCTCGGCGCCTCCGCGGTCAATTCGAACGTGATCGCGGACATGGCCCCGGATCTCGCCGCGCTTCGCCCACACGTCGTCCTCCTGTATCTCGGCCACAACGAGTTCTACGGTCCCGACGGCGTGGGCGCCCCGTGGATCGAGAAACGATTCCCCTTTCTTACCCCCCTGAAATACCGCGCCCGCTCGCTCAGGATCGTCCGCC
>PMJQ01000155.1:0-17061 GCA_003157485.1 Ignavibacteriota bacterium
CCACGTCTCGCTGCACCATGCGTAAAAGATCTCGTTCTCCATGTTCAGGTTCCACCCCGGGTTGATCGGGCTCGGAATATACCCCGTGGCCTGCCGGTACCGGATGTTCGCCAGTATGCCGTCGAACCAGTTGAAGAGCCCTGCGCCGACGGACTTGTCCTTCGCGAGGATACCGACCCAGAGCGTATCGCCCTTGACGAGGAATTTCACCGTGGCATTCGTCGGGTCAATGGGAGGGTTGATGCCGTTCTCATCATGCCAGCCGCTTCCCGGCATGCCGGCATCCTGTCCGTAGACGATCTTGATGGACTCCGCCACCGCCCAGTCCGCTTCTGTCAGCTTTCCGTCCAGTGTCATGGCATTCGTCGTCGCGCGTGCCCATATCGCATCCGTCCTCTTTATCTGGCCGTACGCTGTCAGGGACGAAACGATCGCGACAAACATAGCCATCATGAAAATTCTTGTCTTCATGACGCGTGCCTCCTGTGATGTGTGAATTGAGAAGAGAAGTCCCCTTCCCACGGGTGAAATCTGAACGACATCACCCTGTGTCGACTTCTGGATCCGATTACACCGTAAGCGTGACCCCGCAGTCTATCACCTCCTTTGCGTAATTGTCGTCGATTCATGAATTAGTGATCGCCAGTGCAGCCGCAAGATTCACGGAGCCTGAGTGACGTTGAAACGAGTATCTGCTGTTTGTGGTGCGCGTTCTTGTTCCGGACCGCATGGAGGACCGTCTCGATCGCCAGGATCCCCATGTCGTTGATCCCGACATGGACCGACGTCAGCGCCGGCGAGAGGTACGACCCGATAGGNNGCACCGATCGCCATGGAGTCGTTCGACGCGAATATGGCCGTCGGCCCCGGCGTGACCGCGAGAAGGGACTTCACGGCGGCGTAGCCCGACGCCTCGGTGAAATCACCGGCGGCCTGAAGCCGCTCGTCGGGCGCGATTCCGCTTTCCTGCATGGCGAGGCAGTACCCTTTCAGACGGTCCGCGGCGTCGACGTTCCCTTCCGTCCCCTTGATGATGGCCACGCGCGTGTGCCCGTGGGAGAGGAGATGTTTCGTCATTGCCGCCGCCCCTTTCACGTTGTCAATGTTGAGGGAGTCGAACCCGTTGGATTCCACCCTGCAGTCAAGGAGGAGGACCGGGAGCGTCCGTGGAAGGTTCTCGTTGAGCGTCTCGGCATTGATGTGGGGAGACATGATCACAAGCGCGTCGACGCGGCCGCGCATCATGCGGAGCGCCGTTTCAATCTGCTTCCTGCTGTTGTGAGAACTGGAGACGAGGAGCTGGTAATGATTCCTCTGCGCCGTCTGATCGCACCCGCGTATGATTTCGGAAAAGAACTCGCCGAAGAGGTCCGGCAGGAGAAGGCCGATCGAATCTGTCCTGCGCATGCTGAGACTCCGTCCGAGGACGTTCGGAACGTACCGGAGCTCGACGGCGGCCTTCTTCACACGCTCGCGCGTCCCCTGGTCGACGGGGTCGGAATTGTTGAATACGCGGGAGACCGTCGCTATGGAAACGCCGGCTCGTGAGGCAACTTCGCGTATTGTGACGCTCATGAATCGCCTCTACAGTAAAGAGGAGCTACCGAAGATCAACGAAGAGGATGTAAACGTTTACATGAGGAAGGAAAAAAAAGAAACGAGGACATGTAAACGCTTACATGGAGAGTATAGCGAACTGATGATTGTTTGTCAAGTGAAATATTGACAATTTCGCCAATTAGGGACACGAAGGGAACTAAAACAAAAGAAATGGAAGATGGAGGATGGAAGATTGAAAATCGAGGATTAACGGCCGAATCTAAACGGTTCTTGAGAAGATGGGCTTGTTCTTTGCCATGCTATCAATGTACGCGTCGAAGCACATCGCGATGTTCCTGAGGAGGAGCCGGCCGGGGCCGACGATGGCGATCGTGTCACCGTCCAGTGTGACGAGCCCGTCGTCAACGAACTGTTCGAGGCCGGCAAGGGATGACTCGAAATAGCTGTCGAACACGATGCCGAATTTCCGCTCCACCTGTCTCCTGTCGAGCTCGAGATCGCACATGAGGCGCATGATGACGTGCTTACGGATCTGATCGTCCTCCGTCATGCGGTACCCGACGTGCGTCGCCAGCCTTCCCTCGTCAAGCGCCCTGAAATACTCGGGAATGTTCTTCGTGTTCTGTGCGTAGCTCTCGCGGAAATGGCTTATCGCGGACATGCCGAACCCGTAGAGGTCAGCACCGGATTTCGTCGAGTAACCCTGAAAATTCCGGTAGAGCGTCTTCGCCTTCTGCGCGCGGGCGAGCTCATCGGTCGGCCGGGCAAAGTGATCCATCCCGATGTACTCGTAGCCGCCCGAGCAGAGCATCTCGATCGTCATCTTGAGTATCTCGAGCTTCCGCTCCGGCGACGGGAGATCCACGGGACGGATCAGCTTCTGGTGAGGCTTCAGCCACGGGACGTGGGCGTAATTGAACGCCGCGATCCTGTCGGGCCCGAATCCGATCACCTTGTTCACCGTGGTCTCGAATGAGGCGAGCGTCTGGAACGGGAGGCCGTAGATCAGGTCAAGATTGACGCTCGTGAACCCGAGCTCCCTCGCCCAGTCGTACACGCGGCGCGACACCTCCTCGGGCTGCACACGGTTCACCGCCTCCTGCACCTGCGCATCGAAATCCTGCACGCCCATGCTCATCCTGTTGAACCCCGCGTCGCGGAGGGCGACCAGGTGTTCCCGCGTGAGCTCGCGCGGGTCGATCTCAACGCTCATTTCAGCGGCCGGGTCGAGGCGGAACGACTTCCGGATGTACTCACCCATCTCCCGTATCTGGTCCGGGAAGAGATGCGTGGGGGTCCCTCCCCCCCAGTGGACCTGGACGATGCGGCGGCCCGGGGCGAGCATGGGCGCGACAGCGTCGATCTCTTTCCTGAGGTAGGCGTTATACTCCTCTATCCTGTGACGGTCGCGCGTGATGAGCATCGTGCAGCCGCAGAAATAACAGAGCGTGTCGCAGAAGGGGAAATGGAAATAGAGCGACACGTCCCCCGTCGTCCCCCGCGTGTTCGTCGCGGCGATCTCCCTGTGGAAATCGACGGGGCCGAATGCGCCGCTGAAGAGCGGAGCCGTGGGGTAGCTCGTATAGCGGGGTCCGGGCCTGTCGTACTTCCGGAGAAGCCGGAGGTCAACTGTCGAAAATGGGGTGCTCATGCACACGATCCCGGTCTGATGCGCCACAGCGCGACACACCGCGCTTTAGGAGAGTTTACGCAGATTGGGCTGAAAATTCAACAGAGAAGGGGGCACAAATGACCGAAATATGAGGTTTTTTGCCGGCCGTGCGGATTACTCCATTATGAGCGTAGGATTGACCTCGACAATCGAGGCGATGGAGTTTGTGACGAGGCAGTGTCTCTGCGCCTCGCGGAGCGTCGCATGGACTTCGTTCTCGGAGGTCGAGCCCGCCACGACGATCGTCGGGAATATGACGATCCGGGTGAACCGGTAGTCGCCGTCGACATATTCGAGAACGCCGTTGGCGTGACTCTTGTATGAGATGATGGGGACTTGTTTCTTCGCCGCGAATGAAAGGAACGTCGCCATGTGGCACACCTCCACCGCCCCGACAAACATGTCCTCGGGCGTCCACATCCCCGGCTCCCCCCGGAACTCCGGCGGGCTCGAGATCTTCAGGACCGGCTTTCCCTCGGACGAAAGCGTCCCGGACTTCCCCTCGGTCCAGGAGGTGCCCGTCTTGTAGGTGAACGTCCTGAATTTCCCTTTCGCCTGTTCTCCCGATCCCATCGTTACAGCCCCCGTCTGTTTCATGTGTGTGTGACTCCCGCCGCCGTGTCCAGAAGACGCTTCCGCGTATACGCGATCAATCCCCCCGCATCGATGATCGCCTGCCGGGCCTGCGGCAGGCGCTCGACGGCATACGACAACCGGGTCGTCCCGTTCAGCACGTTCTCTCCGCTGACGGTCAGATCGTCGCCGACGGAGGCCCGGACGCCGGGAGCCGTCACGATGTGAAGCCCGAGGTTTATCGCATTCTGCAGGAATATCCTCGCGAAGCTCTCCGCAACGATCGTCAGATCGTATCCCTTGAGAGCGGACACCGCCTGCTCGCGCGAGGATCCGCATCCGAAGTTCTTTCCCGCGACGATCACGCTTCCGGGAGGCACCTGCCCCCCCCGGAGGGCGGCGTTCAATGCGGCGTTGTCTGCGAACGCAAACTGCGGCGTTTCAGTGGGGAGCACGGTGGCCATGTAGCGCCCCGGATAAATGACGTCGGTTGAGACGTCATCGGCGAGTTTCAGAACGACGTTGCCCATATTCAGTTCCTTCCTTCCGTGGGATCGGTGATGACGCCTTCGAGCGCGGAGGCTGCCGCCACCGCCGGCGAACAGAGATACACGGACGCGGAGGGGTTTCCCATCCGCCCCTTGAAATTCCTGTTCGTCGTCGAGAGGGCGGTCTCGTTGTCCCCGAGCGCCCCCTCATGGACCCCCAGGCACGGCCCGCATCCCGGGTTCATGACGACGGCTCCCGAGTTCATGAAATCAGCGATGAAGCCCTTCCGGAGCGCCTCGGCATAGATCCTGCCCGAAGCGGGAAAGACGAGCATCCTCGTCCCGCGTGCCACCTTCTTCCCCCGGAGTATGCCGGCGGCGACCTCGAGATCGTCGAGCCGGCCGTTCGTGCACGATCCGATGACAATCTGCTGGACGGAGGTGCCCGCGACCTCCCGCACAGACCTGACGTTGTCGACGGCGTGCGGGCAGGCGACCTGGGGAACAAGCGATGAGACGTCTATTGAAATCACCCGGCTGTAGGATGCGCCCGGATCGGCCGTCACGTGTTCCTGCACGGATTCCACACCGGCCTCGTCGCGGAGATACCTGTCGGTCTCCTCATCGGCGGGAACGATCCCGGCGGTGGCGCCCGCCTCGACGGACATGTTGCACAGGACGAGCCTGCCGGAGGTGGACATGGCGCGTATCGTCCGGCCGTGAAACTCGATTACCTTGAAGTTCGCCCCCTGCGCCGAGATCAGGCCGATCAGATGCAGTATGAGGTCCTTGGGGCCGACGTACGGTCCGAACTCACCCTCCACCTCAACGAGAATTGTTCCCGGGACCTCAACGTTCAGTGCCGTGCCCAGCGCCCAGACGCTCGCCATTTCCGTCGCCCCGATGCCGAACGCAAACGCACCGAGCGCGCCGTGGCTTGTCGTGTGCGAATCGGTCCCCACGACGACTGCGCCGGGGCGGACATAGCCGCTCTCGGGGAGAATCTGGTGGCATATCCCCCCGGTATCGCCGCGGATGTCGTGAAACTTGCTTATGGCATAGCGCGACACGAACTCCCGTATTTTCTTCTGATTTCCGGCGGTCTTGGCCGATTCCGCCGGGACCCTGTGGTCGAATATGATCGCGACCTTCGACGGATCCCAGATTGCCGGCTCGCGGCCTGTCCCGCTGTAAATCTCAAGGAACTGGTTGATGACGAGCGCCGCGTTCTCATGCGACATCGCGAGATCAACGGCGGGCTCGACGACATCCCCCGCCTTCACCGCGCCGCGTCCCGATGCACGCGCGAGTATTTTTTCAACAACGGTCATTCCCATTTTTCTCTCCCTGTTCACATTCCTAGACGACGCCGGATTTTCCGAGCCGCGCGATTTCTTCCTCATTGCAGCCGATCGATGCGAGAACCTCGCATGTGTGCTCTCCCAGACGCGGAGGGGGAGCGGTGACGACGCCGGGGGTCTTTGAGAACTTCGCGCTCAGGTTGAAGAGCCGGAGCTCACCGATCCCGGGGACCGCCGCGGTGCCGAACGCATTTCTGTGAGCGACCTGGGGCTGCCCGACGGCGGCCGCGAGCGGGAGTATTGCGCCGGCCGGGACGTCGTGTGCGTTCAGCGCATCGACCCACGCACCCGTTTCCTTCTTGATCAGCTTCTCCTCAAGGAGCGCCGTAAGCGCCTTCCTGTTCTTCTTCCGGGCTTCACGCTCGCTGAACCGGGGGTCGGATTTCAGGTCCGGCACCCCCAGGACATCCGCGACCGATTCCCACTGTTCCTGTTTGTTCGCCGCGATATTGATGTAGCCATCGGCCGTCCTGAACACGCCGGAGGGAGCGGCCGTGAAGTTGTCGTTCCCCATGAGCACGGGCTCCTGAGCGCCGATCATCAGGTTTGCGACGACCCATCCCATCAGGGGCATGATCGAGTCCAGAAGCGCGACGTCGATCGACTGTCCCTCTCCCGTCCTCTCGCGGTGATACAGGGCCGCCATCACCGCGAATGCCGCGTTCAGCCCCCCGACGGTATCGCACACCGGGAAACCCGCCCGGAGGGGATTGAGGCGCTCGTCCCCGTTTATCGCCATCTCACCGCTCAGGCCCTGTATGATCTGGTCGTACGCGGGCTTGAGCGCATCCGGGCCTGTCTGGCCGAACCCGGAGATCGCGCAGTAGACAAGCCGCGGGTTGATCCCCGAAAGGACGTCGTAGGAGAGTCCGAGCCTCTTCATCACGTCGGGACGGAAGTTCTCGACGACGACGTCCGCCCCTTTGACGAGTCTCAGGAATATCGATTTCCCCTCCGCCGCCTTGAGGTTGAGCGTCATCGATTTCTTGTTCGCGTTCTGCGCCAGGAAACTCGTCCCCATCAGATTCCGGTTGTACTCCGGCACGCACCCCAGCTTCCGCGCCAGGTCCCCCCCGGCGGGATTCTCGATCTTGATCACCTCGGCTCCCATGAGCGCCAGGTGCGCCGTTGCGAACGGCCCCGAGAGGACGTTCGTCAGATCAAGGACGCGGACGCCCGAAAGTATTCCTGTGGTGTTCATCCGTTTCTCACTTCAACAAGAGAGCTTTTTTCACTGCTGTGTTCCCGGGGGCGCTCAACCTGTAAAAATAGACGCCGCTCGCCGATCCCGCGGCGTTCCATGTCGCCGTGTAACTCCCGGGCCCGGCCTGCCTGTCGACAAGCGTCGCGACCAGGCGGCCGAGCACATCGTAGACGGCCAGGTGTACGTGACCAGCGGCGCCGATCGTGTACGCGATCGTCGTCGAGGGATTGAACGGGTTCGGGTAGTTCTGCTCGAGCCGGAATCCGGCCGGCGCACCCGACCCTGCGACGCGTATTCCGGTCGTCACCCCTTCGTACGTGACGATCATGTGGCCCCCGACCCCCGAAGGGAGATGGAGCGTTCTTGCGGACGCATCATAATCGGCGTAGTGCGCACCGCCGAACGACACGTCTCCGATCCTGTATGCCCCCTCTTTCAGCGCAAGAGGGTTCATCCGGAGAACCCTGTCTGTCGAGTCCGGTTCAAACATGTAATGGAGAACCACAGGCTCGTGCGTTACAAAGAGCTTTCCGTACAGATAGACGTAGTAACCAAATTCCGTCGAATGGTATCCCCCTTTACCGCTGTTCCCCTTGTCGTTGCCCCAGGCGAGTATTTCATGACCGTTGCGCGTCCTGTCGGAAAACACCTCGCCGTACGTGTGATCCACGAAATACTTCATGAAAAAATCCACGGTCTCGTCAGCAACCTGGAGATACTCGTCGTTCCCCGTAATATTGTACAGCGTCATACCCGCGGTGAAGGCCTGCTCCATCTGCCACCAGGCTTTCGCGGTGTCCTGGCCGTACATCATCATCGCTCCGGTAAGACGGTCGTAATCCTTGTACGGCCCGCCGAGCTGGTGATCATACCCTCCCTGTATGACGTTCTGCGCGAGCGACTCGGCGGCCTGGACGGAGGCGGGGTCGGGGAAGAGCTGGTGCATGCGTCCAAGCACCCACGCGGTCTTCAGGACATGCCCCATGATCGTGCGCGTGTTGTTTCCCCGGGGGAGGTTGTCCCAAGACCAGTTCGTGTAGAACGACTCCACGAACCCGATCTTCTGAGGCGCCATCGTCGGGTAGATCGCGTTGAGAATGTTCCCTTTCAGGTCCATGAGCCGCTTCCTGTACGCGTCATCGCCCGTCAGAAGGTACAGATGGAGCACGTGGGTTGTTATTGCATCGACAGTCGCGTTGAAGCTCTTCCCCCACCGGTTCGACCAGTCGTACGACGCGGAGTCGTAATACCCGGCCTGTGACGCGGTGGAATCCCACACCCTTACATCGCTGTTCGCGTACCCCTTCATGAGCCAGCGCCAGTCGAGCGTGTCGCGCGTCGCCTCGTACAGCGCCGTGATCCCCACGAGCGCATAGTGCTGATCGAATGCCGCCTTGGGATCCGTCCCCTGCGCGGGGTTCCCCGCCCTGTCATTCTGCGCGTACCACCCGCCGTGCGCAGCGTCCCAGTCATGCGCGTACATGAAATCGAGCGCCCGCCGGGCATACGTCAGATATGCCTCGTTCCCCGTCAGCATGAACGCACGCGTAAACCCGTATGCGTCGCGCGACTGTATGACGACGTCCTTGTACTGCCCCCAGCCCGAATACACTTTCCCCGTCTGATTCACGCCGATGCAGAACCCCCCGCTCCCGCCGGCAACCGAGTCGTACGCGGTGAGCCAGAACTTTGCACAGCTGTCCACGTACGCGATCGCGATCCCGGGATGGATCAGATAGGGAGAGCGGACGGCATACTGGGCCCGCAGAGCGGGAACGCCGCATACGAACAGAACAAGAAGCGAAGAAATCGCGCGCGAAATCCTCATTTCAGAGCCCCGTCTGCACTAATGTCCCCGTTCTGTACACCGTGCCGGGCAATTCCCGGCCGAAAAACTCCGCCATGTCGACGGCAACCCCGATGAGTTCGTCAAGATTGACGTCGCGCCTGATACCCATCGCGCGGAACATATTGACGAGGTCCTCCGTGCAGACGTTCCCCCCCGCGATCTTCGTAAACGGGCACCCGCCGAGCCCCGCCACGGACGATTCGAACGAGACGGCGCCGGATTTGAGCGCGGCATACGCGTTTGCGAGGCCCAGCCCGTAGGTGTTGTGAAAATGGCACGCCAGGGTCACACCGCCGTCGATCTCCCGAACGGCGGAGAGCATCTGTTCCACCCGGTCGGGGACGGCATGCCCTGCGGTATCGGCAAGGCTTATGTCCTTCAAGCCGGCTTCGCAGTAACGGCGCACGAGCGCGAGGACGCGCTCTTCGGGGACATTCCCCTCGTACCCGCAGCCGAACGCGGACTGGACGGAGACCTGCACGCGCTTCCCGGCGGACCGGGCATTGAGGCCCATGGCGATGATACGCCCGGCCGCCTCGTCAATCCCCATCCCGGTATTTTTCCTGCTGTGCGTCTCGCTTGCGGAAACGCCCATGCAGAACATCTCCACGCCGCAGGCAAGCCCGCGGTCGAGACCTTTTTCATTCAGGACGAGGGCGGAGAGCGTGACCCCTTCAGGCACGTCATCCGAAGCCGCAATTTCCTTGAAGAGCCTGTCGGTATCGGCCATCTGCGGGATCTTTACCGGGTGGACGAACGATCCGACCTGTATGACGTCGACCCCGGTGCGCAGGAGCCGGCGGAGCCACACGAGCTTCTTTTCAGTCGGAACGGTCCTGCCCTCCATCTGCAGCCCGTCACGGAGCCCGACTTCATGTATGAGTATGCGCGACGGTCCCGGCATCACAGGTTCCCGGCGATCGCGCGGGCCATGTCGAGCGTCCGGGCGTTCCCCCCCATGTCATACGTCCTTGTCTTCCCTTCACGGATCACCGCCGCCGTCGCCTCTTCGATTTTCTTTGCTTTTTCCGTCTCCCCGAGCCAGTCCAGCATCATTTTCGCCGCCAGTATCGTGGCGATCGGGTTTACCTTATACTGCCCCGCGTACTTCGGCGCGGAGCCGTGGGAGGGTTCAAAGACCGCGAGGTTCGTCCCGATGTTCCCCGAGCAGGCGAACCCGAGTCCCCCCACCATCTGGGCGGCGAGATCGGAGATGATGTCGCCGTAGAGGTTCGGAGCGACAAGCACGTCGTAGCCGAGCGGATTCTTGAGAAGCCACATGCAGATCGCGTCCACATTGGCGTCGTCCATCCTGATATCCGGGAATTCCTTCGCCACGTTCTTCGCCTCTTCGAAGAAGAGACCGTCACTCGCCCTCACGACGTTCGCCTTGTGGACGACGGTGACCTTTTTCCTCCCGTGTTTCCTGGCGAACTCGAATGCCGCGCGCACGATCCGCTCCGAGCCCTTCCGCGTGTTTACCTTGCACGACACGGCGACTTCGCCGGCGGGAAGGTTCTTGAAGGGCGCGTACTGCGGGGAAAGCTTCCCGAGGAGCGCGGCAAGCTCGTCAGGCACGGGAGAGAACTCCACGCCGGCGTACAGGTCTTCCGTATTCTCCCTGAAGACGACGAGATCGACGGCGTCGTTCACATTGAGCGGGTTCCCCGGGTACGCCCTGCACGGGCGGAGACAGACGTAGAGATCGAACAGCTGCCGCATGCGGACGATGGGAGAGCGGTAGACGAGCCCCGTACCCCGGAGCCCGGGGGAGAGTTCGGCTTCGGCCGTCTTCGCCGGCTTCGAGGTGATAGCACCGAACATCGCGGCGTCGACTTTTCCCAGCAGATCAACGGTCCGCCGGGGGAACGCGTCCCCCTCGCGGCACCAGAATTCCCAGCCGATGTCGCCGTGCACATACGCCGCATCCAGACCGACGGCGTCGAGAACAATGCGCGCCGCTTCCATAACTTCGACGCCGATCCCGTCGCCGGGGAGCCATGCAATAGAGTATTTTGCCATAGGTCTTCCGATTCGTTTATTCAGTCCGCCATCCCCGCTTCGAGATCATGCTGCAGGAGGAGCTCCTCAAGCTCGAGGCGGAGCGTTTCGGCGTGGGACTGTTCCATCGCCGAGAGGGAAAGGAGGACGCCCCTCGTGTGCGCGCTCCCGGCGAGGTCCGCCGCGCGCCTGTAATAGTCGCGCGCATCCTCCTCGTCGGCGATTGCAAGCTCGAGAATCTCCCGTATCGACACCGCCGTCCAGTCCGGCTCCGGCCGGCGCGTGCGCGGCGTCTCAGGCGAAGCTGTCGTTGATCCTGTCGATTGCATGGAATTTCACCGTCAATATTTCCCGTTTTTCGCGGATGAACGCGAGGGCTTTTTCCCGTTCCACAATGAGCTCGTCAAGGATCGCGCGGACGTCGGGATAGTCGCAGCCCGCGGCGAATTTTGTATACTCCCTGATGGCCTCCTGCTCGCGGTGTTCCGCGACTTCGAGGGCCGAGCAGAGACCCTTGCATGAGTGGACGCATGTTGTGTTCATTGAGAACCCCGGACACTACAATGGATGACTATGCCGGCACGGGCCGGCGTGACAGTTCCATGCCCCGTCGGAGCGCCTGCTCGTTCAGCGGGAGCAGATTGTGATACCGCTCCGGGAGCACCTTCTTGAGCGCCTCCATGACGCCGCTGATCTCCACCACATGCGTCCTGTCGAGGAACGCACCGAGGACGATCATGTTCATCGTCCTCGCGTTTTTCAGCTTCGCGGCTTCCAGCGCCGCGGCAACGGGGAGGAGCGTGATGTCGGTCCTCGTCGGCGCAGTGATCATGTTCGTGGATTCGAAGATCAGGAGCCCCCCGGGCTTCACGGCGTGCTCGAACTTGTCCAGCGACGGCTGGTTCAGCGCGATCACCGTGTCGAACATCGTGAGAATGGGAGAGCTGACTTTCGCGTCCGCAACGATCACGATGCAGTTCGCCGTCCCCCCGCGCATTTCAGGTCCGTACGAGGGCATCCAGCTTATCTGCTTCCCCTCCACCATGCCGGCATACGCCAGCGTCATCCCCATCGAGAGGACGCCCTGGCCTCCGAATCCGGCGACAAGCAACTCATGTTTCATTGTCGATTCCTTCTATTTGGGAACCTTGATCTCGCCGGGCGGGTAGAGCGGGAACATGTGTTCCGCCATCCATCTGTTCGCCTCCAGCGGGGTCATCTTCCAGCCCGAGGGGCAGTTCGACACGACTTCGATGAAGCATGTCCCCCTCTTCTCCTTCTGGTACTGGAACGATTTCAGTATCGCTTTCTTCAGGTGGCGCACCGCACCCGGCGTGTGCACCGAGTTCCGGCTGACATAGTACGCGCCGGGAAGCGTCGCCACCATTTCGGTGATCTTCAGGGGGAACCCCGAAGCCTCGACGGTCCTTCCCAGAGGGGAGGTTGTCGTCTTCATACCGATAAGCGTCGTGGGGGCCATCTGTCCACCCGTCATCCCGTAAATGGCATTGTTGATGAAGAGCATGAGTATGTTCTCCCCCCGGTTCACGGTGTGGATCGTCTCGGCCGTGCCGATGGCGGCAAGGTCGCCGTCCCCCTGATACGAAAACACGTACCTGTCGGGGAGGAGGCGCTTGACGGCGGTGGCCACCGCGGAAGCCCTGCCGTGCGCCGCCTCCTGCATGTCGATATCAAGGTAATTGTACGCGAACACGGAGCACCCGACCGGCGCGACGCCGATCGTCTCCCCTTGTATCCCGAGCTCTTCGACCGCTTCCATCAGGACGCGGTGCACGACACCGTGGCCGCAGCCGGGACAGTAGTGAAATCTCGTTTCCGTGAGCGTCCCGGGCCTGCTGTACACGCACTCCAGCACGGGAGAATCCGGTTGCATCGTCTGGTGTTCCATGTCAGGAGACCTCCTCAATATGCAGCACGTCTTCGTTGACCATCTTCGTGAGGGCGCCGAGAACTTCGTCCGGCGAAGGGATGATCCCCCCCGTCCGTCCGTAGAACCGCACCGGAACCCGCCCCTCGAGAGCCAGGCGGACATCTTCGATCATCTGTCCCGCGTTCATCTCGACAACAAGAACGCCCCGCACGCGGTCCGCGAGAGCGCGGATCGCATCCGTCGGGTACGGGAAGAGCGTCACGGGCCTGAGAAGTCCCGCCCTGATCCCCTGCGCGCGCGCCATTTCCACCGCTCCCTGCGCGATGCGGGCGGCGAGCCCGTAGGCAACGATAAGGTACTCCGCGTCCGCGGTCTGGAATTCCTCGCACCGTGTTTCGTGCAGCGCCATCTGCCGGTATTTCTCCTGAAGCCGGTTGTTGATCTGCTCCATCTTCTCCGGCTCGATGTGGAGCGAGGTGATGATATTCCGCTCGCGGGTCACCGGTTTCCCGGTCGTGGCCCACGGTTTGGCGACAAGGTGCGCCGCCGGATCGTACTCCCGGAACGAGACCCTCTCCATCATCTGCCCGAGCGCGCCGTCAGCGAGTATCATGACCGGCGACCGGTATTTGTCCGCAAGGTCAAACGCGTCGAACACAAAGTCCGCCATCTCCTGCACGCTCGACGGCGCAAGGACCAGGAGCCGGTAATCCCCGTGCCCGCCCCCCTTGACCGCCTGGAAGTAGTCCCCCTGGGAGGGCTGGATCGTCCCGAGCCCCGGCCCGCCGCGGCTCACGTTGACGATGAGGCACGGGAGCTCCGCCCCCGCGATGTAGGAGATCCCTTCCTGCATGAGGCTGATGCCCGGACTCGAGGAGCTCGTCATCACGCGCGCGCCCACACCCGCGCCGCCGTATACCATGTTTATCGACGCCACCTCGCTCTCGGCCTGGAGGACGATCATCCCCCGCGACCGCCCCTCCAGGGCAAGATATTCCAGTATTTCCGACTGCGGCGTGATGGGATACCCGAAATATCCCCTGCACCCCGCGCGGATCGCCGCTTCCGCAAGGGCTTCGTTCCCTTTCATAAGCCTGAGATCGCTCACGGATTTTTCCTTTCATCGTCCAGCGTGACGGTGATATTCCCGGTGACATTGCTTATCACGGCCACCGGCGCCTTGCCGCCCTTCCTGTTCTCCCGGTACACGGTGATGACCGCGTCGGGGCAGACGAGGGCGCAGTTGACGCACCCCGTGCAGTTGTCCTTTACGAGGACCGCGTAATGATATCCCTGGGCGTTGATCCCGGAGGAAAGGCCCAGGCTTTCCTGCGGACAGGCGTCGATGCACAGCTCGCACCCTTTGCAGACTTCAGTCTCGAACGAGACGGATCCTCGTATGGCCATCGCACAATCTCCTTACAGGTAGTGATGCTCTTTTGCGAACATTTCAAGATCCTCCTGGAACGACGGATGCGCTATGCCGATGAGAAGCTCCGCCCTCTGGCGCACAGTCCGCCCGTGGAGGTTGACGACGCCGAACTCGGTCACGATATAATGGACGTCACCCCGCGTCGTCGTGACCCCCGCCCCCTCCATGAGCCTGGGAGTGATGCGGGAGATCGTCCCCCCTTTCGCCGTCGAGGGGAGCGCGATGATCGGCTTCCCCCCCTCGGAGCGCGCGGCGCCGCGGATGAAATCCGTCTGGCCGCCGAACCCGCTGTAGAAGCGGTACCCGATCGTGTCCGCGCAGACCTGCCCGGTNNAGGTCGACCTCGATCGCCGAGTTGATCGCAACCATCATCCTGTTCCGCGCGATCGTGAACGGATCATTTGTGAACCCCGTCGGGCGGAACTCCATCGCCGGGTTGTTGTCGATGAATTCGAAGAGCTCCTGGGACCCGAGGACGAACGACGTGACGATCTTTCCCGGGAGGAGCGTCTTGCGCATGTTCGTGATGACGCCGGACTCCACGAGGGGGATGATGCCGTCGGAGACCATCTCGGAGTGGATCCCCAGGTGCTTCCTGTCGCCCAGGAACTTGACGACGGCGTCCGGGATCCTCCCGATGCCGAGCTGCAGCGTGGAGCCGTCCTCGACGAGCCCGGCGATATGGGCGCCGATCTTCTGATAGGTATCGATCTCTCCGGGGGATTCGTCCCCCTCGATCTGCGGGAGCTCCTGGAGGGGGACCGATACCTCCACGCAGTAGTCGATCCTGTTCATGTGGATGAAGCTGTCCCCGAGCGTCCTCGGCATCTTCGTGTTGATCTGGGCGACGACCACTTTCGCGACTTCCGTCGCCGCCTTCGTGCATTCGACCCCCACCCCGAAACTGCAGTATCCGTGCTCATCCGGAGGGGAGACCTGTATGAGCGCCACGTCAACTGGATAGTGCCTGTCGTACAGGAGCGCGGGAATCTCCGAGAGGAATATCGGGGTGAAATCCGCCCGGCCGTCGCAGACGGCCTTCCTGACGTTCTTCCCGATGAAGAACGCGTTGTGCCTGAAGTGGCCCTTCATCTCCGGACGGACGTACGCCGCGTCCCCAACGCCGAGAAGGTGGCACACTTCCACGTCGTGCAGCTCCTCGTACCTGTCGACCATTGCTCCGACAAGGACCTGCGGGACCGCGCACCCGGGGTGAATGTAGACCCTGTCCCCCGAGTGGATGACGGAAACCGCCTCGGCGGGGGTCACGAACTTGCGCGCATACCGTGACTTGACCGAAGCGGATATGGAATTATAGTGCATACGCTTTTCCCCCGTGAGTCGAGCAAGACTGCTACCCTGCAGCTTCCAGCGAAAAAGTAAGGTCTTTGATTATGTCCCCGGGTTTCTCCAGTCCGATGGCAAGCCGGATCCCCCCCGGGTCGAGCCCTTTTGCCACCTGCTCCTCCGCGGGGATCGCGGAGTGCGTCATGGATCCCGGATGTTCGACAAGCGTCCGTATGTTCCCCAGGCTTACCGCGAGCGTGATGCAGTACGCGTTCTGCGCGATGTGGTTGATGAAGCGCTCGGCATGCGCGAGGGCATCCGACGCCTTCTCCCCCCTCATGACGAAGTAGATCATCGCCCCGGGAGCAAAATTCCCGTCATAGTCCACCATCTGGGCGCGCGCAAGCGCGGCCTGGTTGAACGACGGGAGGCCCGGGTAGCGCGTGCACTCGATCTCCTTTCGCGTCGAAAGGAACTCCGCGACGATCATCGCGGTCTCCTGCATCTGGCGCATCCTCAGGGCAAGCGACGGAAGTCCCTGGACCAGGACGGGCCAGGCGCTCTTCGATGAGAGCACCCCGCCGAAATCCTTCCTGTAGAGCATGAGCAAATCTAGGCTCCACCGGGGACCGATGACCACTCCCCCGATATCCGTGCCGAACCCGCCGATCCCCTTCGTCAGCGAATGGACGACAAAATCGATCCCCAGGCCGATCGGCCGCTGGCAGTACGGGGTGGCAAACGTGCTGTCCACAACCGTGTATATCCTGTCAACGTCGGACCGGGTTTTGTTCACCGAGGCCGCGAGCTCCGCGATCGCCCGGAGGTCGATGAGCCGGAGCGTGGGATTCACGGGGGATTCGACGTACAGGACCCGCGTGGAGCGCGTGATGGACCGGCGAACTTCGTTGATGTCGGTGAAGTCGATGAACTTCGCGCCGATCTTGAGCCGCGGATACCACGTCGTCAGGAGAGAATACGTGCAGCCGTAGAGGGTCTTGTGCGCCAGGATCTCGCTCCCGGCGCCCGTGAGGATACCCAGAATGCCGGAGACCGCCGCCATGCCGCTCGTGAACGTGACGGCGATGTCGCCTCCCTCGGCGAACGCCAGGTTCTCCTCGAGCATGTCCTTGTTGGGCTCCCCCAGCCTGTCGTAGATATAGATGGGGGCTCTGGACCTGACCGTAAGCTCGTCGCTCGAATGGGCGAACTCGGCAAACCCCTGCGCGCCGCGGCGTGCGCTGTCGAGCCGGAACGTCGCGCTTGCCGAGATCGGCGGGAGCAGGTGATGGCTGTAGTCCCACTTCGGGTCGTCCATCTTGCCGTAGATCAGATGGGCTTCCGCCGAGTAGCCGTCTTCCTTCTTCTCTTCTTTTTTCCCCTTCGCATCCATGCGTCAAGCCTTTCGAAAATCGGGTGTGGGGCCGGCCGAGGTCAGCCGCCCGCGGGCGTTACAAGGACCTCTTCGACGGACCGGCGGGGCGTTCTCGCCGGTTCGACAAGACAGAATCCGACCCTGAGCAGAACCTGCGGCCAGGCCTGGAGCCCGCAGAGCGCACGGAGACGTACACGCAGGTCCGCAACCTGGACGGGCATGTTGAAATAGCTGTGATGAAGCCCCTCGCGGGTCAGGAGCAGGAGCATATGCTGAAGGAGCTCTCCGCACGCAAGCCAGTGAGGCACGGAGTCCTCGGACTGAATCACGATGAGGCCCGGTGCCGTCGCGCAGAGGTTCCTGTCCTT
>PMJQ01000155.1:17200-24791 GCA_003157485.1 Ignavibacteriota bacterium
CGGAGAATGGTCTCGGGCACGCGCGAAAAGAGGAACGGAAGCCGGTTCGTGTGACGCCGGAGGATGGGACCGAAGAGGGAGACGATCCCCTCGTCGCGCTGCGCATGCGGGTCGCGCTCCCCGAACGCAATGGCAGCAAGCGGGCGCTCGGAATCCTCTCCGGAGGAGTACGTTACGCGGCAGTCCATGCCGAACCGCTCGGCCGCGACGCGGAGGGTGAAGACCGCCGCGCCGATGCTCATGAGGAGCTCCCTGTTGCCGGGGTCGACGACAGGCATGCGGCGCGTGTAATCGCCGTATACCTCGATCCCTCCGTTGAGGAGCGCGAATTTCCACGGCTGCGTGTTGTGCGTCGACGGGGCGAGAACGGCGTACCGGAGAAGAAAACGGAGCTGCTCGTCCGCCGGCCCCTCCCAGGGGAAATCGTTCTGGTCAACGCCGTACGGCGTCGTCATGGGATCATAGGATTTCTGCCGGAAGGATTTCCTCTCCGGCGTGAGGGCGGGGGCCGGCATCACGGTTCAGCCTGCGGCTGCAATTGCCCCTCGACACGGATCGCGTCCACAGGGCAGTCATCCATCGCCTCCTGGAGGAACTCCTCCTCCTCCATCCCGCGGGGCTGGTGGGCAACAAAATACGTGTTGCTCGTTTTTTCAAAATCGAAATTCTCGGGGGCGACGGCGGCGCAGTACGCGCAACCGTCACAGAGCTCCGTAGTGAAGTATTTCCCCGGGACGTTAAACGGGAGTTTCTTCGACTCTCCGACTTCCATCACGACTCCTTTGATCGTTTGACAAATGCGAGGACAAAACCGGCCATCATCACGAGCGTCCCACCCCAGAGGAGACTGATGAGTGGTTTGATGCTTGCGTCGATCACAAGGGATTCCGGAGAGAGAGCAGCGGCGGTGGACGCCCCGGTGACATTCGCCGATTCCAGGCCCACCGGCGACACGTAGACGTCGCGCATGAATGACGATGCGATGTCCGGCGTGCGGAGAACGCCCTCCCCGCCCGAGGGGGCCATGGCCGGCGAGAGCCTGTATGATTCGCCGGGCGCCATCACGCTGATGCTGAAGACCATTGATCCGTCGGGACGCTGCGTCGCCCCGGTGTACGTCATGGAACGCCCGAGGACAGTCTGCGGCGTGTACTGCTGGAGAGCGACCTGCTCCTTCGACGAGAACCGCCCCGTCGCGATGACGCCCAGAAGGAACACGGCAATCCCGGCGTGGGCGACTTTCCCCCCCAGGAGCCTCCATCCGCCGCGAAGGGCCAGCGTACCTTTCATCACGTTGACGTAGAGCGCGAACAGCGCGGTGAATATGAGGAGGAGCGCTCCTGCATCGCGGATACCCGCAACAACAAGGATGAGGGACGAGAGGGCCGCGGCGCCGAGCGACGTCAGCGATCCCCTGAACGTTGCACGGGGATCCGGAACCTCCCACTGCATGAAGAGACTGAATCCGATAAGGAGCGCGACGGCGACCGCGATCGGAAGGTTCGTCGCGTCGTAAAATGCGGGCTCCACGCGCGTCTTCGAAAGTATCGGGAGGCTCGTGCCGAAGAGGACGACAGCGGCGCTCAGGAGGAGCGCGATGCTCCCCAGTCCGAGCGTCGTCTCCCTTGTGAGAATGCCCCCTCTCGTTTCTTCGACGCGGAATGACCTGCCGCGCAGGACGAGGAGCGCCGCGCCGGCGGTGGTCACAGCGATAAGCCCGCCGAGAAGGAGCCAGTAGATCTGCGCGCCGGGATCCGTGAACGCATGGACCGAGGCGTCGCCGAGAACCCCGCTTCGCGTGAGGAACGTGCTGTACAGCACGAGGGTGAACGACAGGAGCGCAAGAGCGAGGTTGGTCCTGACGTATGCGCCCGTCCGCTTCTGCGCCAGAAGCGTGTGGAGGAGGGCGACGCCCGTCAGCCAGGGAACAAGCGAAGAGTTCTCGACAGGATCCCATCCCCAGTATCCCCCCCAGCCGAGAACCCCGTACGCCCAGTAGGCGCCGAGCATGATCCCGAGTCCAAGGACGGCGACGGAAAAGAGGAGCCATGAAAGGGCGTTCGCCGGCAGGAGATCGCTCTTCCTCTTCCAGAGCCCCGCGACCGCCATGCTGAACGGAACCGCCATCGCCGCAAACCCGATGAACAGAACGGGGGGGTGTATGACCATCCAGAGATTCTGCAGGAGCGGGTTCAGGCCCCGCCCGTCAGCGGGCGGAGTCGCCGGAGCCCCGGGGAACATTTCCCATACCGAGCGGAAGGGGGACCGGACGACAACAAGGAGAATCAGAAACGCCTCCACGGTCATGAACACGGCCATCACCGGAGACTCGATCCCCCTCCTCTTCGTGGAGCGGTAAAGGAATATCCCGATGACCGCGGAGCAGAGTGCCCAGAACAGGAAACTTCCTTCCTGTCCGGCATAGAAACTTGAAATCAGGTAGTGGAGAGGGAGCGCATTGTCACTGTAGCTGTAGACGTAGCCGACAGAGTAATCGTGCGCAACGATGCGACCGAGGAGAATCAGGGATGCGACAAGCACGAAGACCGAACAGGCGAAGAGGAGGAGGCGCCCCGGGAGCGGCGAACTCTTCCGCGATACCGCCGAACGGTAATACACAATCGCAGAAAGAACCGCCGAAAGAAGCCCGGCGAACAACGCGACATTTCCAAGAACAGTCATCAAGCCTCCCGTAAAGATCCCGCCACTCTCGATTCAACATGCGTGCCACGAAACGGATGGATGGCATGGTGAATGGCATCGATAGGGGGCATTTTTGACGTTTAGGGCTCCCCGGGAGGAGTGGAGAGTTCCAATCCATAGGAAAATGTTGGCAGGAGTGAAAAACCAGACTCGGGCGGAATGACAGAAAAAGAAGGGAAAATGGGGAGAGGAGGCTCACATGGCGCCTAAAAACGGCGCCACGTTCGGCGGTGCGAAGAACGCACCCCCTCACGCGTGCAGGCGTTTCTTCAACTGTGTTTCTTCAATGACCTGAACAATGAGAGGGAAGTACCTGTCGAGTGCGCATTCGGTTTCATCCCGCAGAGCGCATCCGCCCCCCGGGGACTGCTCCGTGCATACGGCGCACACTTTTTTCCGGAGCTGTTCCACGTACGGTTCGACGGAGGAGCTGAAAACGGAATTCACCGTATCGATGATCTGCGTGAAGTGGGCCCTCATCGCGCAGTCGCGCCCGGGAGCGATGCGGCAGCTCCCGTCCCCGCCGCCGTCAATGCATTTCGCGCAGATCACCCGCTCGAGAGCGGCCCGGTATTCTTCGTTCGTAGGCATAGTCCGCATCCTTCCTTCAGTAGTAAGGATCCGCACCCTCATTCATTTCATCGGCCTCGGCCCTCCGAAGCCGGCCACAAGGTCGATGACACCGTTCATGTGCTTCGCCCGGTTGAGTATGTTTCCGTTCGCGTCCACGACGTCGCCGTGACAGATCGAGCAGGCGCTGAGAGCATACACGATGTGGCCCTTCGGCGTATACCGGTCGGGCGCCTGTCCGTGGCAGCTGTAGCAGGCCCCTGCAGCCGACCCCGCGTTCCAGACCGGAGCGGCGTTTGCACCGGCGATGACTGTCGCCGTGTCATCGTACACACCCTGCGCAACCGCCGGGGCGGAGGATTTCAGGAGGAGCCAGTTCCCGTGGCAGTACGTGTTCGAACATTTCAACGTCGAAAGATCGAACGATGGATGGGGGGCGAGAGCTCCGTTCCCCGTCACCAGGTTCGCAAGCGTATCATTGAAGAGGACGACAGGCGTGAGCGCTACACTGGAGTGCGACAGCGCGGAGAACCGGGAGCCGGCGGTCACGATCGTCGCCACGGGGATGTGACCGGGGTCGGTCCAGCTGCCCGGGATTGTGTGGCACTCCTGGCAGTTCACCGATTTCCCCGTCGTCCCCGTGATAAGATGCTTCTGGTGCGCGCCGACGCCCGGGGCACTCGCCGACGTATCTCCCGCGACGTCCCTCGGCGGAGCGGCGGAAAGAAGGAGGGGGATCCCGGTCAGGTTCGCAGGGGCCGAGAATGTCCCGTGACATGTGTTGCACGTCTCCGGAGACTTCGGATTTCCCGATGCATCGACGTGGCAGCCGGACTGCTCGCACGAGATCGCCACAACGGGCCCGCCGGTGAACAACGTGCCGTGGCAGGCCTGGCACGCCTGAAGGGGAAACGTCCTGGAGCGAAGGTATCCGACGTGCCTTCCGGTCGCAACCGCGAATTTCACGGAGTGAGGGTACGGGTCATGGCAGCTGTAACACGCGACACCCGCGGTCCCTCCCGTGTAATCCCCGCCGTGACATACCTGGCACTTCTGGTCGTTCCATGCGGGAACCGCGGCCAGAAGCTGTTTGCCGTGGAACCCCGCGTTTGACTTGTCGATCCACGACGGGTCGTGCACACTCACCCCCGGCGCCACAGGGACCGGGATCGAGTTTTTCAGTTCGCTGCAGGAAAGGGCGACAAGTGCGCCCGCGATCAATATTGCGAGTTTGGTTTTCATAGTCCTCTCACTATCTCATCGGTCCGTGACAGTACCCGCAGAATCCCTTCCCGGCGGTTCCGCCGGGGGAGGCGTTCATATCGGTGTGGCAATTGTAACACACAGCGCCGGGATCGTTGTGCCACGATCCGTGTTCCCCCTGCATGAATCCCGCCGGGTGCGTCCTGGGGTGGGTCCCTTTGATCCCGTCGGGATCGATGTGGCACGTGATGCAGACAGGATCCGCCCCGCGCGCGTCATGGCACGCGGCGCAGCTCTCGATGTCCCGGAGCGCTTCACGCGCGTGACGGCCTCCCCCCGAACCGACGCCGAACGTCGTGAACCCGGGGTCAAGGTGGGAGGCGGGTTTCAGTCCCGGAGAGAGGTTGTCCCCCACGGCATGACACTGTTCGCAGAACGTCTGCGCGTTGTGGCAGTCGAAGCACTCGGTCGATTTTGTCTTCGCATCGATCCCGTGCGTGAAGCGGTAGTTCATGCTGTGTGTCATCTGCAGCGGCATTTGTGCCGGCCCGTCGGTGGGGGACGAACTCCGCGGGGAAGGCTCGCTCATGAGCGACGTCTTGCCGAACTGCTTCAGAGGACCGGCGCCGTGACAGTCGGCGCAGAAGGTCTGCGTGTGGCAGGTGGCACACGAGACGTCGAGCCCCCCCAGGCGCGTCATCTTCCTGTGCTCTTTCCGGAAATCGGCGACGAGGTGATCGGACGGGATGAGGTTCGTGAAGCTCGTGTGGCACGATTCGCACGCGCCCGGCGCCCGCACATTATTATGGCACGCCACGCACGCCGCCATCGCCGGCATGTTCGCCGGACCCGCATACGCGGTCGTGTCGAGCCCGCCGTGGCACGTCGTGCACTCCACATCCTTCATCGCCGTGTGCTTTGCGTGCGAGAAGACGATCGTGCGGACCGGCCGCGCCGCCGCCTGTATGTTCAGCGTGTCGGTGTGGCAGTACCCGCACTGATGGTTGACCTGTTCTTCATGACAGGTGATGCAGTTGTCGTGGGTGGGCCGGAGATTATCCGACGAGAGCGCGCTCGCCGCCGCCCCCTTATGGCAGTCCGCACAGGCGACCCCCGCCTCCTTCACGTGAAAAGCGTGCGAGAACTTCAGCGACTTCTGATCGTCGTTGTCGGGCCAGGACGCCGGGGCCGCGGAGCGGCGGGCGAGTGCAGTGAAGAGCGCGGCGGCGGCAACGAGAAGAATCAATCCCCAGCGTCTCATCAATTCACCTCCTGTGAAAAGAGCGACAGACGATCGGCGAACCAGTACATGAGCTTCACCTGAAGCCTCATGTCGCGGCTGTAGAGCCTGTTCGTCATCCACTGTGCCTGCACGTCGAACGAGAAATTCCTTGTCGGGCGGACCGTCGCACCGGCGAGGAGGGCGAGCGCATGATCCACCGGGTCGTCCGCGCTCAGCCTGTAGGAAGCCCAGGAGAGGCCCAGGCTCGGGATCAGGAGCCTGTCACACAGGGGGTATGCCCCCTGGATGCTGAACGATTCGAGCTGCCCGGCGTACCCTGTCCCCCCGCTGTAGCTCACGCTCCCGTATCCCGAATTGACGCCCGCGGTCCACGTCATGCTTGTCGTATCCGTGTAGGAGACGACTCCCATTCTCCCGAAGACCTGGAAGAGGGGCGTGATCCTGTATTCGGCACCTCCCTCGATCTCGCGCGTGGAATTGAACGAGAAGACCGAGAATATCGAGTTGAACGAAAGCTGGGGTCTCCGGTACGAATAGTCCCCCGTCAGCGCCAGGGCGTCCGTGACCCTCACCCTGACCGAGCCCTGGCCCCGGGAGGTCTGCATGTAGTTCAGATCGTAATCGTACCGGCCGTAGACGGAAACGATGTTCCCGTACGACCACGACGCATCCGCGCTCCCGAGCTGAACGGCGTTCGACGCGTTCTGTATAAGAAACGGAAGGGTGAGGTATGTCTTCAGACTGTCGCCGAGCGCCGTTTCCCTCATCGCCACGTAAGCATCGCGCTCCTCCCCCCTGTACGTATAGCTCAGGCCGATACGCGCACCCGGTACGAGCGTCGTCAACACCTGCCCCCCAAGGTTCAGATTGTCATGCCAGTTTTTCCTGACGCCCGTGTACTCGTCGTTCACCGTGGACCCGCCGTAGCCATTGACGACGACCTGACCCTCCAGAATCTTCGCCCGGGCCGTGAGGCCGTCGATCGTTCCCATCCCCACCCCGGCGTACACGGCCTGCCGGCCCAGGTCCAGGTCGAGCACCTTTCCGATGTTCGCCCAGCGGAGGTAGAGGTTGTAGAACCTCACGTCACCGTTCTCTCTGAACTGGTTCGCGCCCCCCGCCGCCCCCTGGAGATACGTATGCACCGAGAAGTCCTGCTGCGCGAACGAAAGCTGTACCGACTGGAAGGCCCGGAGGTACGTCCGTGACGAGCCGACAGTATCGAACCGCTGAAACGTGTAGAACGAGGTCGTCAACCTCCCGCTCGCGAACTGGGCGGGAGCGGACCCGGTCCCCAGAATACAAAGCGGCAAGAGTGCAGTAATCGCTCGAAGTTTCACCTGTCCAATTCCTCCATCAAGATTCTGCCCGTCGGGTTCTGCCCGCCGCGTCACACGACCGGAGTATGACCCCGCGGCTTTTCGCCCTGTGCGGCCTGGCGGCGTTCGATCCGCCGGATGTACAGATACAATGAGACGGCAAGCAGCGTGATGATGAGCGTCGCCACGCCCAGGCCGATCCGCCTGAAATAAAACTCGTGCACTGCTTCCGACGCCTGTGCCTCGACGGACGAGCCGGTCGCAAGACCCTTCGCGATCACCGCGGCGAACCTGCCGCCGTCAAACGCGTGGACCATCGTTCTCGATTCCAGGCGCGCCTGGCGGGCGTCGCGAAGCTGGAATTTTTCGTCGGCGATTTCCATCCCCTTCTGTTCGGCGTCCTCCACAAGCGCACGGGCCCTGTTCTCCACCGATTCCAGGCTGTCCGCGAGCACCCTCATCGATGCGGCGGCGACGAACCCCGGATCTCCGGCGCCGTGGCAGCGGACGCACACCGCGGAGGAGTCCGTCCCCAGGAGCGCCGTCGTCGGCG
>PMJQ01000155.1:24801-27058 GCA_003157485.1 Ignavibacteriota bacterium
AGAAGGGCCTGCCCGTGGACGCTCCGCTCGTACTTTGCGAACTGATCCGTCGGGATCCCGTAGCCGCGCATGTGTTCCGGATCGCTGTGGCACGAGGCGCACGTCCCCGGGACGTTCGTCGGGTACACACGGGAGCGTACGTCGTTCGCCGGGAGGATACCGTGGCTTCCATGGCAGCTCGCGCATTCGGCAACGCGCCCGTCGCCGGAGGCGTTCCGGACGCCGTGGACGCTCGTGCGGTATTTCTCAAGCTGATCCACGGCCAGTTTCGGATTGTACCGGTGCATGTACGCCGCATTCGCGTGGCAGGAGGAACATGTGGCAACGACGTTCAGGGGATACACCGGGGAACGGGGATCGTTCACCGGGAAAATCCCGTGCGCGCCGTGACACGTCGTGCACTGCACAATCCGTTCCCTGCCGTTCAGGGAAAGGCGCCCGTGGACGCTCTCACGGAGCGCGGCGAACTGACCGGTCGGGATCCGCGAATGAAAACCCGCCATCATCGCGGAGTCCGCATGGCACCGGGCGCACATGGCGGAGGCCGCGTCCCCCTGCGGTTTCCCGAGGAACCCCGCCGCCTTGCTCATGGACGCTTCCATGTCGTCCGACTCCGGGTTCCCGCCGTGGCAGCCGGCACACGTGATCCCCCTGCGCGCGTGGACGTCGCGGGAGAACTGTGCCGAGGGTTTGTCGCCGAGCCCCGCATGACAGGTCAGGCACCCGTCACGGGCCGGGGCGCGGGAAGGGAGGGCGCAGAGCGCGAACGCCAGCGCGCACATCGCAGCCGTGAAGGGGACCTGTTTCACGAAAACCATCCGAGGATTGTGAAGACGAGTATGTAGGCAACGACGCCGATCCCGGTGTACGAGAGGGCTCTGCTCCGGATGCCCAGCGCGCTCTTCCTGTCCCAGAAGGGAACAAGGAGCCAGAGGAGCCCCGCCGCGCCGAACAGGCCGATCCCGAGAACCTCCCCGTCGATGAAGAGTATCCTGGGGGGAAAATATTTGAGACTCTGGAACATGAAGAGGAAGTACCACTCGGGCCTGATCCCCGCGGGGGCCGAAGCGAACTGGTCCGCCTTCCTCCCGAGATCCCAGGGGAAGAACACCGCCAGAATCGCCAGCACGTTCAGCACGATGAGCCAGAGGAGGACATCGCGGAGCATGAAATTCGGAAAGAACGGCATCGTCTTCCGCTCCTTTCCCGGGTCGAGCCCGAGGGGCTCGCTCATCCCCTGCCGCTGCACGAGCAGGAGGTGCGTCACGAGAAGGACGGTGAATATCCCCGGAAACACGGCAACGTGGAAGCCGAAGAACCGCGACAGCGTCGCGCCCGTCACGTCGTCCCCGCCCCGGAGGAAGACCATGAGCGGCTTGCCGACGACGGGAATCACTCCCGCGATGTCCGTCCCCACCTTTGTTGCAAAAAACGCCAGCTCGTTCCAGGGGAGGAGATACCCGCTGAACCCGAATCCGAGGCCGAGGAAGAGCATCAGCATCCCCGTCAGCCACGTGATTTCGCGGGGGTTCCTGTATGACCGTTCGAAATAGACGCTGAACATGTGGATCACGGCGGCGAGAATGAAGAGGTTTGCCGCCCAGCTGTGTATGGAGCGGACGAGCCAGCCGAACGCCACCTTCGACATGATGAACTGTATGCTCTCAAAGGCCAGCGTGTCGCTCCCCTTGTAATAGAGGAGGAGAAGGATGCCTGTCGTGACCTGTATGATGAAAAGGAAGAGCGCGACGCCGCCGAAGTAGTACCAGATGGAATGGCGGTGGACGGGAACGTATTTTTTCCCCATGAACTGGACGAGATCGCTGATCTTGACCCTCTCGTCCAGCCACGCGTAGAATTTCGCCAGTATGCTGCTCATGTCTTCTTCGAGATGAAGAGATCATCCCCCTGGACAATGACGCGGAATTCGTCGAGGGGGCGGGGCGGGGGGCCGGAGATGTTCCGCCCCGTGAGATCGTACTTCCCGTTGTGGCACGCGCACCAGATGACGCCGAGTTCCTTCTTGTACTGGACCGTGCAGTCGAGATGCGTGCACGTCGCGGAGAACGCGCGGAACTCACCCGTAGCGGTCCGGATCAGAATGACCGGCTTTGTGCCGAACCGGACGATCATTCCGGAATCGTTCCCGATCCCGGAGATCTTTCCGACCTTCACGCTCGTCACCTCGACCTCCGCCTGCTTCGGAGGCTTCAGGTAGGAAACAACCGGATAGAGGACGGCGGCGGCCCAGGCGATG
>PMJQ01000104.1 GCA_003157485.1 Ignavibacteriota bacterium
GTTGTTGTCGGAACATTGTGATGACGAGGAGTGAGGTACCTGCGATGATCATCAGGTCGGCCAGGTTGAATATCCCGGTCCTGATCCCCCCGGCGCCGAGCGTCACGAAGTCCACAACCCTCCCGTCGTGAGAGAGACGGTCGAAGAGGTTGCCCCCCCCGCCGGCGAGTATGAGCGAAAGCGCGGTTACGTGAGCGCGTGTGAGTCCCGGGGAAAACAGGAGGAATCCTGCGACCCCGGCAAGAAGAATGCCTGCCCCCGCGGTAAAGAGGAGGAACCTTGTACGTTCAGGGAGCCCGGCGCCCAGGCTCAGCACCGCCCCGCTGTTTTCGGCGTACGAAAGCGTCATGATCCCCCCCGCGCACACAACCGGCATCTGTCCGCGGAGTGACGTCGCAGCGGTTTTCGTCATCCGGTCGCCCGCGATGCATGCCGCGATGAGCAGGGCCGCTCCAAGAATCATGGACGGACGGCGGATGAGCACCGGCTACTCCTCTCTCTGTTCTCTTCTTTCTATACTCTCCCGGCACCCGAATGTTACAGCGGGAACTTATCCCCGTGCCAATCGCGCGTCATTTCGAGCCAGAAAAACAGCCCCCGCCACCGGCCGAACTTCTCGTATGCTTTCTCGATCGTGGAATCCTTCACCCGGCGCCCGCCGTGATGGAGCTCGCAGTATTTTGCCCGGACCCATGAGTCGAGCCCCAGGTAATCGTAGCGTCCCGTAAGCTTGAGGAGATTCCCCGCGGCATACGGGCCAATCCCCTTGACGGTTCTCATTTCATCGAAGAGCGCTGCCGTGGAGAGCGGCGACGAGCGCCATGACTCGCACGCCACGTGTCCCGAGGCGACTTGGTCAGCAAATTCGAGTATGTACGGCGCGCGGTACCCGCACTTGATCCTTTTCCTGAGGAACGACTCCGTCAGGGCCGCGACTGCCGCCGGGGCGGGAAACGTGCGCCCCCCGCCGGCGTGCGGATCTCCCGTGCTCGCGACGAGATTCGACACCATGAGTGTCGTGAGGCCCCACGTGCAGTTTGTTGTGCAGATCATCTTGACGGCGTCTTCGAACACCGTCGGGGAACGGAGCATTCTCCCTGCGCCGGACGACGCGATCCACCGGTAGCCCTGATTGCGGCGCGCCTCCCTGTGGAATTCGGTGAAATCCTCGTCCATCCGGAGGCACGTCCTGATCAGCCCCTTCAGATCCCGCCTCTCCTGTGCCCCCGGCTTCCGGGACCACGCGGCCGCCACGCGGACCACCCTGGCGCCGCCGATGAGCGTGCAGGAGGCCGTCGCCCCCCCGGGGAGCGTGAATACGCGGCAGAGCTCCTTCCGCCCCGTGTCATGAGAAAAAGGGGGGAGAGCGCACCAGCCGTGGCTGAATGCTGTCCGCCAGAAATCGAACCCTGAGGGGACCGGGAGCGTGAACGTTTCAGAATTTGGCGAGGAGGATTTCATTCGTCGGGTACTGTTCGAGGAGTTTCAGCACGGCGAGCATCGCCTCCCGCGGCTGGAGCCGCGCGATGGAGCGGCGGAGGGCCTGGTGCCTGTCGACTGCGGGACCGAAGAGAAGCTCCTCCCGGCGCGTTCCCGAGGCTCCGAGGTTTATCGAAGGGAATATCCGTTCGTTGGCCATCCCGCGGTCGAGGACGAGCTCCATATTCCCCGTCCCCTTGAACTCCTGGAAAATCAGCTCGTCCATCCGCGAGTTCGTGTCGATAAGTGCCGTCGCGATGATCGTCAGTGACCCCCCGTCCTCGAGATTGCGCGCGGCGCCGAATATCCGCTTCGGAATCTCAAGCGCCCGGATGTCCACCCCGCCGGACATCGTCCGGCCGCTGCTCTTCTGGTGTATGTTGAATGCCCTGCCGAGGCGCGTCAGCGAGTCGAGGAGGATCACGACGTCCTTCCCCGTCTCCGCCTTCCTTTTCGCATATTCGAGGACGAGCTGGGCGAGGCGGACGTGCATTCCCCGCTCGCTGTCGCTGGAGCTTGCGTACACCTCCCCGCGAATCGAACGGCGCATGTCCGTCACTTCCTCCGGGCGCTCGTCGATGAGGAGGACGAGAAGATCGATGTCGGGGTTGTGAAGGCTGACGGCGTGGGCGAGCTGCTGCATCAGGACGGTCTTCCCGGCTTTCGGCGGGGAGACGATGAGCGCCCGCTGCCCCTTCCCGACGGGACAGAAGAGCTCGACGACGCGCATCGCCCTGTCGGATCCCTTCCCCTCGAGGCGTATGATCTCGTTGGGAGAGACCACTTCGTGCGCCGAGAACTCCTTCAGGTTCTTCCACTGGGCCGGCGGGAGTCCGTTGACCCCCGAGATGACGCTGACCTGCGGGCTCTTCCCGTGTTTCTCTTCCGCGGTCGCCTCCAGGAAGGCGCCGGTCCTGAGGTTGAACTGCGTCACGAGACCTGCGGGGACGTACGGGTCGGTCTGGTCGCGGGAGAGGCCGTGTGTGGGAGTGCGGAGGAAACCGAATTGCTTTGAATCGAGCTCGAGAATTCCGGAGACGTTGATAGACGTTCCCCTTCTGTTATTTGAAAATGCCCTTCAGCACGTCGTTGACCTTCGCCTTCTTTTCCTTCTCGAGGCGGTCGGTCAGCTCCTTCTTCTTTGCGTCTGCGAGCGACAGCTTATCGCCGATGAGCGACTGGTAGGCGCCGAGTTGCTTCTGAACGTCGGCCGTTCTGTCGCCGACGAGTTTCATGACTTCCGCTTTCTTCCCCGCAATTGCTCCGTCGAGCTTCGCCTTCAGATCGTTCTGGGCCTTCGTGAACTCGGCGCCGAGAACGGCCGTGGCGCGCTCGGCGATCTTCGTGTCGAGATCCGTCGCAAGCGCCAGCTTGAACTCCCCGTCCGTGTTCCAGAGCCGGAATGTGACCTCGAAGTCGTGGATGTCCCGGAGGACGTCCCGGATGACCTGCTCGAGCATCCCCTTCGGTTCGGAAGCGTAGGAGATGCGGAATCCGGAGAGCGTCGTCTTCGCGCTGGCGTCGAATGCGCTCCCCGGGACGACGGCCTTCACCGTCGAGCTCATGTGCGCGTCCACCATCTTTCCGGAGAGGAAATCCTCCTTTCCGAGCGGGACCTCCGCAACCGGGACCCCGCCGAGCGACGCTTCATACTCGTCGTACGGAACGTCCTTCGTCCGATCGAACACCGCGTGCAGGTGAAATGCCCGGCCGCCCCCTTCCACTCCTTCCAGCGTTGCCGTGATGGGGAGGTGTGTCACGCGCTGATCGTTCGTGACGTTGTCGATTTCTCCCTTTGCGTGTATGGCGGATGCGCCCCCGGAGGTGTCGGTCCCCCCTGAAATCCTGATCTTCTCAATGAGGAACTTCGGGTATGCGCGCTCCAGGGGGAATGCGATGTTCTGTCCCGTCATTCTGGGCGGGCTTGTGTAGTCCGGTTTCGATGAGGAGTTCTTGATGTGCGCCCGCGCCCAGTCAATGTACGAGAGATATGTCGTCGCTTTTTTCACGGTCTCCTCCCCGACGAGAAGCCGTGCCACGCCAGTCGTGCTCAGGTTGGGGAGCTTTGCCATCGACTTGAGCCGGGCGAAGTCTTCCCCCGCGATGTCGTCGACAAGTCCCGCAGAAGCGTTGAGTTTCTGCACGTCGCTCTGGATCGCCGCCTTTCGCGCGTTGAACGCAGACGAGATGTCGTTGATTCCCTTCGTGGAGTTCTCCACCGTCGCGATGGCCCCGGTGATCGCCGGGACCGTCGTGAGCTGCGATGTGTTTATCGATGTAATCCCGGTTTCAATATCCGCCAGTTTCTTCTTGGACGATTCGAAATCGGCGAGCGTGGAGTTCCACTGTCCGGACGAGGCGAGGACCTGGCTTTTCAGTGAATCGAGATGTCTGAGCGTGTGGATGTCGAGAGCCTTCACGAGGCTGTCCGCGTTGAGATGAAGCGCGGCGATTCCCGCGGCCGCGGCGGGAGACTTTTCGACCGTCTTCCCCAGCGCCCCTTCCGCCTTCTCGGTGAACGTGCTCCCTCCGGAGGTGTCATTCCCCGCCGGGGATGCGGACGGTTTTTTGATGGAGCCGTCCGTGGTCCGCCTCGTTCCCAGTATCAGCTCGTCCACCTCCATCGTCTGTATGATGTACTTGTTCCTCAGAAGCTGGCCGGAGTTCACCGCAAACCGGACGTCCCGGGTTTCGAAGAGGTTGCGCCACCCGTCGTGCGGATCTGCGACCTGGAGCCTGCTCCACCGGATGCCGAGGGGAGAGAGCGAGACATGCAATCCCTCGAACTCCACCTTTGCGCCTATCGCCGCTTCCCCTCCCGCCTCGAGTCCCAGACGCACCCACGTGTCGATAAAGAGATACACGGCGAGGCAAACGACGACCGCCGGGATCAGGACGAAGTAGACGAATTTCTTTCTCATGGTCAGCCTTTCAGGTCGCGGATTCTCCTGTACCACTGGAGCATTGTGCTCCGGTCCAGCACCTGATAGACCTTCCACTGCTCAAGACGCGAATGGATGTGCGTCCTGTATGCAACGACAAAATGCTTCATCCCCGCATAGACCGGAAAGAAGAGTACAAGCGCCGCAACGAAGCTCCCCATGACCACGGTGTTATTGAACCGGGTAAGGGGGGCGACGGGCGCGTTGTAGAGATACGTCCAGAGCCCCTTCAGGGGGCCGGCGTTCACGAGTATCTGGTATCCGAGCCAGTGGAACAGCGGGTCGAGGAGCCAGGCGAAGAAGCTGAAGAACGTCATCGCCACGCCCGCAGCCGAAAAATTGACGTCCAGTGCGAGGAGAACAAGCCAGACGATGGCCCCCTGGAGCGTCAGCATGGGGGAGAGCCCCAGTATCGAGCCGAGCGCAAACCCCCCCGCAACCTGTGCGGGGGTCTGCCCGGCGCGCAAAATATTAACGAAGTCCCTGATGAACTTGAGGTAGAACATGGTCCGCTCCGGATGGAAAAAGAGGGGAAAGGCCGCTGTAAAGTATCACTCGAACGGACAAGTTGCAAGGAACGGACTGGCCGCACCTTGCCCGGCGGCCCCCGTACCAAGTATGCCGATGTTCAAGCGTGTCCCTTCCGTTGGAAGAAATAATGGAGTGGAAAATCAGATCGCCGGGGGCTGCATGCCGAACGCGGCCCATTCCTGACGGGCTGGTCCGTGGAGGCCGGGGATTTCGAGACCCGCCTGCCGCATGAGCACGGTCATCTGTCCGCGGTGATGGACCTGGTGGAGTATGAGGGAGGTGAGCGTGTACCCCCTCGCCCATTGTTCACCGTACATGTCGTCTTTCGTGCGGAGCGTGTCGTCGGTCCAGTGCCCTTTCACTTCCTCCAGGAGCGAAATCGCCGCTTCGCTGTATCCCTTCGCGATAAGCTTCGCCGTGGGGGGGACCGGGTCGTGCTCCCCCGGGCCTTTCAATGTCAGTCCGGTGCGCGACATCATCTCGGGGATCGTCGTCGTGATGTGCCATGCAAGCCGCGCGAGTGTCCGCCCTTCGGGATTGACCGCCTGGGAGAGTGCGCTGTCGGTCAGATGCTTGAACAGCTTCTGCGTGGACTCCAGTTCGCGGGACCAGACATGCTCGAAGTCGTTGATTGTCGAGATCATGGATGTTGCCCTCTCTCTGTCTGCATATGGTGCACCGGTTCCTTCGGGAGCGTCATTCGGGAGTGATGAGAACATCGATCCGCCTGTTGCGGGCACGCCCCTCGGCCGTCGCGTTGTCCGCGACCGGGAAGCTGCTCCCCCAGCCCCTCGACTCGATCATCGGTGAAGCCGCAGGGAACATTTTGAGGTACGCTGCGACGGCGGCTGCGCGGTGTTCCGAGCTGCGCTGATTCACGGTCTCGTTCGGCCCTGCCTCGGTGTGCCCTTCGACCGTCAGGTGGCAGTTGGGAAAGAGGTGAATCGCATGTTCGAGTTTCCCCATGAGTTCGGTAGAACCCGGTTCGAGCGCGTCCTCCCCTCGGGAAAACGTCAGTCCAAATATCCGAAGGACGACCGTGTCTCCGCTCCGAAGGACAGTCCCTTCGTTCGGCGCAAAATAGGTGGCGGCGAGCGCGGCGCCGCTGATATAGCGCTGCCATTCCTCCGCAAGCCCCTCCTCCGGGGATGGCGCTGGGCCGCCGCCCGGTTCGAGCGGCATGAGACGGCGGTGAAGAGCGTCGTTCTCTGCGCAGAGCCGCTTCAGGTTACCCGCAAGCAGGGTGCGGGCCGAATCGCGGCTCAGAACCGAGTTGATGATCCCCTGGATAACAGGCTCGTATCCGCCGTCGAAGCGCGCCGGCGTGTTCAGTGCGGAAGCAACGCGCCCCATGGCTCCCTCCGACAGAAGTATCGCGTCTTCGAACGTCAGCTTATGCTCCCGCATCTGCGAAATGATCTCATGCAGGTAGATAGCGTGCGCCGCTTCGTATTTTGCCTCCTCTGCTAGCCGCCGGGCGCTGCTGATGTCGTATCTGTTCTGCCTGACCATCGTCTCAGCTGTTTCAAGGCACTGGTGAGCGCGTTCGAACGTCTGCGGTGCGGTCGACGAAACATCGATCTGTTTTGCCTTCGCGAGGAGTTCGCGGGCGGGTGTAAGGAGATTAAGCTCGATCGCGTCCAGTTCGGCGGACCTGAAAAGCCCCTCGGCTTCCCCGGACTCGATCCGCGCCGCGTGTGTGTCGTCGTCTTCGAGGAGTTCCGCTGCCGCATGCAGGGACTCTTCGCCCTGCGCCCAGAGATCGGGGGAGAGGCGTGCAGCGTCTGCGGCCAGGGCGTCGGTGCGCGCTCTGAGCGCTCCCGCGAACAATGCCTGCGCCGTCTTACACTCGTCGATCGCCATGCCGAAGTACTGGCTGGCGAGCCGGATCTGCTCTCTGATGTCGTCAGGGGATTTGTGCCGGACGAAAAGAATGTCGGCTTTGGCGTAGGCCGCCGCTCCCAGCTCAAAACTCTTTGGAGCAAGCGTCTCTGCGTCGAGAGCCTTTGCACGCACGCGTGCCTCGACCGCGTACCGGAACATCTGGACGCGGGATTCGCCCTGTGCGTCTGCCACTGAAGGTGCGATCAGAATGAGCGCCGCGGTGAACATGAAGAGAACGCCGCCCCGCCGCGGAGAGAGTGTTGTAAGTGCCCCTGATACCATGTGTCCCCCCCAATGCCGTGAGTCACGCCGAGGTCTGCACAAGAACCGCAAAGGTTCCCGGGGTGTCAGGCACCTTCCATGCCGGTAAACAGCGACTGCAGGTTCAGAGAAGAAGCTTTTGTCCTGCTTGCGAGCGAGACATACCGCCGGGCCAGCGTATCCTTGCCGGTCCCGAGCACTGTGCTTATCAATCCCAGTGCCTCGGCATACTCACCCGGGGCGAGCTCCTTGATGATGTGGGTCCATATCGCTTCCTCAAGCACGTTGAACGCCGTCTGCACCTCCCACAGGTCGAACCCGGAGGCAAATCGTTCGCGCGCGATCGTATCGGCATGGGCGACCATCGGACCGAGGTTCCGTTCCTTGACGGCCCTTGTCGTCAGGACAAGCAGGGCCTTCAGCCGCTGGTGGACGTTTCCGGTCCCCGATTTCTCGTAGCTTTTCAGATGCGCACGCGACATCGCCAGTGTGGCATCCTCAATAATCACCGTCGAACGTTCATGGAGCAGTTCGTTGAGTGTCATGGAAATCCGTAAAAAGTGCGAATCGATGAAGCACCATAATATACGCCCCGGCGGCCGAGGAATCAACCTTCCCCCGGTGGGGCGGTCGTTCCGCCGGTGGTACGCCAGTCGATAAACAGTCTTCTCGAAGGGGGCTGGCAGGAAGGGCAGAAAAATGTGTCATGCCCGCGGACTCCTTCGCGCCGTATTGTCGTGCCGCACCTGGGACACGGCTCCCCCTTCCTGTTCCTGACCTTCAGGTGCTCGCGCACCTTCACCTGTATTGGCCGGCCCGCCTTCTCCACCATCGCGGTTCCCCACGTCATGACAGTACCGATCGCCTCGTATAGCCGGCCTGTCTCTTCGCGGCTCAGTCTTCCGGAGAACGTCTTCGGATGGATGCGCGCCTCGAAGAGAACTTCGTCCGCGTACGCGTTGCCGATTGCGCTGAGGACGGTGTGGTCGTTGATCATCACGCGTACCTGGCGGCGCGCGTTGGCGGCGACGAGCGTAAGGAACTTCTCCTTCGTGAACTCCGGCGAGAGTATGTCGACCCCCTGCGTTCCGTATCGCGGTATCGACCCCGTGTCGGCGCGGCGGCACACGTAGAGCTTCGCCATTTTCTTCTCGTCGCACAGCCTGAGCGCCGAACCGTCGTCGAGCATCCAAGCCACGCACATGTACCCTTCGGGCTTCTCCCCCTTCCGCTGATGCTGTATGCGGCCGGCGAGCATGAGGTTCGTCACCATGTCGATCTCTCCGCTGAGCCCCATGCGGAGGAACGGTCCGCGCTGTTCCACCTCGCGGAACGAACGCCCCGGGAGGAGCTCTTCGATCGGCGAGTCGAGCATGTTCCGCACAAGGACAGGCTGCTTCACTTCAACCGCGGTGATCGACCTCCCGGTGAGCGCGCCGGCAAGATAGTTGCGTATGTATACGAGATCAGGGATCTCCGGCATTGTCAGAATCCTGGGGGACTTCGTCCTTGGGATTTGCGTCTGCTGGAAGATACTCAAAATCCGATTTGCTTTTTCATGGAATTTTCGGCACGTTGACCCGTCACCGTTAGGGGTGTCCCGCCGGAAAGGCGGGACTGAGATCACACCCTGCAAACCTGATCTGGGTCATGCCAGCGTAGGGAAACGGAACCAAGTCTGCTTCTTGATTTCCTTTCGGTTCCCGCGCCGGCAACGTGTGCGGGATTCTGTTTTTTGGAGGCATCATGAAGCGGGCAGGAATGCTCTTCACTGTTCTCTTGTGCGCGACGCCCTGCGCTCTGCGCGCACAGGACCAGGCGCCGAAGAAGGACACCGTGTACCAGATGTCCCCTGTCGTCGTGACCGCGACACAGGCCACGGAGCGGAAAAGCCCCGTCACATTCTCCAATCTCACGCCGCAGAGCCTTCGCGAGCGGTATTCCGTCCAGGACGTGCCCGTGCTCCTTTCCGAGCTCCCCTCGATCACGACATATTCCGAGAACGGGAACGGCATAGGGTACAACTACATCAACCTCCGCGGGTTCGATCAGAGGAGGATCTCCGTGATGATCAACGGCGTTCCCCAGAACGACCCGGAAGACCACAACGTCTACTGGATAGACTTTCCCGACCTCCTTGCAAGCACGGACAACATACAGGTCCAGCGCGGCGCGGGGAGCGCCTTCTACGGTCCCCCTGCGATCGGCGGCTCGGTGAATATCGTCACGAACCCGTTCGGGGGAAAGCCGGGGCTCACGCTGGAGATGATGGCGGGATTCCAGCAGTTCGGCGACAGCGCGAAACCGCTTCCTCTTACGACGAAGAAGTTCGGCGCGTCATTCACATCCGGTCTCGTGGAGGGACGGTACATGTTCTACGGCCGGCTCGGCAGGATCTCGAGCGACGGGTACAGGGCCAACTCGTGGGTCGACATGAACTCGTATTTCTTCGGGGCGATCCGTTTCGACGGGGAGATGTCGACGCGTTTCCATTTCTTCGGCGGGCCGATCACGGACGGACTTGCGTACGACGGCCTGGGGAAATTTGTGAACGGGAACAGGGTGCTCCGCCGTCAGAACGTCGTCGCGGGCTGGACCGCCGATTCGGCGGGGGATGCCTACTCGTCCGTGCAGTTCCGCCGCCCTCAGGAACAAGAGAGCTTCAGCCAGCCCCACGCTGAGCTTATGAACGACTGGAAGATTTCCCCGTCCGTGACGGTGCACAACACCCTTTTCTATTATACAGGGGACGGGTACTTCGATTACGACGCCTCCTGGGCCGACACCTCGATGCTCAGGATCGGCACCAGGTACGGGATCCCGGCATCCGCGAACCCGGCGAACGCGCTCGTGCGGGCGTTTGTCGGCAACTCCCAGTGGGGATGGCTTCCCACGATCGACGTCGACCACGGAGACGGAAACCTCACCGTCGGCGCGGAGATGCGGTTTCACCGGTCGACGCACTGGGGAAAGATCGAGTACGCCGAGGGGCTCCCTGCGGGGTTCGACCCTGATTACCATTTCTATGAGTTCAACGGGGGGAAGGATATGTTCTCCCTGTACGGCCACGAGCTCTTCCGTCTCAGGGACGATGTGACACTGATGGCGGACGCGCAGCTCGTGCACGACCTCTACACGTTCACACGGGAGAAATACCTGGGGAACACGTTTGCCATTCCGTATCTCTTCCTCAACCCGCGTGTCGGAATCAACTATAATATCAATGAAGAATGGAGCAGCTACGTATCGTTCTCGTACACGTCGCATGAGCCGGAGCTCACAAACCTGTACGAAGGGGAATCCTCCGCATACGGCGCCGTGCCGCAGTTCAAAGTCGATACGACAGGGGGGATACTCAGGTACGATTTCAGCCAGCCGCTCGTCCATCCCGAGCAGCTCTTCGACGGCGAATTCGGCCTTCGCGCCTCCTCCTCCGCCGCGGAGGGTTCCGTCACCGCCTACTGGATGGAGTTCTCGAACGAGCTCGTCGAGAGCGGACAGGTTGACATATTCGGCCAGCCGGTGACGGGGAATGCGAAGCGGACCCGCCACACCGGGATCGAACTCGAGGGCGCCCTCCGGTTCTCTCAGTCGTTCACGCTGAGCGGGAACTTCACGGCATCGCGGAACAGGATCGTCCGGTCGCTCTTTTTCCTGAGCGGGAGCGGGCCGGTGGTTCTCGACGGGAACCCCATCGCCGGGTTCCCCGATGTTCTCGGGAACCTTCGCCTCACCTGGCGCGGNNGACAACTTCAACAACGAGGCGAACACGACGGATGCGGCGGTCGTGTTCAACGGCGAAATACTCTGCAGACTGCCGGACATCGCCGGCTCGGAGATCACGCTCCGCGGGGAGATACGGAACATATTCGACGCGCTCTATCTCGCCGGGGGGCAGGGGAACACGTTCTTCCCCGCGGCGGAGCGGAATTTCCTCATCGGCCTGAACGTGCACCTGTGAAAACGAGACTTTCACGTACGCTCCTTCTCTGCAACGGCGAGCCTCCGTCACCCGGCCTCCTTAAGCGCCTTGCCTCGGGAGCGGATACGATCGTCGCTGCGGACGGGGGCGCAAATGCCGCGCTCCGTTCGGGGATAACGCCCGACGTCATCATCGGAGACCTGGACTCGCTCCTCCCGAAGACCCGGAAGGCGTTCTCCCGGTCGCGCGTGATCCGCATCAGGCGGCAGGACAATACGGACCTCGAGAAAGCGCTCGATTTCATCTCCGTATACTCCCCCGGAGAGGTCGCGATCGCCGGGGCGACGGGAGGGAGAATTGATTTTACGCTCGGGAACCTCTCCGTGTTCTGGAACTACACCCGCGCTCTCTCCATGACGTTTGTTGGAGACGGGTGGCGCGCGTTCCCCGTCGGAAGGCGCCGGACGGTTGAGGCGCGGCGTGGGTCGACGGTCAGCCTGGTTCCCTTCGGGAAGTGCTCCGGCATTACGCTCAGGGGGCTCCGGTATACGCTCTCCGATGCCGTGATGCGCCCCGGCGAGATTGGCGTGAGCAACGTTGTCATCCGCTCACCCTTCAACGTTACAGTCCGGCGCGGAAGGATGCTTCTCGTGATATTCGGGCATGCGGACGGACCCGGAGAACAGTCCGCATGGTGACGCTTGCCCCGGCTGATCTTGCGGTGATCGGCGTTTTCTGTGCGGCCGTCATCGCGATCGGCATATTCACCGCCCGGTCCTCCATCCGGGACGTCGAATTTCTTCTGGCGGGGCGTTCACTCACGACCCCCGTTTTTGTCATGAGCCTCGTGTCGTCCTGGTACGGCGGCATACTGGGCGTGGGCGAATTCACGTACAGGTTCGGCATTTCCAACTGGTTCCTTCAGGGAGTTCCCTACTACGTCTTTGCGATTGTCTTCGCATTTCTCCTGGCAAAACGAGTCCGCGGCACAAATCTTCTTTCGATTCCGGACAAGCTGAACCTGGCATACGGCAGAAAAACGGCGCTCCTCGGGAGTTTTCTGACGTTCATACTCATGACCCCGGCCCCGTACGTCCTCATGGTCGGGATCCTGATCGAGGTCGTCACGGGCTGGTCGATCGCCGCATCCGTCACCGCTGGCACGCTCGCCTCCGTCGTCTATCTCTTCACGGGAGGGTTCCGTTCCGACGTCAACACGAACGTCTTCGAATTCTTCATCATGTTCATCGGGTTCGGCGTCATCATCCCGTTTGCCGTCTCAAAACTCGGGGGGGCCGGGTTCATCACATCGCACGTTCCCCCGCTTCATCTGGCATGGGACGGCGGGAACTCCATTCAGTTCGTCCTCGTTTGGTTCTTCATCGCTCTCTGGACGCTCGTCGATCCGTCATTCCACCAGCGATGCTACGCAGCCCGGACCGGAGAGGTGGCGCGCCGGGGAATACTTGTCGCGGTCATATTCTGGATCGTTTTCGATGCCATGACGACGACTGCCGGGCTCTACGCGCGGGCGGCACTCCCTGACATCCAGTCGCCTGTCATGGCGTACCCCCTTCTGGCCGAGGCGGTCCTTCCCCCCGTGGCGAAGGGGCTGTTCTATGCGGGGATGCTTGCGGCCATAATGTCGACGCTGAACAGCCAGGCTTTTATCTCTTCAATGACGCTCGGCCGGGACATTGTCGCCCGGTTGCGGGGGCGGATGGGGGAGGATGCAACGACGGGTCCGGTACGCTGGGGGATCCTCGTTACCGCTCTCCTTTCGGTGGGTCTCGCCCTTGCGATCCCCTCCGTCATACGGCTCTGGTACACGATCGGGACGGTCATCATACCCGGTCTTCTTATTCCCCTTGTCGCGTCGTATTTCGATCGATTGCGGCCGCGCCCCTCGATCGCATTTGCCTCGATGGCGCTCGGGTGGCTTGTCTCGCTCGGCTGGCTTCTCTCCGGTTGGTCGAGAGAGATGGGGAGCTCGGACTACTATCCGCTCGGAATTGAACCGATGTACGCCGGGCTCGCCGCCTCCCTGGCCGCGTGGTCCATGGGGATGCTCGGGGGGAAAAGCAAATCCACAATCCCGCTCCGGTAGCTTGCCACACATGAATGAAATCACGGGACCACAGGTCCGGTCGGTCCATGAAGTTCCGACTCCCCATCTCCGAAAGGAGATAACCCTCAGGCATGCGGTCGCACTGTACATCAGCTCGGTACTCGGATCGGGAGTTCTCGTGCTCCCGGGGCTCGCCGCGCAGATTGCGGGTCCCGCGTCTC
>PMJQ01000227.1:0-5722 GCA_003157485.1 Ignavibacteriota bacterium
GTTCGTCGCGTTCTATGATGCCCTTATCACGAAGATGCAGGACAAAGGGATTCGCGTCATACTCGCCACGCCGGCGCTCATCGGCGAGAAGACAGACTGCACGAACGATCTCGACGGGGAGCTGAACCATTTTGCGCAGCTCATACGCGATCTGGCCGCCGCGCACAAATGCGACGTCGTGGATCTGCGGCGGGAATTCCTGAAGCACCTCGCCACGGCGAACACCGCCAACGCGGAGAAGGGAATACTGACAGAAGACCGGGTCCACTTCACGCCGGAGGGGAACCGCCTCGCCGCCAAGCTCTTTTCAGACGCCCTGACGGGGAAACAATAAGAGACATCCAATCACATTCCGGAGGAATCACAATGAAGAGAGTCTGCCTCATGTCCGCGCTGTCACTTCTCCTGACTGCGACGGCGGCGACCCAGCCGGCGCACGAACAGGGTGGAGTCACAAGAGCGCTCGCCGTTCTGGCCCCCCTCAAGGGGAGCGGCGTCCACGGTGTCGTGACGTTCGAAGCGGTGGAACACGGCGTCCGCGTTGTTGCCGACATTACCGGCCTCGCGCCGGGAAAGCACGGGTTCCACATTCACGAATTCGGAGATTGCAGTTCAGACGACGGAACATCCGCGGGGGGGCATTTCAACCCTGAGGGGATGCCCCACAGCATGCCCTCGAGCGACAAGAGGCATGCAGGCGACATGGGGAATGTCGAAGCCGGAAGCGACGGGAAGGCGCACCTGGAGTACGTCGACGCGGTCATGAAGCTCTCGGGGGAGCACTCGATCGTCGGTCACGCCGTGATCGTCCATGAAAAGGAGGACGACATGAAAACCCAGCCGACCGGGAACGCCGGAGCCCGCGTCGCATGCGGCGTCATAGGGATCGGAAAAGGGAAATAGCACTCCTTACCGGGGCCGGCCGGAAGCAAGGCGGCCCCGGTGAGTTTTCCCGTATCCCGCCGGTCCTATTCCGGAGCAGATTCCCTGAGCCTTTTCCGGGCTTCGACGGCTCCCGCATTCGACGGGTTCAGTTCGAGCGACCGTTCGTAATTGCTGATCGCCGGCTCTTTCTCCCCTGCTGTCATATATGCCTCCCCGAGGCTATCATAGACGTTCGACGAATTCGGGAAGGCCGAGACGTTGAGCTTGAAGATCTCAATCGCATCCTCCGTTTTCCCCTCCTGGAGAAGCTCATACCCAAGGGCGTTCATCTCCCGCTCGTCAAGGACAAAATCGATCGGAGAAGTGCGTCGATCTTCGTTTCCGGCGACTGGGCCCTGAGCTGTGACGAGAGAACAATGATTGTTGCGAGAAATACGGCGCGTCCTGTCACGGTGAGCCTCCCTGCGATTGTTGACGATGCGGCGGGGAAAAAATGAACCGGAGTCCCCGGAAATCCCGACCCCGGAATGTATGAAGAGAAAGGAACGCACACAAACGGAGGAGGGGATGAACAAAGAGTCCGCCGCAGCGTTGACCATTCTCATGGCGATTGCGTCGCCGCTGACGGCGCAGATCGCAGGCCATGTCGTCATCAGCGAGGTGTACGGCAGCGGAGGGAACTCCGGCGCCGTCTATCAAAACGACTATGTCGAACTCTACAATCCGACGTATTCCGCGGTGCCACTCTCGGGCTGGTCCGTGCAGTACGCGAGCGCAACCGGGACCACGTGGCACGCAGCTCCCCTCGGCGGGCATATCCCTTCGTTCGGATACTACCTCCTGCAGCTTGCCGGGGGGACAAACGGCATAGCGCTCCCCGCGCCGGACACAACGGGGACCATGAATATTTCCGCCACCGCGGGGAAGATCGCGCTTGTCAGAAACACGGCGCTTCTCTCCGGCGCGAACCCTGCGGACAGCTCGATCGTCGACATGGTAGGGTACGGCACTGCTGACGGATATGAAGGCGGAGGGCCTGCCCCGGCCCCGGGGACGACGACATCCATCGAACGAAAGGCCTCGCCCCAATCGACGGCCGCCGACATGGCGCCGGGGGGAATCGATGCGAGCCATGGGAACGGATGGGACAGCAACAGCAACGCCGCGGATTTTGTGGCTCAGAAGTCCCTCAGCCCGCAGAATTCGAGGGCGGCGGCGGAGAGACCCCCCGACGCGCTCCTCCCCATCCGGTTCGGCACGCTGGACGCCACACTCCGGGACAACGCGACAACATTGATCTCATGGTCCACGATAAGCGAGGTCGCGTGCTATGGGTTTGAAGTGCAGCGTTCCGCGAACGGAACCGGGGGGTTCGGCACGGTATCGGGGCTCATACCGGGACACGGGACAACGGCCTTCACGCACTACTACTCCTACATCGACTCTCCCGGCGTGCCCGGGCGGTACTACAGAGTGAGGGAGATTGACACAAACGGAGCGGAATGGTTCAGCGAATCGATCTGCGCGACATCGGTGTCGTCGGCGCCGGCGCAGGAAAACCGGGGATTCTCACTATTCCGGAATTATCCCAATCCGTTCAATCCAGGAACGACGATCGGCTACAGCCTCACCGCAGCGGGCAGAATCAAGATCATCGTGCTCGACGTTCTCGGCCGTGTGGTCACAACGCTCAAGGACGGGAGGGAGAATCCGGGCGAACATTCGATCCGGTGGGACGCGGGGGGCGTCCCGGCCGGGGTGTATTTTTGCCGACTTGAGACAGAAGGGCCGGCGAGGACGATACGACTCGTTCTGGTTCGGTGAAGGGAAAGCAACTCAGGAATTCAAGACCTCCCTAACCTCGTCTTCGAACCGCTGCCTGTCCAGGAATCCAACGACCCGGTAGATGATTTTCCCATCACGGTCGATGATAATCGTCGTAGGAATCGAACGGATCCCCCCGTACGCATGAACAACGTCATCGTTCCCCATCACGACGGGGTAATCAATGTTCAGCTCCCTGACAAGGGGGGAGACCTTCCTCCACCCATCCCTGTCCAGAGAGATGCCTACGATCTCGAGCCCCTTCGGCCTGTATTTCCTGTAAACTTCAAGGAGCCCGGGGATCTCAGATCTGCACGGGGGACACCAGGAGGCCCAGAAATTGATGACGACGACCTTCCCCTGGAGATTCTGAAGCTCGATTGTCTTCCCCTCCGCCGTTCTCAGGCTGAAATTGGGTGCCTCCGAGGAACAGGAGCCAAGCGCCACAGCCATTGCGGCTCCAAGCAAAGCTACTGCAATGCGCTCCGGTAATTTCATGTTCTCCCCGTTTGCAATGTTCCCGCTTGCCGTTTGATGCATGGGATACACTCCCATTCCGGTAATAAGTCTGCATCGGAAGGAAAGAATTTCCGGTCAAACCGGGCTTGAGCGCTGTCACACGAAGTGCGGTTTCTTGACTTCACTTGGTAAATTCCGGTGCATTTCGTGAGGAGGAATACAGGCGGGAAGTAATGAGAACATTACGGATGAGTAATGTTTGCTCCCTTTTCTCCCCTCGCCGTCAGTCAACGAGTTTAGATCCCCCTAATATCAATAGGGGGCGGGGTCCGGTGAGTCGTTCGCCGGACCCCGCCTTTTACCGCCCCCATCCTTTTCCTTTTTCCGGGAATTAACTACTCATTCATTCTTCCGGCCGATGCATGCTGCAGACCTGTCGGGTAACTTTCATCGTATTGAACGCGGAAGACATCCCTGACGACGCGGTATGATTGACGCAAATGAGAAGACTAACAATTCACGAGACAGCTCGTTATGACGACTGATGCGCAGGTGCCGCAGATTACAGACGACCTTAAAGCAATATCGACTACCTCTGGAAAGCACGGTGACGTGAAAATCGCCCGGGAGGCCGAAAACGCCCTTGCGCGGAACGCACTCGTTCCGCAGGATAGCGTAAGGGTGAGCGTTGATGATGCCTGGATCAGACTGACAGGCGAGGTCGGCACGTTGTATCAGAAATGGAGTGCCGGGACCGCGGTAAGAAACATCGCCGGCATTCGGGGTGTCACGAACGAGATCGAAATACAGCCTGAGGTGTCGGCCGGTGGTGTTTGGAGGGAGATAGAGAATGCTCTGGTTCGTAACGCGCGCCTGGACGCATGAAGGATCGACGATGCGGTGAGCAATTTCCTTACGCTGAAACCGGGATTGGCGCGGTGGGTAGTTCGAAAGGCAATACTGAGGGCACATGAGCACAGAGAACTGGACGTACGTGCTGGACGATAAGCAGCTGGAGGAAGGCCAGATGACCCCGGTCTATCCGCTCGGCGTGAACGTGGTCGTGACGCGAGTCGGGGGCACGGTCTATGCAGTGTCCGGCACGTGTGCCCATATGGCGTGCCCGATCTTCATGGGAAAGCTGGATGGTTACACGATTTGCTGTCCATGCCACGACTGGCGGTTCGATGTCCGCACCGGCAAGTTCATCGATGCTCCCGAGCTCGGACTTCCGGCATTTCCCGTGAAGTCCGAATCAGGCAAACTCTTTGTCAACCTTGAATAAGTTGGAGGAAACGTGAAAACAGTAAACATGTATGCTCTCTCAACATGCCCATGGTGTATGAAGACCAAGAAGTTCTTTACCGGGCACAACATCCCGTTCAGCTATATCGACTACGACCTCGCCGACGAGGCGACACAAACAAGGATCCTGGGAGAAATTGATGCAGCGGGCGCCACCGGCTTTCCGTTCGTACGGATAGGTGACGAAACAATCTCGGGGTACCAGCCTGAACGCTATTCCCATGCGCTTGGCATATGAAGGACTTGTGAATGAAGACTCAATCACGCAAAGATGCGCTTCGGTATTTCTTCAGCAAAGTCGTCACGCCGATGGGATTCAAGTTCACGCCCGACGCGGAACTTGTGGATTTTCTCCTGGAGCAGGAGGTGATTCTGGAATCGAAGCACGGCATTCCTTTCTGCCCCTGCCAGCCGCTGCGGCATGACCGCGAACGGGACATGAAAATTGTCTGCCCGTGCATTCCCTTTCACCGTGAGCATTTCGACGCGATCAAACGATGCTGGTGCGGACTGTTTGTCCATCAGGATGTCACGGATCCTGACAGCCTGCCTCAACTGTCGCCAGGCGAGGTGGGTCATGAATAAGAAATTCAGCCGGGCAATTCGCGCCGCGGACATCGCCCCCGGAGGAATGAGAGCGGTGGAGATTGACGGACGCGAGATCGTCGTCTGCAACTGCGCCGGCACGTACCACGCTATCCAGCGGCGATGCGGCCACATGAACGCGCCGCTCGATATGGGAACCCTCGACGGGAAGATCGTCACCTGCGCCATGCACTGTGCCCAATTCGACGTTACCAGCGGCGAATCGCTCTCGGGACCGGTCCCGGCGGACTTCGGCGGTGAGATCCCTCCGGCCGGAATCGGAAGGTTCCTGCGCAACGTCGGCATGCAGATGGAACAGGTTCGCACCGAGTCGATCAGCAGGTTTGAAACGAAAGTTGAAGCCGGATGGGTGCTTGTCGCGGTGTAATGCTCACCCTTTTCCCGGAATAGGCGAAGAGGGACCAGAAAGTAACCCCCCACGAGCAACAAGGCCTTTCTTCAATGAATTAACTACCCTTTCGTCCTTTCGGTCGATTCCCATCCAAGACAATCACTGGTATAATTCTTCATAGTCTTTAGAGGTAGTCCCGGCTCTGCCGGGTTCCACCAAGCTTGAAAGAAATTCGGGGGAAGGACACTATTAGACAGCCAAGTGTATGGTGCCACAGGTGTTGCGCCAACTCCAGCGATGTTGACTCAAGCT
>PMJQ01000227.1:5752-22490 GCA_003157485.1 Ignavibacteriota bacterium
CTACCAACTGAGCTACCTGTCCATAAAATAGCACAATATAATGCACCCGGTGGAAAAACGCAACGAAGTTATTACGTCTTTCCGGATTTCTTCAGTACTTCGCGGGCGATCACCAGCTTCTGAATTTCGTTCGTCCCTTCGAAGATCCTGTTGATCCTCGAGTCGCGGTAGTAACGTTCGACCGGAAGATCCCGCGAGTACCCCATACCTCCGTGGACCTGCACCGCGAAATCAGCCACTTTATCGAGTGATTCGGAACAGAAGAGCTTTACGATCGCCGCCTGGCGGGAGATCGACTTTCCCTCGTCGTACGCTGCCGCTGTCCTGTACACCATCGATTCCATCGCGTAGACATAGGTGGCCATTTCTGCGAGCATGAACTGGATCGCCTCGAACTGGGCGATCGGCACGTCGAACTGTTTTCGCTCCTTTGCGTACTTCGCAGACATCTCCAGGAGCTCCTTTGCCGCGCCAAGCGTCGCCGCGCCGAGCCCGAGCCTCCCCGCATCAAGCGTCTTCATGGCCACAAGGAAACCGCGGCCGTCATCCCCGATCATATTCTCTTGCGGCACCCGGACATTCTCGAAGACGATGGGGGTCGTCACGCTTCCGCGGATTCCCATTTTCTTCTCCGGGGGGCCGGCGGTGTAACCTGGAGTCTTCGTTTCCACGACAAACCCGGTGATCCCCCGCTCCGTCCGCGCAAACGTCGAAACGACGTCGGCGATCGAGCCGTTCGTGATCCACATCTTTTCGCCGTTGATCACCCACTCGTTGCCGTCGCGCACGGCCCTTGTCCGGAGATTGAACGAATCCGAACCGGCAAGGACTTCCGTGAGCGCAAACGCGCCGATCATCTTCCCCTCTGCAAGGGGGACGAGGTATTTCTTTTTGAGGGCCTCGCTTCCGCCGAGGTAAATGGCGTTGGCGCCGATCGATTGATGGGCACCGATGAACGTCGCGGTCGACATGCACCCCCGAGCGATCTCCTCCGCCGCGAGGCAATATCCCATTTCGCCGAATCCCCCGCCCCCGTATTCCTGCGGGAAGGCCTCCCCGAGGAGACCCAGGTCGGCGATCTTCCGGATGAGCTCCGGCGGGATCCTCTCCTCCTCGTCGATTTTGTGGGCAATGGGCTTTATCTCGGCATTGACGAACTCACGGACCATGTCGCGGAGCATCTTTTGCTCATCGGTGATGGCGTACTCAGACATTGAAGAATTCCTCGCATTAGATTGATGAACTGAAGAACAGGGGGTTGGGGAGAGAGCCGGGATTCCGGGATGCAGAACCAGAGAGCGGATACCCGCCGGAGAGCCGCACGAGCCTCACATCTGCGGCCTTTCACTGCCGGGCGCAAGCGGGCGGCGGCGTGACACGATTCGACGGCAGGCGCCGCATGCGTGAGAGCCGCAGGCGTGGAAGCCGCCTGCAGCGACAGAAATCAGTCGGAGGTTCCTTTCTGTCCGACGTAGCTCACGATGTCTTCGCCCCCGTCGACGCCGATCACGTTCCCGCTCACCCACGCGGCGTTTTCCTCCGAGAGGAGCACAATCATCTTCGCGATGTCTTCAGGGGTCGTAAGCCGGCCGCCGGGATTTTTCGCCTTCGCGATACGGAGCATATCGACGCTTCCCGGAATCTTCCGGAGCGCGGGCGTGTCCGTCACTCCCGCCATGACCGCATTCGCCGTGATGCCGTACGGGCCGAGCTCATTTGCGAGCTGGCGGATATGCGATTCGAGCGTCGCCTTTGCCGCCGACACCGCTCCGTAGAACGGGAGGGTGCTGTGCCCGCCGGAGCTCGTCATGGCGAATATCCGTCCGCCGCGCTTTATCAGACCCCGCCAGAAGAGCCCCTGCGTCCAGTACACGAGGCTGTTCGCCATGACGTCGATCGTCATCTCCATCTGGGCCTGATTTACCGAATCCTCAGAGTTCTTGCTAATGAACGCCTTCAGTGTGCCGAAGGCAAGCGAGTGTATAAGCACCCGCACGGTATTGCCGTGGCTGCCGAACCGCTCCTTGATTTCGTCGAGCGTTTCCGCCCTCTTGATAGCGTCGGCAGCGTTGATGTTGTAGAAGACCGCTTCGCGCCCCGTGTGCTTGATATCCCGGATGACCTGATGGACGTTCGGCATCGTCGTCTGCCGGTCGAGGTGGACGCCGAAGATGTTCATCCCCGCCCGGGCGAGCTCGATCGCCGCCGCCCCGCCGAATCCGCTCGACGCGCCGAGCACAAGCGCCCAATCAGTCGGTCTAAAACGGGGTTCCTGTTTCATCGCGATCCTTTCGTTTGTAAGGAGACAGCCGTCACTCGACGGTCACGCTCTTTGCCAGATTCCGCGGCTGGTCCACGTTCGTCCCCCTGGCGACGGCGATGTAATACGCCAGAAGCTGGAGAGGGATCACGTTGATGATCGGCCCGAAGAACCCGTACGTGCGCGGCACCCGGATCACGAATTCGGCAAGCGCATCGATCTCGTGGTCATCTTCGTTCGCCACCGCGATCACGCGTCCCCTGCGGGCACGGACTTCCTGAATGTTGCTTATGACCTTTTCGTAGATGGCGTCTTTCGGCACGACGACGACGACGGGCATTTCCTCGTCGATGAGGGCGATCGGCCCGTGCTTCATCTCCGCTGCCGGGTATCCTTCCGCGTGGATGTAGGAGATCTCTTTCAGCTTGAGCGCGCCTTCGAGAGCGACCGGGAAGTTTGCGCCGCGGCCAAGATAGAGCGCCGTCGGGGTGTCCTTGAATTCCTGCGCAATGGCCTTTATCGTCTCCGTGTTCTGGAGAATCGTCCTCACCTTGTCCGGGAGCGAAGCGATTTCCTCGGCAAGCACTTTCCCGTCGGCCTCGGACATCCCTCTTGCCCGGGCAACCATAAGCGTTATCAGCGCAAGAACGGTGAGCTGGGACGTGAACGCCTTCGTCGAGGCCACACCGATTTCCGGGCCCGCATGGACGTAGACACCGCCGTGCGATTCACGCGCGATTGAACTGCCGACGACGTTCACGATCCCCAGGATCGTCGCATGCTTCGCCTTCGCCTCCCTCGCCGCCGCAAGCGTGTCGGCCGTCTCGCCGCTCTGGCTTATGAGGAACACGACGTCGTCGCTCCGGATAATCGGATTCCGGTAACGAAACTCCGACGCGTACTCGACTTCCGTCGGCATCTTTGCGATCTGTTCGAACATGTACTTCCCCACCAGCCCGGCATGCCAGGACGTGCCGCACGCCGTAATGACAAACCTGCGCGCGCAGAGAAGCTTGTCCATCACGTGCCGCAGTCCGCCGAGGACGACGTTCCCCTGCTCAACGAGGAGCCGCCCGCGCATCGCGTTCATGATCGTATCGGGCTGCTCGTGTATCTCCTTGAGCATGAAGTGATCGTACCCCCCACGCTCAATCTGGGAGAGTTCCAGGGTCACTTCTTCCACCTGGTGGGTCACCGAGACGTCGTCGATAGTGACCGTCCGGAACCCGTCGCGCGTCACGACGGCGATCTCCCCGTCATCGAGGTATACGACGTTGCGCGTGTGGTCCACAATCGCCGAGGCATCCGACGCCACATAATTCTCCCCCTCGCCGATGCCGAGAATGAGTGGACTCCCCTTCCGGGCCGCGATCATCTTATCCGGCTCATGGACCGAGAGCACAACAAGTCCGTATGTCCCTTCCACCTCGGCGAGCGCGTGGCGGACCGCGGTCGTGAGATCACGGCACTCATCATACATGGCGCCAATCAGGTGCGCCAGCACTTCCGTGTCCGTCGCCCCGGTGAACTTATGACCGTCCCTTACAAGCTTCGTCCTTATTGCAGAGTAATTCTCGATGATCCCGTTATGGATGATCGCGATCTGCTTTGTCGCATCCCAGTGCGGGTGCGCATTTGCGTCATTAGGCTCCCCGTGCGTGGCCCAGCGGGTATGCCCCATGCCGAGACCAGAGGAAAATGAGCCATTCAGCAGCCGGATCGCTTCCGCAAGGTCGGAGACTTTTCCGGCCTTTTTCTCTATCTGGAAGCACCCCCCCTTTATCAACGCGATGCCCGCTGAATCGTATCCCCTGTACTCAAGCCTCCTCAACCCCTCGAGCAGTATAGGAACACAGTTTTTCTGGCCGATATAGCCGACGATGCCGCACATGGTGCACCCCCTGTTGAAAAATGCTACGGTGAGAAGGATAACGAATTAGCGTAACATAATCAACGAATGCCTGTCAAGCCATGCGTCCGATCACTCCCATCATTCTTCCGGATTTTGCACCCTCCCTCCGGTGTGAATGAAACAGGGATGAATCGGAAATCGTGCAGTACGGGCTCAGTTCGACGGTTTCAGGGGGAACGCCGGCGCCGATGAGCTGAGTCCTGTTTGCGGATTTTAGATCGACGAACAGCACGCCCCGATCGTTCCGGACACACCCGGATGGAAACCGGGAGGCGACGTCAGCCCCGACTGCGTAACAGCAAGCTGAGGCACAGGGGCCTATGGACGCAATGATGCGGGATGGGAGCGTCCCAAACTCGGCGCGCATGGCCCCGAGGGCCGCCACGACTATGGCGGAGGCGGTCCCGCGCCACCCTGCATGCACCGCCCCGACAGCACCTGACTGTGTGTCCAAGAGAAGTATAGGCACGCAGTCCGCAACGGAGACGCAGAGAAAAAGCCCTTTCGCGGAGGAGATCAGGGCGTCCGTTTCGGGGTATTCCCCCGGCTCTTCCACCCGGCGGACCATTGTGCCGTGGACCTGCCCCGGGACAGCGATCCGCTCCGGCGGGATTCCCAGGGCTCCGAAAAAGATCTCCCGGTTCTTCCGGACGTTCGAGGGGTCATCTCCGACGCGGAACGAGAGGTTCATCCCCAGCGGAGGAGGACTCACCCCTCCGCTCCGCGTGCTGAAGCCCGCGACGATGCCGGGAGGGAATGCAAGAGGCCTGATCACCTTCATGCCGCCCCCGTCCCTTCCGCATCAGAGGCAGGGAACCAGAGAGTGACCGTAGTCCCCTTCCCCTCCTCGCTCTTGAGCGTCACCGTTCCGTGCAGGTCCTCCATAGTCTTTTTCACGATCGCGAGGCCGAGGCCCATCCCATCCGTCTTCGTCGAGAAGTTCGGCATGAAGAGCTTCCCGATCATGTCCGCAGGGACCCCCTTGCCGTAGTCCGTCACGCTGAGGCCGACCCCTCCCCCCTCCGGGCCCCCCCGTATGACGATCGATCCGGCACCATCCATCGCCTGTATGCCGTTCCGGATGATGTTAATCACGGCACGGCGAAGTTCCTCTCTGTCTGCGATCACGGGAGGCGTCCCCTCACTGATGTCGATCCTGAAGACCACGGAGCTCTCCTGGCTGAAAAGCCGGACCGCCTCCCCGACGACCCCGCCCACATTCAGCCGGTCCAGATTCCGGCGCGGCATGCGGGCGAAGTGTGAGAACTCCGACGCAATCCTGCTCAGCGTATCGATCTGTTCGATGACGGTCTTTGTTACGCTATCGAGTATTTCCCCGAAGTGTTCGGCTCCGTCCTGATACGTCCGCCGCAGATGCTGAATCGAGAGACGCATCGGCGTCAGGGGGTTTTTGATCTCGTGCGCGACCTGTTTGGCCATCTCCTTCCAAGCAAGCTCTCTCTCGTAGCGGACGAGGTCTTCACGGCTCTTGCGAAGATCGTGCGTCATCTGGTCAAACGCTCTGATGAGCTCGCTGATCTCTCCTTCCGCACCGGCGTGGGGCACGTGAACATCGAGATCCCCCCGGGCGACCTTCCTTGTGGCCTCGGTCAGCCTCTGCACCGGCGCGGCGATCCGGCCGGCGAATGCGGCGGCAATGGCGATGACCAGAAGGAGAACGGCGGCGTACGTCCCGAGGAGAAGCGCGTTCCGCCGGGCGGCCTGTTCCTCGCTCTCTTCGGACCGGAACAGCGTCGGGACCGAGACAACACCGATGATGTTCTGGTTCGCGTCGAGAACCGGTCTGTAGCCCACGCTGTACTCGACCGAACCGATCTTTTCCGTCTGGATGACAAAGCGCCTCCCCCCCAGCACGATTTTCGCATAGACATTGCCGCTGAGGCGTGAATCGAGGATCCCCACATCGTACAGCGTGGGCCGGCTGCTGACGCGCAACTGGTTGTCGGTATAGATATTGAAGTCCGTTCCGATGTCGGAGGCGAGTTCCTCGGCCTTGAGCGGCGAGTCGGGAAACGCGGGGACGGTCACTCCCTGTTCGGGACGATCGGTGATCGTGTAGATCAACCCCTGCGTCTCCTCGTCCAGCCTCTGTTCGAGCGTCTCCATTTGCTGCTCGCCTTCATAGACCCTTGCGTAGAATGCGACGAACGTGAGCGGGACGATTGCAGTAACAAGGAGAGCAAGAAGCAGCCGGTCGCGGAACGTCATCCGGTACGGGATCCCCCTCCTCCACTGGACGATCCGCCACCAGGCGATGAGAAGGAGGGCAACGATGGCCCAGAGCGCGGCGAGTTTCACGATCCCGACGATATGCCATGTGGCGCCCAGTTCCTTCAGACCAAGGGAGACGATGCCCGCGGGTCCTCGCCGGACAAAGTAGGTCTCATACCGGTCGCCGTCGATCTCCTCCTCCGCCCAGAGCGACGTGCGGGAAGAATCCACAAACGCCTCATTGACGGATTCCGGAAGGGGCCGCGCAATGGGGACGAGAGGATTATTCGACGTGAGGAGGACGCCGTCCGTGTATTCGGAGAGCGTGACCCGGCGATAGAATGATTCCAGTCTCGACTCCGAAGAGCCGCGTAGGATCGCGGGGGTCTCGCCGCGAAAGAGCGCGTGCTGTCCCGCAGCCACGACGACGCGCACATGCCCAAGCAGCATGCTGTCCTGCCCCAGTATCGGCATGGACCCGGCGTAGACCTTGAGCGCGTTCACCCCCGTCCCGAAATTCCTGACGAGGATGATCTGCCCGGAACCGAGAGGAATCGCGGCATCGGCCTCCGTCATCCCCGCAATGGACGAGCCGATGACAAAACGGCTCGCCTGCCGCCCCGTCGGGTCGATCACGGTAAACATCGCATCATAGCCCTGGCTGCACGCGAGACTGGAGGACCATCTCTCAAAGGCGATCCCCGCGACATCCGCCGCATCTCCCTCGGAAAGCCGGTTCCGGTAATCGTCACTCTCGAACCCCTGCAGGGCCTCTTCAACGACGTGCTTGAGCCAGCCGTCGACGGGCTTCAACTCTTCGGCTGCAAAGACCTCAACCCTTCCGCGGTCCTTTTCATGCACAAAGTCATCGAGGAGCGGGTAAAGCGCCACGACCGAAGCGGCAAGTATGAGAAGCAGAAAGCGCCGGAGCGCAGTCCGGTCCCCGGCCACGGTGAGCGCATCGTAGCCCCGGGCGGCCAGAAGGACCCCCGCGCCAAACAGGAGGCGGTACCACGGGCTCATGAGCGGCGTCTCCTGCAGCATGCCGAACCCGATACCCGCGACCGCAAAGAGCCCCCCCGCCATCAGCCACCCGGTGATTTTCCCCCTTTCGCCCTCCGTGCACCACCGGACGACGGCGAGCGCAAGTGTGATGGCTGCGACAATCGTGCATGACCCGAGGAGGAAGAGGTTCAGTACCATGAACACCAGTCCCGGGGAAGGGACCAGGACGCGGGCATCAAAATACGTCAGGGCCGAATCAAAGACGCCGCTGCGGATAGCTGCAGCGTATCCCCGCAGGACCCAGAAGAGAATAAGTGTCGCACCGACGGAGGCAATCACCCTCACGGCAAACGGGAGCCTCGCCGGGGGGAGCGCATGGGGAGGTCTGCGAAGACGCAATCGGATCACCAGTGCAACATTTAGCGAGACGGCCACGGTGGTGATCGTCAGCTCGCCGATGGATTTCGCGAGCCCGAATCCAAACTTCGAAGCGAACAGTCCCGGGTCGAATATCCCACCGGACAGGAACCCCGAGGGGACGTCGAGAAAGAGGAGCGCGTAGCGGATGATCCAGACGAGCGCCGTGACCAGGAGAGCCACCTGCGTGAAGCTCCGGAGAAATGCCATAGACCGCCAGAGAGCCCATGCGACGCACACGAGGAGAAGAATTGAAAGGAATGCATCGATCTTGCTGAAGACGCCTCCCAGTGACTCGAAAAACGCGCTACGGACCGGCCGAAGCACGCTGACGGTCCCGAGAAATGTGCTGTCGAGCCCGTACATCGGCCCGGAGAGGAACCTGCTGTCGTTGACGGTCTCGCTCTCCCCCGCAAAGGAAAACTCCACGGTTGTGCCGATTTCCCGGGAAAGCTGCTCGTCAACCGCCTCCTGCCTGAGGAGGGGATTATTCAGAGGGGCGTTGGAGTCGATCGTCCTTCGTATGACGCCTATCCCCCGAACCGTATCGTCGGTCCGGAGAGGAACCCCGACCATGAGAACGGAGGAGACCGGCGTCCGCTCGACATACGTGAACGTATGCCCGAGGAGTGCACGTGCACGGTCCGCACGGGTGACCGGCCCCCCCGGACCATCCCATGCCACAAGGTCTCCCCCAGCATCATACACGTCGATCCCCACATCCTCATCGCGGCTGACCTGGGCGAGCCGTTCGAAGAGCGGGGTCCGGTCATTCCCCTTGTTCAGAAAATAGGCGTGAAGCTCGGGACTCGCCGCCAGATCTTCTACGAGGCGTTTAAGAGAACGCTGTTCCTTCGTAAAACGGCTAATGGCAAGCGACAGGTTCGCCCTGCATTGTTCCTCGCTTACCTGATCCCAGCGCGATGCATATGAGGACTCAAGCACTGAATGCACTGCGCGGGAGATACCGAGGAGAACAAGGAGTGCGGCGACGATCGCGGCGGCGGGCGGGATTCCGGCCCGGGTCAGAAAAGCACTGAAGGAGGAGAAATACCCGGCCAAGGATTTCAGTAGATGTTGATTTGCGTTATCACCCAGCGTCCCCCATGAGGTGCAAGCGCGACGTAGACCTGCACATGCTGACGGACACCATGGAATGTGAAAGAGGCGCTGCCGGTCCCGTAGGGCGTGTTGTCGGACTCTCCGAATGTCGTGAATTTGAAACTCACGGGAGTCCGTTCCCGGAAGAAATTCTCAAGGAGATAGTACGCCTGATTTGCGCTGTAAAGGCCGGTTTCGCCGCCGTGAAGGGTAACGCGAACCTGCGAGTGCAGATGGGGTGAGAATATCGCGACATTTCCCTGTGAGATACCCCGCTGAACGTCATCGAAAACTTCACGGATCTCCATCTTTCCACCCGGCACTCTTTCGCGCGGAGCCGACGCAGCCCCCGCGGGGAGAGTGGAAACAAGCGCGACAAGAATCGCAAGGGGGGTGAGCATTCTCATGGAGGTGCCAAGGATCGAAAAGTAACCTGCCGCCGGTTGAAAGTCAACTTTCCGGGGTGAGGCCGGTTTATCGCGCGGAGGACGCTGCGCCGGGGGGACCGCCTGCGTTGTTCTTCAGAAACCGCTCAGCATCCTGCCTGGAGAGGCGGGAGTGCCAGACCCAGCTGAACATCACGTGTTTCTCCCACAGGGCATCGACTTTGACGAGGAAGAAATCCCCGCTATATGTCCAGATGATGTACGCGTGCCCAGCGGTGAGAGGCGCCCCGTGATCGGGAGACCAGTCGGTGGGTTTGATGAGCCTGATGTTCCTGAACTCGTTACGCGGTCCGATGTCCTTGATCTGCGTATCCTCCGGGACAAGGAACAGGTAGTTCCCGTCTTCATTGTACGAAAGATACACGTCGACGGTGGAGTCTTCACATGAAACCACCCTCTGTTCGGAAAAACTGTACCCGGCCGATCGGGCGTTTTCCCGGCAGTCATCCAGCTTTACCTCGGCCGCAACTGGTCCCCGGTCCGGCTGCGGCATTCCGTATCCCGGGGTCGGAGCGTATTGCATGTTCTCAGGATCCTCCGCGGAAGGCTCGAGGTAGGGCTGAGGCCAGCCGGCAACATCGGGAGACATGTTCAGGAAATACGTCGGCGCGGGACTGTACACGCCCATGCTGCCCGGATAGAACCCCCGGGCGCGCCCGAAGCCGAATCCCCCGGAACTGCGTCCTCCCCTTCCATAGTGCTGCGCGAAGGAGACGGAACCGATCAGAAGAAGGATACACAGGGCGGGGAAGCAGATGCGGGTTCGTACCATGGGACTGTCCAGCCTCCTCATCGCGTGTGAGTTCTCGCAACTGATGACAATGGAGGAGGGTGCCTGCACGGCCGGCCACCATCGAACCGTTCGTGCGGCACCGCTCGCTCCACTGTTCTATACACGCGCCCGCGGCTCTTTCGTTCCCCCCAGCCGAAGGCACGGTTTTACATAAGAACCCCTCAGTTGATCCTGTGCGGCGTTACGGCCGGACGGGAGTTCACGCCGCCCACCACGGCGCGTTTCAACAGGGGGTTTGTTGGTACCAACTGATACGCCCAGTCAAACACGACGTGGTCAGTCGACAGGGCTGAAACTCTGAATTTCGCATAGTGGTTGTCCCAGGTCCGGACAACGTAGGTGTGACCGGCAGTGAGCTGGACGTCGTGCGTCGGCGACCAGCCGCTTGCGGGGGCCTGATTGATGTCGAGAATCGTCTGCGTGGGGCCCATATCCTGGATGTCGGAGTCGGTATTGACGTCCATGTAGTTGACGCCCCCGTAGTACTCGTACCACATGTCCGTGTTCTTGTCGTTGTACGCGAGCGTTGAGTAAGTCGAGAAATCATACCCGGCAGCCAGCGGGACCGTCTTGTAATCGGTCAAGGTGACGCCGTACCCCTCCGGTCGAGGGATGTCGTATGCCACGTCGCGGCTCAGATCGCTTTCGTTTCCGTCGTTGTCATACGCAGTCACAGCGTAGTAGTAGGTGGTGCCATTCAAGGCCCCTCTGTCGACATACGAAGTTCCCCGGGTCGACCCTATCCACTGATATCTCCCCTGGTACGACGCGCCGACGTACACATTGTACCCCACAATGTTCTGCTCGGGGTTCGGATTCCAGAAGATCTCAATGAAGTTGTCCCCTGTCTGTGTGCTGATTCCCGTTGGCGCGCTGGGGGGACCGTACTGCGGGTGGTCAAAATTCCGGTGGCATCCTGAGAGGAGCAGGACGCTGATCGCCGCAAGTGTAATGAGAGGTTTCATCGTCGGGTCCGGATGTTTGGTAGCTGTCGTCATTTGGTAACGTCAAATGACGTGCCATTCCGGACGCGCCGAAATGCGGCTCTTTCGATGCTTCTTTTGAAGGTCTGGCGGATGGGTGTGTATGGAAACAGATGCAGGTGTCCACGAATGAGGACGCGGGAGCCGCCGGTCAAACCCAGTACGCCTCGCCGTTGTTCACAATGCCGACCGGCTTCCCCGTCAGCGGCCGCCCACCGAACGGGGAGTTCTTCGAACGTGATTTGAATGCCCCCGTATCCACGATCCATTCGGCATCGGGGTCGAAGATCGTGAGGTTCGCATTCTGGCCCTCCTCGATCCGGATTTCGGGGAGCCCCAGTATCCTGCGCGGGTTCGTCGACATCTTCTCGATCATCTGGGAGAGCGTCAGGACTCCCTTGTTCACAAGCTCCGTGATCACAAGCCCCAGGGCGGTCTCGAGCCCCACAATGCCGAACGGGGCGGTCTGGAATTCCACCTGCTTTTCATCGAACGAGTGTGGGGCGTGGTCCGTGGCGATTACGTCTATTGTCCCGTCCTTCAAGCCCTTTCTGAGCGCGTCGACATCCTCCTGCGTCCGCAAGGGGGGGTTCATTTTTGTGTTCGTATCGAAGCTGCTGACTGCATCGTCCGTCAGGGCGATGTGGTGAGGGGTAACCTCGCAGGTGACGTTCAATCCCTCCGCCTTTGCCGCCCGCACCATTGCCGTTGCGCCCGCCGTGCTCATGTGGGCAACGTGATATTTTCCCCGGGTGTATTTCGCGATCTGGATGTCCCGTGCAACCATCGAATCCTCGGCGGCCGGCGGCATGCCGGGAATCCCCAGGCGCGTCGCCGTAAACCCCTCGTTCATTGCTCCCCCCTTCGTCATCGGCATGTCCTGCGCGTGCTGGATGAGAGGACGGCCGAACATGGAAGCATATTCCAGGGCACGTCTCAGGATCTCCCCGTCATGCACAGGTTCGCCGTCGTCGCTGAAGGCTATGGCGCCGGCGGCGGCCAGTTCCGCCAGGGGCGCAAGGTGCTCCCCCTTTCTTCCTTTCGTTACGGCCGCAACAGGATACACGTCAACGAGCCCGTCAAGGGCGGCGCGCGCCTTTTCCCGAATGAGACGGACAACTGATTCATCGTCGATGGGGGGATTCGTGTTCGGCATGCAGCAGACCGCGGTGAATCCTCCCGCCGCCGCCGCCGTGCACCCGGTGAGAATCGTTTCCTTGTATTCGAACCCGGGTTCCCGCAGGTGGACGTGCATATCGATAAATCCGGGAGCAACCACTTTGCCTTTCAGCTCGACTACCTGCGCGTGGGGGACGCTGAGTCCCTTTCCCATCCGTTCGATCCTGCCGTCCGCGATGTGGATATCGACTTCTTCGTCACGCCGTTTCAGCGGATCGATAAGCCTGCCGTTCCTCAGAAGATAGTGCATTGGTGTGTTAGTCCTTCGTTCTGTCAGTTGCGAGATGAAAGGAGATACAGGACCGCCATCCGGACCGCAACGCCGTTCAGGACCTGCTGCAAAATCACCGAATGTTCGCTGTCCGCGACGTCCGCCGAGATTTCAACATCACGGTTGATCGGTCCCGGGTGCAGAATTGTGATCGTCCGGCCGGCCTTCTCGAGACGCTGGCGTGTGATGCCGTAGAAATTATGATACTCGCGGAGCGTGGGGAAGAGCCGCCCCGCGTCGCGCTCCATCTGGATCCGGAGAACGTTGAGCGCATCGACAGTCGGGAGGACGTCATCGATGTGGTGGTAGACGTCGACGCCGAGCCGCTCGATATCCCGGGGGATCATCGTGGAAGGGCCGCAAACGGACACCCGGGCCCCCATCGTCTTGAGACCGTAGATGTTTGACCTGGCAACCCTGCTGTGCGCGATATCTCCCACGATGCACACGTGAAGACCCTCGAGCCGGCCTATCTTCTCCCGGATCGTATACATGTCGAGGAGGGCCTGCGTGGGATGCTCGTGGCCGCCGTCTCCGGCATTGATGACGTTTGCATCGATCACCTGGACCAGGTAGTGCGGGGCCCCTGCCGCCGAATGTCGCATGACGACCATATCGACCTTCATCGCCTCAATGTTGCGTGCGGTGTCCTTGAGGGTCTCCCCTTTGCTTACGCTGCTCCCGGTGGCCTGGAAGCCGAGCACGTCGGCGGAAAGGCGGCGCTCAGCAAGCTCGAACGACAGCCGCGTGCGAGTGGAGTTCTCGAAAAACATGTTCGCGATCGTCTTTCCCTGGAGGGGGGGCACCTTTTTGATGGGGCGCTCCAGAACCTCACGGAACGACACGGCAGTATCCAGGATGAGCTGTATATCCTCGCGGCTTACGCCGTCGAGACCGAGCAGGTGTTTACTTTTCAATGGCATATGGGCGAATCCTCTCTGATGAGCCTGACCGTCATTCAGGCAATTCCGGGTGCATAAGCAGTACCGCGTCCTCGCCGTCCACTTCCCGCACGTGAACCCGTATCGATTCACTCGAACTTGTAGGGACGTTTTTCCCCACGTAGTCCGCCCGGATCGGGAAGCTGCCTGTGGCCCCTGTCCACGAGCACGGCAAGCTGAATGGTCTTCGGCCGGCCGAGATCGATGAGTTCATCGAGCGCGGCACGTATCGTCCTGCCAGTGTATAGGACGTCGTCGATAAGTATGATATTCTTGTCGTTGAGGTCGAATATGAATATCCGTTCCCTTTGAGCTGCGGTTGTTCCAGCTTGCCGAGCAGGTCGTCCCTGTACAGGGTGATGTCGAGAGACCCGATCTTGAGCGTGACCCCCTCCACCTCCTCGATCTTCCTTGCAATGCGCCTCGCGATGAATTCTCCCGCGGGTCCGGATGCCGACGATGACTATGCTTTCAGCGCCTTTATTCTTCTCGAGAATCTCGTGTGCCAGCCGCGTTATTGTGCGCTCGAACCCGGCTTCGTCAATAATCTGTGCTTTGAGCTTTCTCATGGGGTAACTTCCCGGCTGGTAGTGGGACGATGGGGGGGGGACGGACATAAAAAAACCTCCAGCCCCTGAATCAGGGATGGAGGCTCAGACCAGAAATCGAGGTGTACCACCGTTCGCTCCCTTTCGGCCTCTCAGGGCCGGGTTAAAGGGTGGGGGATGCAAAGACACTCTGTGTGACGATTCAGCGTGTATAATATACGAAAGGCCGGCGAAAATATCAAGCCCCGGGGGGGGGGAACGCAAATGCCAGGGTGTCCAATTTCGACAATCTCATTTGTTCTTCTTATATATTCCAGAGAGGGGTGCGGCTGTCGGGACTGTACACAGCAGAAGGGGCTATATCATGGACGAATTCATGTTGATCTTCAGGCACCAGGACGGGAACAAGGTCGCTTCGCCGGAACAAATCCAGATCTGGATGAAGCAGACAAAGGACTGGATCGGCGCCATCACTGCCAAGAACAAATTCGGCGGCGGCAACGGTCTTCTCTTCGACGGGGCCAGGGTCGTCAAAACACAGAATGCGAAACCGGTCGTGACGAACGGCCCGTTCGGCGAAATCAAAGAGACGATCGGAGGGTACATTGTCGTAAAGGCCGAGTCTATTGCCGAGGCGGTTGAATTTGCAAAAGGGTGTCCGGTACTACAGGGGGAAGGGAACAGCGTGGAGGTACGACGGATTGCCGGAAGGGATGGCATTCACAAATAAGCTTGCATTCATTGATTTCCTCGAGCCGCGTCCCCGATCAATGAAGCAGGGCGAATTACTCCCCCATCTCTTCCGGACAGAGTACACCAGGATCGTGTCTGTCCTCTGCAGGCAGTTCGGATTTGACAGGATCGACACCGCGGTAGACATTGCGAGCGAGACGTTTCTGGCCGCGGCGCCGGTGTCTCAGCGCCGTGTGGCTCAGTGTCCCGCCACCGCACATCACATTCACTCAACGCCCCGCTGCACGGGACGATGCCACACGTCTCGCACGGGTGATTTCAGGATAGACGGGCTCCCACTCGGCGTTGACGATGTCCTGCGATCCGACGGGACGGGCTGCGGCGGACGTTCGCTGTGTATTCACGCGCACAGTCACCTCGATCTCGTCCATAACATTCAGTGGCGACTCGGACGATTGCCGCGTGAAGACTCCCGCCCCCAGGCGATCTTCCACGCCAGATATGCGGGTCGCCCCGGCTTCAGCCGCCCCCATGACAGGGGAATCTCCGACACGGACGGGCCGGCCGACGCTCGCGTCCATGAGGTTGAGAAGCTCCGCGAGACTCTGTTTCGAAACGCCGGCGTCGTGCGACGACGATGCAACGCCGGCATCGCACAACGACTCGGCATGTCGATGATCCTCACGCCGGAAGGAGCGGAGGCAGAGAAGAAACGTCGCCGCAAGAATGATCGCCGCCAGGATATCGGGAACAAGCTGGTAGGCCATAAGCGCCTCAGGAAAAAACTTCAGTCAAGGGATAAAGGGGGATCGACGTTTCCATGAAAACGGGCGCGTTTGAATACCGTAGCCGGGGGGAGCGGGTAAAAACTTCAAACGCAGGAGTATCGTGCATGTAGTTTTTGAGGACCAACTACCTACATGCGATACAGGACTATGATAATCGATTCGATTGAGGATTCCTGTGACTCAGGGCATACAAATCCGGTGGGAAGTATGTCTCATAATCGGAAACAGCCTGGATCGGATACGCGAGCGAGAGGGGAAGATCCGCCCGGGAGCGCAGGGCAAAAAACGTGGGGGCAAGCGTTCCCGGTTCACGAGAACTGCCAGCCCCCATTGGAGTGTGGACGCTGCTGGGGTCGAACCAGCGACCTTACGCGTGTGAGGCCTCAGCGGGACTAACTTATGGAAGTGTTACGACGATATCACGCCGAAGAAAGAAAAAGAGCACGGCTACTCTGGAGTTCATCGCGGATGAACTGGTGCTGTTCATAGAGACCAGAACGAAGGGCTGAACCAGGCGTGATCGTTCAGTCCTTCGTCCCAGGCTGCAGGTGCTATTTAGTCACTCCTGAATTGATCGCAGTGGGCAGCCCCATAGCGTTATTGGCCTCCACAGCGAAGTAGGTATTCCTGCTGACCTTGCCTAATGCATTTTCCACGAAAACTTTCACCTCATCCACTCCTTTGGCTTCCCACAAGCAAACGGCCTTCGTCCCCTCCTGGTTGGGAAGCGTCTGGTGTAGCTTCATATTCGAGGGAAGAGCAGCGGATTTGGCCGTTTCCCAGAAGGTCTTGGGATTGGAGATTTCGTGTTCGATAACGATGTACATATCGCCTCGTATTTATTGTTGCAAGGTGAATGGATATGATCTATCTTATTTTTTCTTCCCATGCTTCACTTCGATAAGAAGTGATTTCATTTCTGTCGTGCCGACGTTTTCTCCCGTGTGTGTCACTGCTTCCCGCCACTGAATATCGCCGGTCTTGTACTCAATTTCTTTTGACGTGCCGTCCGGTGCTGTGGATTTCAACTTCCCGCCTTGAATGACATACAGGAGAACGGCGGGATGTGAGTGCATTGCTTCCTTCTGGCCGGGCTTGCTCGAGTATTCAAGAACTCGCACTTCGCTGTTGTTCAATATCTCCTTGAAGGCCTGAGGAGCAGCCTTCAC
>PMJQ01000064.1:0-447 GCA_003157485.1 Ignavibacteriota bacterium
TCCTACTTTTGTGAACGCGGATCTGGCTTTCATAAAGGCCTGGATCGCTTCCGACGGGTTCTTTCGCTTGATTTCCAGAAGGCCTATCTCCGAATACGACTCCGCGATGTTCAAATTGTTGTTCAATTCAATGTTGATGCGCAGGCTTGTTTGCAGGAACGATGCGGCCGCGTCAAGGCTCTTCATGTCCCGGTGGATCATCCCCTTTACTTTGTATGAATCCGCAAGACTCAGCCTATCGTGTGATTTCGTGAAAAGGTCGATCGCCTGGTTCACCAGCTTGAGGGCCATCGGCAGATCGTGCAGCCGGTAATAGACATTTGACTTGCCAAGTCCTGCCAGGCCCATAAGCGGCAGATTCTGCGTTGACGAACTTAGCGAATGACTCGTTGTGAATTCACGGTTCGCCGCATTCAGGAGATTCTTTGACAGATAGCTCATCCCCAT
>PMJQ01000064.1:458-3527 GCA_003157485.1 Ignavibacteriota bacterium
GGAATCGTAATCCCCGGCGATATTACACAGGATGCCGAGATTCATGAGCGCCACACCGGCCATCTGTGTCTGCCGTGTCCGCTCAAAGAGCGTCAGAGCGCGGCCGAAGAACCCGGCTGCCTTTGTGATCTTCCCCTGTCCCGCGTGGTTTGTTCCGAGGATGTTCTCAACCCGGGCAAGAGCGTCGTTTTGTTTCAGTTCCGAGAAGATCGCACGACTGCGTCCCAGATCCGAGTTGGATTGCTTCCACTGAGCCCTGCGGGAGTACACCTCACCGCGGCGCATGTAGGCTTCAGCAATGTATCCTTTCTTCCCCGACTCTTGACCCTTGTTAAGCGCCAGGGTGTACATTTCTTCCGCACGGCTGGTCTCCCCGTGCGATTTGAAGATGTCCCCGATTCCGAGCAGAACCTCACACATGTCATCGCCGGAGAGCCGGGTGTGGCAAAGCGTGATCAGCCGGTCCAGCTTCTCCTGGTCGGTCAGGGAGACTGCGGAGCTCTGTCGCCGCACCGCGCCAGCCCGTCTCTCCCCAATCAAGGTTCTCTCGAGCGCCTCCGATTGCCGGAGGTCCTTCATCAGGCCGGTGACCACATTCGGCTGGCACGAGGCCCTTACCACTTCCAGTATTTGCCGTGTTACGATTTCAGGGGGCATTTCTCTGTTCTCGCTCGCGCTTAGGTGATCAGATCACAGGCAGATGACCCTTCACACCATCTGCCTGTCATTTTCGCCGAGAACTCAGCGACCGAATGCATACATCGAGAAATGGGGGATCTGGGCGCCCGCAACAACCGAATTATCACTCTTTACCTTTGTGACGCTCCCCCAGCCATGCGGCATCAGCTCCAAAACCCCGTTGTTCAGATAATACAAATTAACCGTCGAATTCTTCTTAACAAAATCGATGTTCGTTGCACTCAGAGACAATGTTCCCGGAATATTGAAAACAATACCATGAGGCCCGAATGTCACCGTTCCGTCTTTCTGGAACGAGGCCTTGTCAATCGATATGCTGATTGTGGTATCGCCGGGCAGAGCGCCGGCCGGGAACATTATTGACAGGTCGTAGGAAACAACATCTCCGTGTTTGTCCGGAAATGCACCAAAAAGCTTGACGCTGCCACCGACGCTTGCGATGATTGGTGTCGAAACCCTGACGATGTTCGTATCCGTCGAGGCCGCGCTGTCCATAAATGAGACCTGGATGAGACCCGAACCAGGCTGGACGCCATCCTTTTTGGACCCGGCAATAGTCGAGGCTGACGCAGAACTTGAGGTCTGTCCCGGCCCAACAGGGTTGCTCTGATCCGAGCAGCCAAAGAGAACAAACGGCATTATTGCCGCGATGAGTTGGAGCTTTTTCATTGTGATTCCCCCCCCTTGAATCGTGAATGAGTGTTCTTCAAGCAATATCGGATCCCTGTCACCCATCTCCGCTCCCCTGCGGGGATTCACTGAAATGACACTGATCCATCACGACAAGGAGACGCAATTCCTATGCCAGAGGCCGGCCGGCACGAGAATAGCCGAAACTGAATCGTGGTGAAGGAGAAGGGGGGCGGTCAGGCAGGGTCGGGGTTAGGCAGAGCTGGTATCAGGTGATCCTCATCATGCAGTGGAACAAAACGGTACACATGGCTGCTCAAAACGTTACGTCAATCCTCAGAGCTGTCCCGCGGGTTCCTGAGTATGCGGTTCAGACGGGGCCGGGAGATCCCGAGGATCTTTGCCGTTTTGACCCTGTGGCCCCCGAGATGGTCCAGCACCTTCTGCGCGAACATCCTCTGCACTTCAGCCAGGGACGCCTGATCAAGGGGGATGAGTAGCATGAGTGTATCTACTTCTTTCGGCGGAAGGGACTCAAGTCTGTCTATGACCACTTTTCGTCTGACCTGAGGGACCGTCCTGCTTTCGAAATCGAAATCATGCTCGGTAATCCAGTCAGATTCCTCGAGGAGGAAGGCGCGTTCGATGCTATGTTTCAACTCGCGGACATTGCCTTCCCAATCATGTTCCATGAGTATCTGCAAAGCGTGAGGGGTCAGGCCCCGGATCTTCCTGTTGTATTCCCTGTTGAAGGATTCGAGAAAACTGCGACACAACAGCGGGATGTCTTCTTTCCTCTCCCGTAACGGGGGGAGCTCGATCGGCAGGATCTTCAGGCGGTGATAGAGGTCCTTCCGAAATTCCCCCGATCTCATTTTCGCCTCAAGGTCAACGCTCGTGGCCGCAATAACGCGTGCCCGGACGGGAACATCACGCACACCCCCCACTCTTCGCATCGAACGGTCTTCAATAACTTTCAGAAGTTTTGACTGCGTGGCGAGAGAGATGTCGCCGATCTCGTCGAGGAAGATCGACCCGGCGCCTGCGAGCTCGAAGAGTCCGATCTTCCTCTCCTTTGCGTCCGTAAACGCCCCCTTTTCGTATCCAAAGAGCTCCGATTCAAGAAGGGTCTCCGGGAGGGCCGAGCAGGCAATGTCCACAAACGGGCTGTTCCTGTTTTTCCCGTTATAGTGAATCGCGCGCGCAAAGAGCTCTTTCCCGGTCCCGGTCTCTCCTGTGATGAGCACAGTCACTGTGCTGTTCCGGATGACCTTCTGCGCGCGATCGAGCGTAAGCTTCAACAGCGGAGAATTGCCGACAATCTGCCGGAAGTCGTATACCTCCTGCTGGAGCGCGACGAACTTCTCTTTCTTTTTCTTTGCGACCCAGTCATTGTACACCATCGCGATCTGCTGGGAGATCTTTCTCTGCTCACCGGGGACAATGAAGTAGGCCGACACTCCCAGCTTGACAAGCTCAACGGCGACAGCATGGTCCGGATCATTCGCCATAGCCAGAATTGGCACGTCCGGAAACTGCGAGGAGAATTCGCCGAGTGCCGATCGCAATGCGATCGTGTCATGCGTGGCGTCGAGAAGCACCAGGTCGGGGGTCTTGAACATGGCCCGGCCGGAGAGGAAGTGCGGTGAGGAGACAAATTTCAGGTGCATGTCGTCGGCGGGATGAATGTACCGCCGGACCCGCTCCATGATTCCTTTCCTGCCTGACAACAGAATGACG
>PMJQ01000198.1 GCA_003157485.1 Ignavibacteriota bacterium
ACGCACCATCCCGGGGACAGGGTCATGCTGAAGGTGTTCAGGGACGGGTCGGTTGTCGAAAAGCCGATCACACTCAAGGCGCGTGAGGAGGACAAGGCTGTCGTCACCGCCTCGGAGCCCATGAAGGAGGAGGAAGAGGGGACGGCAGAATCCCCGAAGATCATGAAGTTNNGTCATCGTCGCGGACGTCAAGCCGTACGGAGAGGCCTTCAACCGCGCCATCGGCAAGAACATGGTGATCGTTGAGGCGGACCGGAAGCAGGTGAACACGCCCGCCGATCTGAAGAAGGTCATCGACGCCCGCAGGCCCGGCGATTCGGTTCTTCTGCGGGTCAAGAACGAACGGGGGACGTCGTTCGTCGCGGTCCAGATACCGAAATAGAATCTTCCCCTGTTTTCGCACCGCGGGACGGCCCCTCCATTCAGGCGGGGCCGTTTCGGTTTATTGCCACGTGAACTCGTCTGCGCCAGAAGACGGCGCAACCTCGTTGGCGCCAAAGAGCGGCGCCGCNNCCGCTAAACAGCAGCGGTGCCTCAACTTGACAATGTAGGCCTCTTGCGGTATATTTTCCTGTTGTTCCGTAACGGCGAATCGTTCATTTTTTCCGACAGCAAGGAGGTTAGAGAGACTTCAGCGCGCAGGTTCACGCACAGGGTGCCTCAGGGAGGCTGAATGCCAAGGTTCTGATACTCAATCAGAACTATGAGCCCATGAGCGTCATCAACGCAAAGAAGGCGATCGTCCTCCTGTATCTGGGAAAGGCCGAGCTCATTGAAGCGCATGCAGGGCACAGGATCCGATCCGTGTCGGCAAGCATGCCGTTTCCGAGCATCGTCCGCCTCTCGATGTATGTCCGGGTTCCCTTCAAGAAAATCATTCTCTCCCGAAAGAACATTCTCCGGCGGGACGGACACCGCTGCCAGTACTGCGGCAGGTCCGATCTTTCGCTGACGATCGACCATGTTCTCCCGCTGTCGCGGGGAGGGGAGGACACCTGGGAGAACCTCGTCTGCGCATGCGTGAAGTGCAACAACAGGAAGGGCGACCGGACGCCGGACGAATCGTCGATGCCGCTGCGGCGAAAGCCGATGCGCCCGAATCACGTGACATTCATACGGCACGTCATGGGCTCGCTCGACGAGCGCTGGAAACCCTACCTCTTCCTTCACTGAGTCACGGCGGCACCTCTGGCGCCAGAGGCGGCACCTGTGGCGCCGGAGGCGCCATGACTCTCTTCCATCAACAGGCACCCGATCCTCCGGGGGGAACTAGACGTGGCTTCACGGCAAACGATACTCAGCGGCATGCGCCCCACGGGAAAACTCCACATCGGACACCTTGTCGGAGCGCTTGAAAACTGGGTCGCCCTGCAGGGGGAGTACGACAACTACCACCTCATCGCTGATTACCACGCGCTCACGACGAACCCCGACTCCTCCCACATCGGTGCCAATTCCATGGATATGCTCGTGGACTGGCTCGCCGCCGGGATCGACCCGGTGCGGAGCCCCGTGTTCCGCCAGTCCCGGATCAAGGAGCATACCGAGCTCCACCTGATCTTCTCGATGCTTATCACCGCGGCGCGGCTTGAACGGAACCCGGCCGTCAAGGACCAGGTGCGAGACCTGCAGATCGAAAACGTCAGCTACGGACACCTGGGATACCCGGTCCTGCAGGCGGCGGACATTCTCCTGTACAAGGGAGATCTCGTCCCGGTTGGGGAGGACCAGGTGCCGCACGTCGAAATCGCCCGGGAAATCGCACGCCGGTTCAACAACCAGTACGGGACGGTGTTTCCCGAGCCGGAACCGAAGCTGACACATTTCCCCAGGCTCCCGGGACTCGACGGGCTCGACAAGAAGATGAGCAAATCCGCCGGGAACACAATCCTCCTTGCCGATCCCCCGGAGGAGATCCTGAAGAAAATGAAGACCGCCGTCACCGACCCCCTCAAAGTCCGCAGGAATGATCCCGGGCGTCCGGAGGTGTGCCTTGTCTACCGTTATCATCAGAAATTCAATGCCGCACAGGCGGCGGATATCGATGCCGGGTGTCGCTCGGGCGCGCTCGGGTGCGTGGAATGCAAAACGCGGATCGCCCGCGTCATTGCCGACGGACTCGCGCCGATGCGTGAGCGGCGGGCGCATTTCGAATCGCGGCCCGATGTAGTCCGTGACATACTCGCCGACGGCGAGACGCGGGCCCGTGCACGGGCGCAGGCGACGATGGCCGAGGTGCGGCGCGCGATGGATCTGGGCTGAGGGGGGACAACGCCTGTGTACAGGGTCAGGCTCGCAGATTTCGAAGGTCCGCTCGATCTCCTCCTCTTCTTCATCAAACGGGACGAGTTGGAGATCGAGAACATTCCTATTGCGAGTATCACGCAGGAATTCCTCGAATATCTTCACGTGATGGCGCAGCTCGATCTGGAGATCGCCGGGGATTTCATTGTCATGGCGGCGACGCTGATGCAGATCAAAGTGCGGATGCTCCTGCCGCGTGACGAGAACGCGGAGGACGAGGAAGACCCGCGGGCGGAGCTCGTGCGGCGGCTCATCGAGTACAAGAAATTCAAGGAACTCGCCCAGAATATGGGGAACCTGGAAGAGGAGCAGCGGAAAGTGTACTACAGGAAGTTCTTCGCCGCGGACACGCGGGAACAGCCCGAGGCCGGGACCGGGGAGACGCTGACCGACGTCTCTCTGTTCAACCTTATCGCGGCTTTCAAGAGCGCGATGGACCACATGCCCCGGAAGGTGGTTCACGAGGTCGCGCTCTCGAACGTGTCGGTGGACGAACAGATGAGCTTCGTCCTTGATTTTCTCCGGGTCCGCGGCGCAACGACGCTTCTCACGCTCGTGGCGCATATGACCGAGAAGGTGCGGATCATCGTGACCGTGATCGCCCTCCTCGAGCTGACAAAGAACAAAGTCATCGCGCTGGCCGCCTCCTCCGCCGGCGACGATATCGCCATCAGCCTGGCGGCGGCATGAGCGCGGAGGAGCCGACGGGAAACGGGCCCGGAACCAGGGAAATCATCGAGGCGCTGCTGTTCGCCACCGATGAGCCACTGACGGTGAGGCAGGTGATCGAGATCTTCGGCATCCTGGATGAAGGGGAGAAACCCTCTTCGGTCACCCCGGACGAGGTGCTCTCCTCGATCGAACAGATCAACCTCGAATACGAGCGGACCGGGCGGTCGGTCCGCATCGTCAGGGTGGCGGGGGGATACCAGTTTGCAACGAGGCCGGAGTTCGCCCCCTGGCTCGGGAAGATGCTCAGGGAGAAGTCAAAGCGGAAGCTCTCCCTCTCCGCCCTCGAGACGCTCGCCGTGATCGCGTACAAGCAGCCGGTGACGAAGCCGGAGATCGAGACGATACGGGGAGTGAACGCCGACTACGTCCTTCACACGCTTCTCGAGCGGAGCCTTGTCGCCATCGTCGGGCGCGCGGCCACCCCGGGGCGGCCGCTCCTGTACGGGACGACGAAGGAATTCCTGAAACATTTCGGGGTAAACGACCTCTCGGAACTCCCCAAGCCAAGGGAGATCGACGAACTGATGGCGGAAGCGGAGTTCGAAGTGGAAAAGCGGATGCTGCAGGAACTAGAAGCAAAACGGCGGGCGGAGGCCGGAGAGGATACCGGGATCACCGACGCGGAGGGGGCGGACGGAGGCGGGGATGTCACCTGAGCGCCCCTGGAAAACGCAGGGCGGCCCGCACGTGAAGCCCCGACGCGCAGGACGGAAGAGGAAACCCCCCGCGGCGAAGCCTCCGGGGAAATCCCCCGCGACCGCGCCGCAGGGACTCGTCCGCATCAACAGGTTCCTCAGCATGTGCGGGATCACATCGCGGCGCAAGGCGGAGGAGCTCGTGCTTGCGGGGAAAGTCGAGATCAACCACGCGGTCGTCCGCGATCTCGCCACGCGCGTCGATCCCGCGCACGACAGGGTGTTCGTCGGCGGGACGCAGGCCCTTCCGGTCGAGGGACACCTGTATCTCGTCCTCAACAAGCCGAAGGACAGCATCACGACGCTGAGTGACGAGCGGGGGCGGACGACGGTCATGAGCATGGTCCGCACCCGGGAGCGCGTGTATCCCGTGGGGAGGCTCGACCGGAACACGACCGGCGTTCTTCTCCTGACGAACGACGGCGGGTTCGCCCACAGGCTGATGCACCCCAGGTTCCACGTTCCGAAATCGTACAGGGTGTCCTGCGACCGGGCGCTCACGCAGTCTGACCTTGCGCTCCTGCGGAGCGGGATCCAGCTCCCGGACGGGCGTACCTCCCCTGCCGAGGTGCAGTTCATCCCGCAGGGGCGCGGGAAGGAGATCGGGATTACGATCCATGAGGGACGCAACCGGCAGGTGAGGCGCATGTTCGAATCGCTGGGGTACGAGGTCCTGAAACTCGACAGGGTCGCCTACGGACCGGTCACGAAAGAGGGGCTTGCGCGGGGCGGTACGCGCAGCCTCACGCGGGGGGAGATACGCACGCTCAAGGAGATGGCGGGATATACCGAGGAGGAACTGCTGTCGGGGCGGTAGGGCTGCACCATCCGGAGAACACCCAATGAAACGCTCGCCTCTGTCGATCCCCTTCCTCCTTCTTGCAGCGCTTCCGGGATTGTCCTGCGCCCCTTCCGTCTACCGTCAGGTGTATCCCCAGCTTGTCGACGGAAAATATGATTCGGAGTTCCCGTACCGCGGGTGTTCGGCGCAGCTCGAGGAGATCGGCGAATCGGTCAAGATGGTCAATGCGATCGCCTATTACCGGACGTACACGTTCGCTGCGGAGGAACGGATCACCCCCGGCGGCGTGACGGCTGAACTCCTCCGAATGTCCGCGCCGCATTCGGTGGTGGCGACAAGCCAGGCGTCAGGCACCGGGACGATTCTCGAGAGCGCGAACAGGCGCGTTGTCCTTATCACGTGCGCTCACGTCGTCGGATTTCCCGATACCGTCACCACCTTCCATATCGGTCCCGGCGGCAGGTCCACCGGTTTCATCCACACGATGAGCTTCAAGGAACGGCAGTCAAACTACGTCGCGGTGTTCCCCGAAGGGGGAGAGCTCGAGATCCTCGCAATGGACCGGGATCAGGATGTGGCGCTCCTTGGGAAAACGTTCGACGACGATCCTCTCCCGCGGCCCCGGGTCTTCATGTATCCGGCGGGAAAGGCAAAGGAGCTCGAGTGGGGGACGTTCGTCTACCTCTTCGGGTACCCGACAGGGCACAAGATGGTGACGAAAGCGATCGTGAGCAGCCCGAACAAGGACAGGAAGGGATCGTTCCTTCTCGACGCGGTCCTCACTCCGGGGTTCAGCGGGGGGATTGCCCTTGCCGTCCGGGACGGAGTGCCGAACTTCGAGCTCGTCGGCCTCGTGCAGCTGGTCTCGGGGCGCACGACGTACGGGCTCGCCCCCCCCGCGGAGGAAGGGACTCCAGAATACGATTCCGGAACACCCTATGCCGGTGACGTGTACGTCCAGAAGCGGACGGAGATAGAATACGGCATCGTCCAGGCGGTTCCCATAGAGACCGTCCTGGATTTCATCGAGTCTCACAGGCGTGCCCTTGCTTCCCGGGGGTACAGCGTGACGTTCGCACAGCCTTCGCAAACCGCTCCGTAATGCCCGACTCTCAGAAGGGACCGCTCGTCGCCGACCTTCTTCTGGCGCGGCGGCTTGAATCGACTGACGCATGGGTGAGCCTGCTCTCCGCACAGATTCACGTGCAGCTCTACCCGGAGTCCGGTGCGCTGGCTGAACCGATGGGGGGAGGATACGCGGTGTTCACGGGGGTCGGCTCGCCGCTCACGCAGGCGACAGGTCTCGGGATGAAGGGACCCGTCACCGGGCCCGAGATGGACCGGCTCGAGGCATTCTTCGAGGTCCGCGGTTCCCCCACGATTATTGATCTCTGCCCGCTCGCGGACCGGTCCATCATCGACCAGCTCGGACTCCGCGGATACCGCCTCAGGGAATTCAGCAACATGCTCGTCAGACCCCTCAGGGAAGTGGGGGAGCGCCCCGCGGCGGACGACGGTCTGAGGGTCCAGCAATGCACGCCGTCGGAAGACAGCCTCTGGGCCGGGACGGTGGCACAGGGGTTCGCCGAAAACCTCATCGTCTCGGATGAGAACATGCTTGTCCTGAAGAGCCTGTTTCACCGTCCCGATTCGATTTGCTATCTCGCATGGCTGGAGGGACGCCCGGTCGGGGGTGGCGCACTTGCGATGCACGACGGCGTCGCAGCGCTGTACGGCGCAAGCACGCTCCCCTCGTTCAGGAGGCGGGGAGTGCAGAAGGCGGTGATTCTCGCGCTCCTGGCGCGTGCGGTTGAGGGAGGATGCGACGTCGCGTACACGCTCACGAAACCCGGGAGCGTCTCACAGCGCAACGTGGAGCGCCAGCTCTTCTCCGTGGCGTACACGCGCGCAATGATGGTCAAGGAGGTAAAGGAATGAGCGCCGGATTTCCGGACCTCGTCCGGGAAGTAAAGGAGTTGATCTGAAGTATGATCGCTGCGCCCGAACAGATACTGACACGGCGTCTCCTGCTCCGGAAGCCCGTTCCCGGCGATGCGCGGGACATCTGTGCGACGTACGCCGGCGACCCGGAGGTCACCCGCTATCTTCAGTGGCGGCCGGACGGGAGTCTCCCCGCTGCGGAAAAATTCCTCGCCAGGACGCTGGCGAACTGGGAGAGAGGGACCGCCTACACCTGGTCGATACTGCTTCGCGAAGACCGTTCATTCCTCGGAATGATCGAAGCGCGCATTGACGCGTACATGGTCAACCTCGGCTACGTGATCGGGCGGGCACACTGGAACAGGGGATTCGCCACGGAGGCGGTTGCGGGGGCCTGCGCATGGGCTGAAGCCGAGCCTGACGTGTTCAGGATCTGGGCCGTCTGCGCGGCCGACAACTTCGCCTCGTTGCGCGTTCTGGAGAAAGCGGGGATGAGACGAGAGGGTCCCCCGCTCGCGCGGGCAGTGTTCCCCAACATCGGGGGCGCGCCGAGAGAGTGCTACAGCTACTCGCTCGTCAGGGATTTTCCCGTGGCGCCGGAAGGCGGCGCCATCTCGGGCCCGCTGAACGGCAGCGGGGCCTCGACCCCGTGACCTTGTAGATTGTCCCTTCGTTTGGTACATTACTTCTCACACAGGAGTCCGAATGCCCGCCAGGTTCATGAACATGTTTCCCCAATCAGAACAGCAAAAGATCGCCGACTCCGTACGTGAGGCGGAGAAGGTCACGTCGGGCGAAATCGTCCCGTATGTCGTGGACCGGTGCGACCACTACGAAGTTGCGGAGTGGCGTGCGGGGGCCATGGCAGGGATGCTGGCGTTCGTCATGATGACATACCTCCGCTACGCGACGGGGGACTGGAGCCGGTTTGATCCGGTCATGACGGGTGCGGTAACGCTCCTCGCCGGGGGCGCGGCGATGCTTGCAGTGCGTTTCCTCCCCCCTCTTAAGAGGCTTCTCGCGGGGCGCCACCTGATGGACCGGCGCGTCGAAGCGCGTGCCGCCGAAGCATTTGTAAGCGAGGAGGTGTTTGCGACCGAAAAAAGGACTGGGATACTGATTTTCCTCAGCATTCTGGAACGAAGGGTCATTGTCATCGGCGACTCGGGGATACACGCCAGGGTGCAGCAGGATGACTGGCACGGGATCATACGCCTCATTATCGACGCGATCCGTGCCGGGAGGCCTTCCGACGGGCTCGTCGAGGGGATCAGGCGCTCCGGCGCGCTTCTGGCCGCGCATGGCATCGGCCGTTCCCCGGGGGACAGAGACCAGCTTCCCGACAATCTCCGCATCAGGCAAGAATGATGGCTCCTTTCCGCCGGATGCTCATTCCGTGCATCGCATCGGTTCTCCTTGCGGCCGCCGCATGGGGCGGGCCGGACGTACCGCTGCTGACCGGACGGGTAACAGACAACGCAGGCGTCCTTTCCACGGAGACCTCCGCCAAACTCGCCGCCCTCCTCAAGTCTCACGAGGATTCCACATCGGATCAGGTCGCGATACTGACGATCGCGTCGCTCGAGGGGGAGCCTGTCGAGTCCTATTCCATGCGCGTGGCCGAAACATGGAAGCTCGGCCGGAAGGAAAAAGATAACGGCGTCCTGCTTCTCGTTGTGCGGGACGACAGGAAGGTCCGCATCGAAGTCGGGCGCGGGCTGGAAGGGAATCTTCCGGATATCACCTGCGGGCGCATCATCAGGAACGTGATGATCCCGATGTTCAAGGAGGGGGATTATGACGGCGGAGTAACTGCGGGCGTTGAAGCGATACTCGCCTCCCTCGCGGGCTCGTATGCTCCCCCGGAGGAGGAACCGGCGGTCTTCGACGGTGGCTCGAGGATCATGGCAGGGGTGTTGTTCACCGTCGTCGTCGGGCTCTTTACGCTCTTCGTTCTCTTCATCCGCGGAGGGCAGGCGTGGTTTCTGTACCTCTTCCTGCTCCCGTTCTGGCTCATATTTCCCCTGGCGATAGTCGGCGTCAAGGCGGGAGTGACCGCGTTCTCCTGTTACGCGATTCTCGTCCCTCTGTTCAGGCTCTGGACGACAAAGACGCCGGGGGGAAAAGCCTTTTACTCCAGGTTCTCCGTGCACCCGTTTTTCGGCGCGCTTTCCTCCGGCGGGTCCTCGTCGGGATCGGGGTTTTCCTCGTCGTCGGGAGGCGGATTCTCCTCCTCGTCCGACAGCGGGTTCTCGGGGGGCGGAGGGGGATTTTCCGGTGGAGGGGCGTCCGGGAGCTGGTGAAGAGAACGCGCGCAGAATAAACGGAGACTTCAGTGATACTCGATCGACTCGAACAATCAGGACGGTACACAAAGATCCATCCGCTCTTCTCCCGGGCATTCGATCTGCTCGCGCGCACGGATCTCCGGTCGCTTCCCCCCGGAAGGCATACGATCGACGGGGAACGCCTGTATCTCGTCATCGCCAATGAGGATGGGAAGGGGATGGACGGGGCGGTTCTCGAAGCCCACCGGAAGTACATCGACATACAATTTGTCGTCGAGGGGACGGACATGATCGGCTGGAGGCCTGCGGCGGAATGTCCGGGCGTTATCGCGCCGTATGATCCCTCGAAGGACGTGGAACTGTACGGCGAAAAGCCCCATGCGTGGAGCCGGGTAACGGGGTCGGCATTCGCCCTTTATTTCCCGGAAGATGCCCACGCCCCCCTGGGGGGGACCGGAATCCTACGCAAGGCGATTGTCAAGGTCGGCATCTGAGGGGCCCTTCCCGAATGGCGCATTCGCAGTTGTTCAGCCGCAGCGTTCTCCCGGGGGGGGAACAACGACAGGCCGTGCGCATCTGGGGCGCGCTTGTCCTCGCGCTTATAACGATCGGGGCGATCGTTGCTCCGCTCCGCGTCGTTCTCGGCGCGGACTTGATCCCGCACCCGGCTCTCCTGGACGGCCTCCTGACGCTCCTGTTCGCGGCGGATATCGCTGTCAACGCCGCGGAATCGCGGAGAACGGGACTCCCCTACGGCCGGAGGCTTCTTGCCTGCGACATCATTGCGGCAGTCCCCTTCTATCTCCTCCCCGGCCCTTCGTGGCTCCTCTTCCTCCGGCTCTTCAAACTCGTCCGCGTGGGAAGGGCCATGAGCCTCTGGCGAGCGCAGCACCTGCACCGGTGGAACGCGCTGCGCCTCGTGTATTTCATCTACTGGCTCGCGATCGCCGTCCACTGGCTTGCCACGGGATGGCTCGCGCTCCGGGGGATTCCCCCGGCGGCCGACAGGTGGACGCTCTACCTCCGGTCGCTCTACTGGTGCATCTCCACGATCACGACGATCGGGTACGGCGACATCACCCCTGCAAACAATGCCCAGATCGTTTACGCGATCGTCGTGATGATATTCGGCGTGGGGATGTACGGCTACGTGATCGCGAACATCTCCACGATCATCGGGAATCTCCAGCCCGCACGGACCCGGTATCTCGCGAACATGGAAAAACTCGGGGCGTTCATGCGTTCCAGGGAAATCCCCCCGGCAATGCAGCGCAGGATCCGGGATTACTACGGATATGTTTGGGAACACCGGCTGGGCTATGACGAAACGTCGATCGTGCAGGGACTTCCGCCGGGGCTCCTGGTGGAGGTTTCGCTCTTTCTGAAACGGGACATCATTCAGAAGGTCCCGTTTTTCAAGGGGGCGGGGGAGGACCTCATCAGGGAGATCGCCCTCGTCATGCATCCCGTCGTGTACACGCCCGGGGATTTCATCTTCCGGGCGGGGGAGCCGGGCGCCGACATGTACTTCATCGCCCGCGGACACTGCGAGGTGGTCGGGACGGACGGCCGCTCGGTCGTCGCGACGCTCCGCGAAGGCGATTTTTTCGGGGAAATCGCGCTCCTGGAGCACCGCGGGCGCTCCGCGTCCATACGCGCCGTCACCTACTGCGACCTGTACCGGCTCGACAAAGAGAGCTTCGAGCGCGTGATCGCGAAGTTCCCGGAATTTGCGGCGCATCTCGGCGCCAGGAGCGCGGGACGCCGCGCCGGGGAGAGCGACGCGGAGACGCGGCGCCCGGCGGGGCGATAAGCGGTTACATACTCACTGAAAGAACGGAGAAAAAGGTGGATCAGCAATCGGATGCCCGGGAACTGAATGATCTCATGGTGCGGCGGCGTGAAGAGCTCGCGGAGCTGCGCGCTCACGGGATCGACCCGTATCCGCACGCGTTCGGCAGAAACGCTTTTTCCGCGGAGATCAGGGAGTCATTCAGCGAGGGGGAACCGCTGCGCGATGTCGCCGTGGCGGGACGCATCATGTCGCTGCGCCGGATGGGGAAGGCTTCCTTCTTCCATCTTGAGGATTCACGGGGCCGTATCCAGGTCTACCTGAAACGGGACGATCTGGGGGAAATCTATGACTCATTCCGGCTGATGGATATCGGCGACATCGTCGGCGTCGAGGGGTTCGTGTTCAGGACAAGGACCGGTGAGGTGTCCGTGCACGCCCGCCGGCTCGTTCTTCTCTCCAAATCGCTCCGCCCGCTCCCCGTGCCAAAGGAGAAGGTGGACGAACAGGGGAACAAGACCGTCTTCGATCCGTTCTCCGACAGGGAACTCCGCTACAGGCAGAGGTATGTCGACCTGATAACCAATCCGAACGTCCGGGAGGTCTTCAGGAAGAGGGCCGCGATCATTTCGACGATCCGCCGCGACCTCGATTCCCGGGGGTTTCTCGAGGTGGAGACCCCCGCACTGCAGCCGCAGTACGGCGGGGCGTTCGCCCGTCCCTTCGTCACGCATCACAACGCCCTTGACATCGACCTGTACCTGAGGATCGCCGACGAATTGTACCTCAAACGCCTCATCGTCGGCGGGTATGACGGCGTGTACGAGATTGCAAAAGACTTCCGCAACGAGGGGATGGACCGCTCGCACAACCCCGAGTTCACGATGCTTGAAGTCTACGTGCCGTACCGTGACTACCTCTGGATGATGACGCTCGTCGAGGAGCTCATCAGCGGGGTGGCGCTCGTGCTGAACGGATCGACGCAGGTCACGGCGCACGGCAGGACGATTGATTTCAAGCCGCCCTGGAAGCGGATCACGATGTTCGATGCGATCCGCGAGCAGACCGGCCATTCCCTCCGCGGGAAGGGGGAGGCGGAGCTCCGCGCGATTGCGAAGGAACTTCGCGTGGAGGTGGAGGAGACGGATGGGGCGGGGAGGATTATCGACGCGATATTCGGCGACCGGGTCGAGCACACGCTCGTCCAGCCGACGTTTGTCACCGATTACCCGCTGGAGATGTCCCCGCTGGCAAAAAAGCACCGGTCGGAGGAGGGACTCGTCGAGAGATTCGAGGCGATCTGCAACGGCCATGAGATCTGCAACGCCTTCAGCGAGCTGAACGATCCGCTGGATCAACGCGCGAGGTTCGAGGAGCAGATGCGCGCGAAGTCCAGGGGGGAGGCGGAAGTCCAGCCGCTGGACGAAGACTTCCTGCGTGCGCTGGAATACGGCATGCCGCCGACGGCGGGACTCGGAGTCGGGATCGACAGGCTGACGATGCTGCTGACGGGGGAAGAATCCATACGGGACGTGATCCTCTTCCCGCAGATGAAGCCGGAATCGGGCGAAAGCGCCTGACGCCGGCTCTCCGGAGAGCCGAGCACTCGGCCGTTCTGGGACATGATTCCGATGAAGACAATGACCGATATGCAGGGAACCTACAGGATTTCGGACCCCGTACAGGTGATGATGCCCGATACCGCGCGCATGTTCAAGCCTGTTCCCCCCCTACACGATCGGACCCCGCTCCACCACATTTCAGTGTGAGGTTCGGTGAACACTCCGGGAAACTCGATAAGCGTCATCGTTCCGACACTGAACGAAGAGAAACTCCTTGAACGGATGCTCCTGCAGTTCACCCCGGGGCTTGTCGCCCGGTACGGGATCGATGTCGTTGTAAGCGACGGGGGAAGCACCGACCGGACCCTCTCGATCGCCGCCGAGCGCGCGCACACCGTCGTCAGGAACGGTGCCGGGGTCAAGCAGACGATCGCCATGGGGAGGAACCTCGGGGCGCGCAGTGCGAAGGGTGCCGTGTTCGTTTTCCTGAACGCCGACACGCTCATCGGCGACCCGGAGGCGTTTTTTGCGACTGTCGCCTCGGAGGTCCGCGTGCCGGGACGCGCGGCGCTCACATGCAGGGTCGAGGTCTATCCCGGCGAGCGCCGCCCCGTTGACAGGGCGTTTCACGGGTTCTACAACTGGTTCTTCGCGGCGATGAACAGGGTGGGGATGGGGATGGGACGGGGGGAATGCCACATCATGACGCGGGAGGTCTTCGAGGCTGTACAGGGATATGCCGACCGGATCGCCGCCGGCGAAGATTATGACATGTTCCGCCGCCTCAAGCACGTGGGGCGCGTGAAGTTCCTCGAGAACATCACGGTGTACGAGTCGCCGCGGCGCTACCGGCGGTACGGGTACCTGTACGTCACGGTCTCCTGGTTCGTCAATTTTCTTGCGGTCTTCTTCCTGAGAAGGTCGATTCTGAGCGAATGGAAACCGATCCGGTGACGCGCAGGGGGATTCGGTGACGTGTGGCACGCCGGCCAGAACGCGGAGGGAACCATGTTTGACTTTCAGACTGTTATTAGATACACTACTCAGCATTCTCGACACTTCATAGGGAACGTGTTCATGCAGAAACGATTCTCGCTCGGAACGGTGATCCTGCTCATTGTGGTGAGCGTCATCGCCGGCTCGATGCTTAACCAGCTGATCTCGGGGGATACGATCTACGATCAGCTTCACAAATTCGGCGACGTACTCAACTACACCGAGAAATACTACGTGGAGGACGTCGATACCGGCAAGCTGACCGAATCCGCGATCAACGGCCTCCTGAATCAGCTCGATCCCCATTCCGTGTACATCCCCGCGGCGGAGATGCAGAGGGTGACCGAGGATTTCCAGGGGAGTTTTGAAGGGATCGGCATCGAATACCAGGTTCTCGCAGACACGCTTCTCGTCGTGGCGCCCATCGCCGGCGGACCGAGCGAGGCGCTCGGCATCCAGTCGGGGGACAAGATCGTCCGGATCAACGACAGCTCCGCCATCGGGATCACGCAGGAAGGCGTGCAGAAGAAACTCCGCGGTCCGAAGGGGAGCCGGGTAAAGGTCTCCATCGTCCGCGCAGGGATGGCGGGCCTTCTCGATTTCGACATCACGCGCGACAAGATTCCGATTTACACGGTCGACGCTTCATTCATGATCAACGGCCAGACCGGCTATGTGAGCGTCAACCGCTTTGCAGCCAAGACGCACGACGAGTTTTTCGCCGCGCTCTCGAAGCTTTCCGGGGAGGGGATGAAGCGCCTGGTCCTCGATCTGCGCGCCAACCCGGGCGGCTACCTCGAGCAGGCGTACAAGCTCGTGGACGAGCTGATGCCCCGGGGACGGAAAATCGTCTATACCAAGGGCCGCAGGCCGGAGTTTGACGACGAGTACGTCTCCTCCGGTGCCGGAAAGTTCAAGGACGTGACGCTGATCATCCTCGTCAACGCCGGGTCGGCTTCCGCAAGCGAGATCGTCGCCGGCGCGGTGCAGGACTGGGACCGGGGGCTCATCGTCGGCGAGACGACGTTCGGCAAGGGGCTCGTGCAGCGCCAGTTCGACCTGAAAGACGGTTCCGCCTTCCGCCTGACGACCGCCCGTTATTACACGCCGAGCGGCCGGCTCATCCAGCGGCCGTACGATCAGGACAAGGCGAAATACGCCCGCGCCGCCTATGAACGCCACGAGGTCGAGGGGGACAACGTCACGCACAGCGAGGAACGGGATTCGACGCGCCCGGTCTTCAAGACCATGGGGGGGCGCATCGTCTACGGCGGGGGAGGGATCACGCCGGACTACATCGTCAAATCGGACCACCTGACGGAGTACACGGTCCAGCTCCGAAGCCGGAACGTCTTCCTCCAGTTTGCGGACAAATACCTGGACCGCCACGGCGCGGAGCTCAAATCGCAGTACGGGAAGGATCCCTCCAGATTTGCGGAGGAGTTCGACGTGACCGGCGCGATGCTCGCGGATATCCAGGCGCTTGCGAAGGCCGCGGGGGCGCCGTTCAAGCAGGAAGAGTATGACAAGGACCTCCACTATATTAAGGCATTCACAAAGGCGTTTATCGCGCGCGGCATCTGGGGGAACGAGGGGTCGTCGCGCGTCATGCTGCGCGAGGACGGCCAGTTCCAGAAGGCGATGGCGCTCTTCCCCGAGACGGAGCGCATTCTGAGCAATCTCTCGAGCCTTAAATGAGGAGAAACATTTTTCCCCCCGCCGCGCGTCCTCTGGGCGCGCGCGCGGCGCTCCTGGCGGTGCTTCTTGCCGCCGCGGCAAGCATGCCGACAGTCGTTCGCTCGCAGGTACAGCCTCCCCCCCCCAACAGGGTGTTCGTCGAGGGGGAGGAGCTCGTGTATAACGTCCGGTACGGGTTCTTCGATCTCGGGCAGGTAAGGATCAAGGTTTTGGGATCCGTCCGCAATGGATCCTCGCTGGCGTACGACGGTAAAGGGTACATTGACTCGTACCCGAAGGTCCCGTTTGTCGACCTTCATGCAGTCTATGAAAGCCTGATCGACAGCGGGATGTTCTCCCGTCGGTTTGTAGGAAAACAGAAGGACAACGGCCAGTGGGACGTCTCCCGGTACTTTTTCGACTATCCCGGGAAGCGCGTCCTGATCGAAGTGGGAGATCACGATTCCGTCATCGTCAAGCGGGACACGCTCTCCATCGGAACCGAGTACCACGACGGGCTCTCGCTGTTCTACTTCGCGCGCGCAAAGCTCTTCTCGGGGGAAAAGCTGAACATCCCCACGCTCATCAAAGAGCAGAAGGTGAGCACGTACATCGATTTCAAAGGGGACCATACGTCGGTTGACCTCGATGCGGTCAATTACCCGGTGGACGTCGTCCGGTTCGAGGGGAACATGGATTTCGTCGGCATCTACGGGCTCACCGGCGGGTTCGAAGGATGGTTTTCCAACGACGACGCCCGCGTGCCGATCCTGGCGAAAATGAAGGTCATCATCGGGAGCGTCACGGTTGAGCTCATGAAATGGACCCGGCCGGGCTGGAACCCGCCACGGGCGAAAGGGTAGTGCGTGGGGATCGTCGTCCATCACGGCGTGGCCCCTTCGGTGCACCCGACGGCATTTGTCGCGGATGGAGCCTGGCTCATCGGCGACGTCGTGCTCGGGGAAGAGGCAAGCATCTGGTACAATGCCGTGCTCCGGGGTGACATCAATGCCATACGCGTCGGACGGAGGTCGAATGTACAGGACGGATGCGTCCTCCACGTGACCGCAAGGCTCCCCGTGGAGATCGGCGAGGAGGTGACCGTCGGGCACATGGCGATGATCCACGGATGCCGGATCGGAAGGGGATCGCTTATCGGGATGAACGCGGTTGTCCTTGATAATGCGGAGGTGGGCGAGGGGGCGCTTGTGGCCGCCGGCGCGGTGGTGAAGGAGGACTTTGTCGTGCCCGCCGGGACGCTGGCGGCAGGCGTACCCGCGAGAGTCGTGCGTGAGTTGACCGGGGAGGAGCGGAAGGCGATTCTGCAGTCGGCGGCCAACTACGTCGCGTATGCCGCAAGCTCAACAATCAACGTCCGTCAGGGAGCAGGCGCATGAAAGTCAAATTCTGGGGGACGCGTGGATCTCTCCCCACGCCCGGCAAGGACACGGTCCGCTACGGCGGGAACACCCCTTGTGTCGAGGTACGGCTCCACAGGGACAACCTCGTGGTTTTCGACGCCGGCACCGGGATTCGGGGCCTCGGCGACGCCCTGATGGCGACGGGGGAGTCCGTCAAGGCGTTCCTGGCCATCAGCCACCCCCACTGGGACCACATCCACGGCTTTCCTTTTTTCAAGCCGCTCTACATCTCGGGGAACGAGTTTACGATCATCGGGGCTCAGTCCAGAAACCTGAAACTCCGCCAGATGATCTCCGATCAGATGGACAAGGTCTACTTCCCGATCCAGCTCAACGAGCTGAAGGCCAAAATCCGGTTTCACCCGGTCCGCGAGGAGACCATCCCCCTGTTTGAAGCGACGCTCTCGTCCATCTACGTCAACCATCCCGCGTTCGCGCTCGGGTACCGTCTGAACGTCGGGGGGAAATCCCTTGTCTATATCAGCGACAACGAACCGTTCGACAGGGAGGTCGCGCGCTCCGTCAAGAACGTCGACAAGAACATCGTCGAGAAATACCTTGCGGTGAAAGGGGATCCGAACCAGCGCATATTCGACTTTGCCCGCGGCGCCGACATCCTCATCCACGACACCACGTACACGCCGGAAGAGTATGTCAATCACGTGGGGTGGGGGCATTCCCACTATCTGTTCTCGCTGAAGATTGCCGACGAGGCCGCCGTCAAGCGGCTCGTCCTCTTCCATCACGAACAGTCGCACACGGATGACAAGGTGGACGAGATCCTGAGCAAGTGCCTCCGCGAGATCCGGACCCGGAATTACCGGTTCGAGTGCATCGCGGCGGCGGAAGGAATGGAGCTGGAATGGTGAACGCTTGACAATCGATCCTGTGCTGGGTATATTTGCGGGGGAGGAGCTCAAGTCGAATTTGCATGAATGGATGGGCAACGAGATCGTAAGTCCGGCCCGGCATCGGGGGGCCGGACATTTACAGCATCAGCGAGCCCCGGTCGGTGGACCTCCGCGTGGAGCGGGAAGCCAGCCGGGGCTTTCGTGTACCCTGCCCCGCATCCGATAGTACGATATTCCTGAGGCGTCCGCATGGGAACAATTTTCTCTCCGTCAGCGATCAAGCGTCTGGAATCGCTCTTCGGTGTTCCAGCCAGGAGCATGGGGTCCAACTACAGGTTTGAGATCGCCGCGCAGGAATCCGGGGGCACCGCCGTGAGGAAGCTCGCCCTCGAGATCTATCCCGACATCAGGATCGGGCGCAGGAAGGGGAATCTGATCTCGGTGTACACCGAGGCGGCGCATCTGCAGATGCACTTCTGTTCCGGGTTCGTCATCAGCGAGGATCTCGGTGAGGCGACGTTTGTCGGCGAGCACGGGGGAAAACTCTCGGGATTGATCGTGGAACGGACGGCGGGGTGCACGCTGTTCGCCAATGTGGACCGGGCGATCCTGTCCGGGGATTTTACGCAGCTCTCCCCGGAGGTCATGATGTCCGGGGTGGCGCTCTCCCTGACGGAGCCCGTGCTTGAAGCGGAGAAGAAAACGCCGCGAAGGCGGCCCACCCGCGCACGGCGGACGAAGGCCGGCGCGCGTTCGTGATCGACGTAGCGGTGTTCAATGCCCACCGGGCGGTCAGGATCCGCCGCTCGGGAGTCGCCGCTGCGGTCGCATGCGTCGCGGGAGGGGAACGGCGGAAACAGGCCTCGGTGAGCGTCGTGTTCATCGGCAACAGCGCATCCGCCCGGATGAACCGGAAGTTCCTGGGCCACGCCGGCGGGACCGACGTCATCAGTTTCCCCCTGGGGGAGGGGCGCAGGGTCGAGGGTGAAATCTACGTCAATCTCGACAGGGCCCGCACGCAGGCACGGGAGTACGGCGTCAGGTTTGCCGAGGAGGTCTCCCGGCTTGTCGTCCACGGGACGCTCCACCTGTTCGGATACGATGACAGAACCGCGCTCCTGGCGCGGCACATGAAACGGCAGGAAGACCGCTACGTAAAGATCCTCGCATTGCGGAAGGGCAGCGGGAATCCATGAAGGAAAAAGTCGTCGAGCTCCTCATCTATATCATGTCGGAGATCCAGGACAACAAGCGGATCAGCGACATCGATCTGACCGACCTGAAGACCCGGGGCTACACGCAGTCGGAAATNNCGAGAGCCAGGGATACCTGATCCAGCTCCGGGAGCTCGGTCTTCTTGACGAAAAGGACTTTGAGACGGTCATCGAGCGGGCGATGATGGCCGGGTATGAAAAACTCTCTGTGCCGGAACTCCGGGAAATCGTCGCCTCTGTGCTGTTTGCCAGAGGAGGCGACGATGCGTCGGGGAACCGTTCGATGCTCACAAGCGGGGACACAATACACTGATGGCCAGAAAAAGAAAAGAGGCGGCGGTGGTTCCGGAAGGGGAGGCTGCGGTGCATGCAAGTCCTGCCAAACGGCCGAGGCGGCGGGCGGTCCCCGTCGTCGACCCGACGGGGAAATCGCTGATCATCGTCGAATCTCCGGCGAAAGCGAAGACTATCAACAAGTACCTGGGGAAAGACTTCATCGTCGAAGCGTCGGTCGGGCATATTAAAAACCTTCCGAAGAGCAAGATCGGGATCGATGTCGACAACGGGTTTCTGCCGGAATACGAGACGATCAAGGGGAAGGATGAGGTGATCACCCGTCTCCGCGCCCATGCGCTCAGGGCCACCAATGTATACCTCGCGACGGATCCCGACCGTGAAGGCGAGGCGATCGCCTGGCACATTGCGCGGGAGATCGAGCCGGACAACCGGAACGTGTTCCGGGTGATGTTCAACGAGATCACCGAGCGCGGAATCACCGAAGCGATGAAGCATCCGACAAAGGTGGACCAGAACCTCGTGGATTCCCAGCAGGCGCGCCGCGTGATGGACCGGCTCGTCGGCTACAAGATCTCTCCGTTCGTCTGGAAGACGGTCTTCTATGGCCTGTCGGCCGGGCGCGTGCAGTCCGTTGCGGTCCGTCTCATCTGCGAGCGGGAGGTCGCCGTGACCTCGTTCATCCCGGACGAATACTGGTCGGTCATCGGGGAGTTCCGGACCGCGTCCAGCGAGCCGTTTTTTGCCAAGCTGTTCAAGGTGGCGGGCAGTGATCCCGTCATCGCCGACGGGACGACGGCGGAAGGGTACGTCAACGACATCCGCAAACAGGCGTTTGCGATCGCGGACATCCAGAAGCGGCCGGTCAGGAGAAACCCGGGGGCGCCGTTCATCACGAGCACACTCCAGCAGGAGTCGGCGCGCAGGCTCCGGTTTCACGCCAAGCGTACAATGATGCTCGCCCAGAAATTGTACGAGGGGATCGAAGTCGGTGAGGAGGGTCGGGTGGGGCTCATTACATATATGAGGACGGATTCCACGCGCATCAGCGACGACGCGGTGAACGAAGTCCGCGCCTACATCTACGAAAATTACGGGAAGGAATACCTCCCGAACGAGCCGCGCCTTTTCAAGAAAGGGAAGTCCTCGCAGGATGCGCACGAGGCGATCCGTCCCACCTCGATGAAGCACTCGCCGAAGGCGGTCAAAAAGTACCTCGACAAGGAGATGTTCGATCTGTACGAGCTGATCTGGAACAGGTTCCTCGCATGCCAGATGAGCGCGGCGGTCTTCGAGCAGACGACGGTGGACGTCAGGGGAGGCGACTACGTCTTCCGCGCGACCGACTCGATCCCGCAGTTCAGGGGATTCCTCCAGGTGTACGACGACGTCGCGGAAGAGGCGGACAAGTCCGCGGACGACGGGGATCCTGTCTCAAAGCTTCCGGCGAATCTCAGGGTCGACGAGGGAGCGACGCTCCTCAACGTCATCCCGAACCAGCACTTCACGAAACCCCCGGGCCGGTTCACGGAGTCGAGCCTCGTCAAGGAGCTCGAGGCGCTCGGCATAGGGCGGCCCAGCACGTACGCCCTCATCGTCGATACGATCCAGGCGCGGAAGTACGTCGAACAGCGGGAACGGCGCCTGTACCCGACGGACCTGGGGATCGCCGTCAACCGGATCCTGGTGCAGAATTTTCCGCATCTGTTCAACGTGGAGTTCACGGCGAAGATGGAGGAGGAGCTCGACACGATCGCCTCCGGGAAGCAGACCTATCTCCGGGTGATGGAGGAGTTCTACAATCCCTTCATCAGCGACCTGGAAGGGGTCGACAGGAACAGCGCCGCGATCAAGAAATCGCTCCAGGAACCGACGGACGAAAAGTGCGAGCTGTGCGGCAGGCCCATGATCATCAAGTGGGGACGGAACGGCCGGTTCATGGCCTGCAGCGGGTACCCCTCATGCAAAAACACCAAGCCCCTTCCCGCGGAGCAGGCGCTCGCCGCGCACGCGGTGGGAATCAAGTGCGACCTCTGCGGTGGCGACATGATCGTCAAGGGGGGGCGCTTCGGCGCGTTCCTGGGATGCTCCAACTACCCGGCGTGCAAGAGCACGCGCCCCCTGTCGATCGGCGTGAAGTGTCCGAAGTGCACGACCGGAGACGTCATCGAGCGCAAGACGAAACGGAAGAGGGTTTTCTACGGCTGTTCGCGGTATCCCGACTGCGATTTCGCGTCGTGGGACAAACCCGTCGCGCGCGTGTGCGATACGTGCGGCAACGCCTATATGGTCGAAAAATACAACCAGAACCGCGGAGAGTACCTTCTCTGCCCCGCATGCAAGGCGGAGGTCGCGCGGGATGAAGTCCAGCAGGCGGCGGGCTGAACGCGCGCGCCGTCTGGAGTCCCGAATTCCCCGGGGACGGTCCCGAACTCATGCAGACCCACATCAGCGCATTTCTCAAGTACATCGCCGCCGGACGGAACTACTCGCCCCACACCGTCTCGGCATACGAGTGCGACCTGCGGGAGTTCATGGAATTCTGGGGGTCCGAATTCCCGGGGCGACCCATGACTCCCGGCGGAGTGGACCGGAGGGCGATACGCCGGTTTCTCGCGTGGCTCCACGACAGGGAATTCGCAACCCGGAGCATCGCGCGGAAACTCGCCTGCCTGAAATCATTCTTCCGGTACCTCCGTAAGATGCACGTCGTCGAATCGAACCCGGCGGCGACCGTCGTCTCCCCCAGGCTTGAACGGAGGCTCCCGCGGACGCTCGACGAGGGGAGCGTCGCCCGCCTGATGGACCAGCCGGACCGGAGCCGGGCGGAGGGCGCGCGCGATGCGGCCCTTCTTGAGATCCTGTACAGCTCCGGGATCCGCCTCTCGGAGCTCATCGGGCTCCGGGTCGCGGACATCGATTTCGACAACGGAACGATCAAGGTGACGGGGAAGGGGAGCAAGCAGCGGATCATTCCGTTCGGCGCAAAGGCCCGCTCCGCGCTGCGCGCCTACCTCGCCATCCGCGCCGGATTCGCCGCGCGGGGGAGCGGCGTCCCCAACGCCTTTCTGTCCGCCCGCGGCAAACCGATGAGCCCAAAGGGGGTCAACAGGCTGATGAACAGGTACATCGGCATGGTGTCGGAAATAGAGAAGAGGAGTCCTCACGTGTTGCGCCACACGTTCGCCACGCACCTCCTGAACAGGGGGGCCGACCTGCGGGCCGTGAAGGAACTTCTCGGTCATGAGAGCCTCTCCACAACACAGATGTACACGCACGTCAGCGTCGATCGTCTTCGCAAAGTCTATGCTCAGGCCCACCCGAAAGCCTCCTGAGCCGCCCGCATGTTCAACAGAGGAGCCAGGCCATGAACGTGAAATTTACAGCGCGACGATTCCATGCTCACCCGGACATCAAGGAACATGCCGTCGAAACGGTCAAAAAACTCGACCGGTTTTGCGACGGCATCCTCTCCGCCGAAGTCATCCTGAGCTATGAGCGTGTGACAAAGAGCGTCAAGATGGCGGAGATCAACCTCCGCGTTCACGGGGCCGTGCTCACGGCGCGGGGAAAATCCGAGGACTTCATCAAATCGATCGACGCATCGGGGGAGAAGCTGCAGATGCAGCTCGCGAAGTACAAGACAAAGCGGCGGAGCAAAGACAAGGAGAAGGTACGGGAGATCAAGGAAAAGGAGTGATCCGCCCGGAGAGGGTCCTGCTCGCCCGGACAGAGGAGCACCGATGAAAAACGACCGCACGCGCGAAACGCGCAAGAAGAGCATCACCGTCGGATTTCTGTACGAACAGACACACGAGCGCTTCAAGCTGAAACAGCTCAACGGCGAGAACGGGTTCGACAATCAGATCAAGGAGAGGAACCTGAACCGCCCCGGCCTCGCGCTCGCCGGGTACCTGGAGCTGTTCACGTACGACCGGGTCCAGTTCATGGGCAACACGGAGATCCGCTATCTCAATTCGCTCCGCCCCCCGCAGAGAACGGCCGCGTTCACGTCCCTCCTTGAGTTCAAGATTCCGTGCGTGATCCTGACGAACGGCAATCTCATTTCGGACGACCTCCTGCAGGCGGCCGCGGCAAAGAACATCCCGGTGTTCGGCACGCCGTTTGAGACCACGAAGATCTCCTACTTCCTGGCGGATTTTCTGGACGACCAGTTCTCCCCCCAGATCGTGGTTCACGGCTCTCTTGTCGACGTGTACGGGGTCGGCGTCCTGCTCACGGGGAGGTCGGGGATCGGCAAAAGCGAGATCGCCCTTGATCTCATCGAACGCGGGCACCGGCTTGTCGCCGACGACGTGGTGATGGTCACCCGGAAAGGGGAAGGAATACTCATGGGTGCCGGCACCGATCTCGTCAAACACTTCATGGAGATCCGGGGGCTGGGACTCATTGACGTGCGGAGCATGTTCGGGATAAGGGCAATCCGGTATCAGAAACGTGTCGAGCTCGTCGTGGAACTGGAAGAATGGAAGCCCGACAGGGATTACACGCGCACAGGGCTGGACGACGTCACAATGACCCTCCTTGACGTGGACGTTCCGCTGGTGAAACTCCCGATATTCCCCGGGAAGAATGTCACCGTCATAACTGAAGTGATTTCGCTCAACTACCTCCTTCGGCACTACGGGTATGACGCCGCGAGGGAGTTTTCCAAGCGTCTTGAGGGGGTCATAGGGCAGAAAAAGAAGGGGAGTCGGGCCATCAATTATTTCGAGCACGATTTCGAGTGACTCGCGGCAATAAATAATCCTCGCCGCAAGAAATCTCTTGACAACACACCGATAATTCTCTATACTTCCACCGTATTTTGCGAATAAGACGCGCGTAATGGGAGTACTGTCTCTGCGCGACGTTGTTCGCATGAGATCGAATCGCCAGGGACAATGTCCGCTCCTTCAGATCTGAGAGGTGTCGACCATGCTGCACCATACGAAATTTTATGTGTTCTCACACAGATCGCTCGATCTGAAAGAAGTCAGGCACTTCAAGATGAAGGTCCTCGGCTTCGGAGCCGTTGCGGGACTCGGGATCATGGCCGCGCTCCTCGTTCTGAATCACGCCGGCGGAGACGTACTCGGTCTCGGGATCGACAGGATGTCGATGCTCACCGCGGAGAACCGGATACTGAAGGACCAGGTGCGCCAGCTCGGCGACAAGATCTCGGTTGTGCAGAAGGCGCTCGAAAAACTCTCGGACAGGGGGAACGAACTCCGAACGGCGGTTGACCTCAACAGGATCGACGACGATACGCGGGCTGCGGCCATCGGGGGGGCGGTCCCTCCAGCGGTCAACGCTTTCCTCTCGGGAGAGGCGCGTGAAGTTCTTTCCGGCTCCTCCTCTCTCCTTGACAAGCTGGAACGGGAAGTGAAACTGCAGCAGGCGAGCTACGAAGAGATTACGCGGCGCATGGAGTACAACAAAGGCCTCTTTGCGCATATCCCTGCGATCAAACCGATGGCGGGCCCGTATTCGCTCAACAGCTTCGGCATGCGGATACACCCGGTCCTCCATGTCTACAAGATGCACGAAGGGATAGACATTGTGAGCGACGTGGGGTCGAACGTCTATGCGGCCGGTGACGGCGTGGTCCATTTCGCCGGACGGACGGCCGGCGGCTACGGCGTGGTTGTGGAGGTCAACCACGGGTACGGGTATTCGTCCCTTTATGCGCATCTGAGCAGGACGCTGGTCCGCGAGGGGCAGACGGTGCGCCGCGGGGAACTCATTGCGAAAAGCGGACGTTCAGGATTAGTGAGCGGCCCGCACCTCCATTACGAAGTGCGGTACCTCGGGAGGAAACAGAATCCCGTCGATTACTTCTTCGACGACATCGACGCCGCGCGGTACCGCTCGCAGCTTGTCAGTGCCAAGACTGGACGAGGTGATAATTGATCTGGACGATGGAGCTTGCCTCGTATCTGGATGACGCTCCCTGGCCCGCAACAAAAGAAGAGCTGGTGGACTATGCCATCCGGACAGGCGCTCCGGTGGAAGCCGTGGAGAACCTTCAGGAGCTTGAAGACAGCGAAGAACCGTACGAGAGCATGGAGGAGATCTGGCCGGACTACCCCACCGGTGAGGACTTTTTCTTCGAGGACGAAGGAGAGTATTAAGGGGGACTCTTCCCCGGGCGTCCGGGTGCCGCGTTGATTCTCTGCGGAGAATTGTGTAAATTTCCTACCCAGCCGGTGCGGCTGGGTTTTTTGTTACTGTCACCGGCCATCCGAATTCCTACACCACGCGTGTTCCGTCTCGAACGGTCCTTTTTCGCCCTGCGCCTGGCGTGCCCGGTCGTGCGCGCCCGGCAGTGGCTCCTGTGTGCGGCGCTCGCTGTGCCTTCCGCCTCTCCGTCGGATGCTCAATCCCTCCCCGCTACCCAGAAATTCGAGGTCACCGCGATCACGTTCCAAGGGAACCGTGCGCTGGCAGAGAACGAGCTCCTCGCACAGATGACGACGCGCGTCACCCCCGGCTTTCTCAATAAGTTTCTCCACAACACAATAAGCGAAAAGCTGGGGCGGAAGAATGAGTATCTGAGCACGCTGACGCTCGGCGGGGATGTCCGCCGGCTCCGGACGTACTATGAGAACAGGGGTTTTTTCGGCGCGGCCATCGACACGTCGCTGGCGTATCACCCGGAGGGGGGAAACGTGGACATCACCGTCCGGATTGCCGAGGGGTACCGGGCGCTTATCGATACGCTCCGGTATGAGGGAATTGTCAACGGCCCGGGGACCATATGGACGGACATACAGTCGTCTCCTAGGATCGTCGTGGGAGACCCGTACAACGCTCAGCTGCTGGAGGAAGAGGTCGTGCGGGTCCTCAAGGTCCTTGCCAACACCGGGTACCCGAACGCCCGGTACATGAGGGACAGCTCGCGCGCGACGCGCTACGCAAGCACCGGGAACTGCTGCGTGCGGCTCAGGTTTGATCTGGGGAGAATGTACTTCTTCGGCCCGGTCACGATACGACAGGAGATCGATTCGGTCCGGTCCCCCGGCTTCCGCGATGACATCACCGATGAGATCCTGCTCCAGCAGCTCACGTACGTCCCGGGGAAACGGTACAGCATCGAAGACAGCGTCTCGAGCGCGAGCAATCTGAACCGGCTGGGGATATTCGACCTCCGGTCAATGGACATGAGGATCCCCCTTCGCTCGGATACCGCCGTGACAGTGCCGACGTCGATTCTCATACGGCCGAAAGACAAGCACGAACTCGGCCCGGAGCTCATTGTGAGCGACGAGGACGGCGCGCTCAACCTGGGTGCAGGTATCGGGTACACGCACAGGAATTTCCTCGGGGGTGCGCGCCTCTTCACGACGAGTCTCCGTTTCCGGACGCAGAGGCTGAGTCAGTTCCCGGATTATTTCGGGCTCAACAACTATTCGGTGTCGAATCTCGATCTGACCGCCGAACTCGTCCAGCCGTACGTGTTCAGCAACAGGATCAAGGGATCATGGTCGTTTTCCTATATCCTTGACAAAGAGATTCCCTACCTGCAGAAGATCTTCCAGAACAAATTCGGGTTTACGAACAGGTTCACGGAGTCCACGAGCGGGTTCCTCGACTGGACGCTGGAAACCGTCGCCTCCGCGAAAAACGACAGCTTCTATGTGGGCTCGAGCAATCTGCTCGTGCAGCAGCAGATCCGCCTCCTGCAGCTGCAGCAATTCAACTCTATACTCGCGTTCACGATACAGCGGGACGTGACGAACGATCTTTTTTCCCCGTCCGAGGGCACCATCACCTCGGCCGAGTTGGACGAGGCGGGACTCTTCCCGCTTCTCCTCCAGGGGGTGTTCCCGAACCTCCCGATTTCCCAGTTTTACCGCGTGATTCTCACCGGGAGATGGTACACGGAAGCCGCCGCGCACAGGTATTCGATACTGGCATTCAAGCTCAAAGGCGGTTTCGAGGACAAATACGGCGGGGCCCGTTCGGACACCAGTATCGTCATTCCGCAGACCCACCGGTTCTACGCGGGAGGGGGGAACAGCATTCGGGGATGGAACTCGCGCGATCTTATTGCCGGCGGGTCATCGCCGTACGCCGGGCAGCTTGGCGGAAATCTCGACCTGGAGGGGAGCGTGGAGCTGAGGACAAACATCCTGCAGTCGCTCAGAGACGGCATCTTTGACAAGATCTGGCTCGTCCAGTTCATCGACGCCGGGAACGTCTGGACCCAGATGAGCGATTTCCGGCCGAACACCGTGGCGATCGCCGCAGGGATCGGTATCCGCTACGACACGTTTTTCGGGCCGTTCCGCATCGACTGGGGATTCCGCATCTACAACCCCTCCGAACCGCCCGGCCAGCAGTGGATCACGCAGCGGCAGCTCTTCGGACAGACGTTCAAGGAAGCGATATTCCACTTCGGTATCGGCAATGCCTTCTGACTCCGGTCACGGCCCCGCGCCGGTTCTCTGGCCCCGGGTCATCGGCCAGCGGCGCGTGAAGCATGCCCTCCTCGCCGCATGGCGAAGCGGCAGGCTTCCGCACGCGTACCTTTTCTACGGGGGGGAAGGTGTGGGGAAGGACGCCGCCGCGCTCGAGCTCGCGCGCGTTCTTCGCTGCGAGCGGGGGGAAGAAGAGGCCTGCGGCCAGTGCTCCTCCTGCCTCCGCGTAGCGTCGATGCAGCACCCCGACGTCCGTCTCATCGTGCCGCTCCCCCGGGGAGCCCAGGAAAAAGACGACGATGAGCCCCTGGCGAAGCTGACGGCGGCGGAGGTCCGCACCGTGCAGGAGCAGCTCAGGCTGAAGGGAGCCGACCCGTATTACCGGGTCCAGATTCCACGGGCGAACGTCATCAAGATCAACAGCATCCGGGAGATCCGCCGGGAATCGTCGATGAGCACGTCGGAGGGGAAGACGAGGATATTCATCATCTCCGGGGCGGATGCGATGAATGACGCCGCGTCGAACACGCTCCTCAAGACCCTGGAGGAGCCCCCGGGGGACACGATGTTCATTCTGACGACGTCGCGCCGCGAAGCACTCCTTCCGACGATACTCTCCCGGTGCCAGAACGTCAGGTTTGATCCGCTGACCGAGGAGGAGATCCGTGCCGCACTCACGGAGCGGGGTCACATCGACGGGGCACAGGCGTCGCTCCTGGCGCGCCTCGCAGGCGGAAGCTACACGAGGGCGCTCGAGCTGGCGGAAAGCGACCTGATGGCGCAGCGAGCCGACGTCGTGGATTTCATCCGCAAGGCGATTGGGGGGAAGACGCTCGAGCTCATCGAGCTTATCGAACGGATGGCGGAAACGAAAGACAGGGACGTCCACACGCGTTTCCTGACGCTCGTGCTGCTCTGGTTCCGCGACGCCCTGATCCTGCGGCACGGCCGGGAGGTCATCAACGTTGATCAGATGACGGAACTCAGCAGTTTTGTCTCGCGTTTTCCCGACGCGGACCTCGCGCGCGCCGTGGGTGACGTGGAGAAGGCGATTTCCCTTGTCGATCGATATACCTATATTAAACTCGTTCTCGCGCAGCTGGCCGTCCGGCTCCGGGTCGCGATCCTGAAGCCCGCAGCCGCGCACGGTTCACATGGAGCCTGACAGAGAGCTTATGAGCGACACACGGCGGATACTGATTACGGCGGCACTCCCCTACGCGAACGCCCCGATTCACCTGGGGCACCTCTCGGGGGCGTATCTCCCGGCGGACATCTACGCGCGGTTCCAGCGGCTCCGGGGCCGCGACGTCCTTTTCATCTGCGGCTCCGATGAGCACGGTGTCGCCATCACGCTGGCGGCCGACAAGGAGAAGGTCACCCCGCAGGCGATCGTCGACAGGTATCATGCGATGAACAGGGAAGCGTTCGCAGCGTTCGGGATGTCCTTCGACAACTACTCGCGCACCTCGATCCCGCTCCACCACGCCACCGCCGTGGAGTTTCTCCTGGAGTTCAACCGCCGCGGGATACTGAAAGAAAAGAAGGAGAAGCAGCTGTACGACGAGAAAGCGGCCATGTTCCTTCCCGACAGGTACGTCGAGGGGACATGCCCTGTCTGCGGCAACCCCGATGCCCGGGGGGACCAGTGCGAGCGGTGCGGCACGTTCCTCGATCCGATGCAGCTTCTGAACCCGAGGAGCAAGATCACCGGTGACACCCCCGTTGTGCGCGAAACGACCCACCTCTATTTCCCCCTGGGCGCGTACCAGAAGAGGCTCGAGGAGTACGTCACGCGGAGCGACGAGGCGGACGGCTGGAAGGAAAACGTCCTCCAGTATTGCCGCGGATGGTTCAGGGAGGGACTCGAGGACCGCGCGGTGACGCGCGACCTGACGTGGGGGGTGAAAATCCCGCTCCCCGGGTATGAGACCAAGGTCATCTACGTCTGGTTTGACGCTGTTTTGGGATATATCTCGGCGACAAAGGAGTGGGCCCTCATGAAGGGGCGCCCGGATGCCTGGAAAGAATACTGGCTGGGGAGCGACACGAAATATGTGGCGTTCATCGGGAAAGACAACGTCGTGTTTCACACGATCGTGTTCCCGGCGATGCTCATGGCGTGGAACGACGGAGGGGGGGACCAGTACGTCCTTCCGGCAAACGTCCCGGCGAACGAATTCCTGAATTTCAAGGGGCAGAAGTTCTCCAAGAGCCGCGGGTGGGGAATCGACGTGCAGGATTTCCTGGCAAAATACCCGGTCGACCCCCTCCGATACACGCTCGCCACCGGGCTGCCTGAATACCGCGACGCGGATTTCACGTGGAGGGATTTCCAGGCGAAGAACAACAACGAGCTTGCCGACATACTGGGGAATTTCGTGAACCGCACGCTTCAGTTTGCCTCGCGCACGTTCGGCAACGCGGTCCCGGCGGCGGGCCCCCCCGGCGAACTCGACACGGGGATTCGCGCGCTCATGGACCGGACCCCGGGAGCCGCAGCGGCGCTGTTCGAACGCTACAGGTTCCGCGACGGACTCATGGAAGTCATGAACCTCGCGCGGGGGGCCAACAAGTACTTCAACGACAGCGAGCCATGGAAGACCGCGAAATCGGATCCCGCCCGGTGCGCCACGACGATCAACGTCAGCATTCAGCTCGCGCGCTCGCTCGCGATACTCATGAGCCCGGTGATCCCCGGCTCGTGCGAGAAGATCTGGCAGATGCTCGGCCTCCCGGGCGAGGCGGCGCATGCCTCGTGGGAGTCCGCGCGGACGGGCGCGCTCGAAGCCGGGCACCGGCTCGGGACGGCCGGCATATTATTCACAAAGATCGAGGAGAGCATGATCGAGTCAGACGGCGCTGTGCCGCCGGCGCCGCCGGCGGAACCGGCGGCGGAGAAGATCACGATCGACGAATTCAGGAAAGCGGATCTTCGCGTGGGGAAAATCCTCCGGTGCGAACCCGTGGCGAAATCCGAGAAGCTTCTGAAGCTTCAGGTCGAGATCGGGACCGAGGAGCGGCAGATCATCGCGGGGATCGCCCGCCACTACCGCCCGGAAGATCTTGTGGGCCGGCTCGTCGTGGTTGTCGCCAACCTCCGCCCGGCCACAATCATGAAGGAGGAATCGCACGGGATGGTTCTTGCGGCTTCCGCTCCTGACGGAACGCTCGTTCTCGTGTCGCCGGTATCGGAGATCCCGAGCGGCGCGACCGTGAAATGAGGAAGACGAGGCTCCATGTTCATTGACACACATGCGCATCTGACCTCGGGCGAGTTCGACACGGACCGGAGCGAGGTGATCCGGCGTGCCCTGGACGCGGGGGTGAGCGCGATCGTCAATCCCGCGACCGGGCTTGACGACAGCCGCCGTGCCATCGAGCTCGCGCAGAAGGAATACTGCGTCCACGCCTGCGTGGGCGTGCATCCGCATGAGGCGGCCGGCGCCGGCGAGGAGGTGCTCCGCGGCGTGGAGGACCTCTGCACCCAGCCGAAAGTCGTGGCGATTGGCGAGATCGGGCTGGACTTCCATTACGACCTTGCTCCGCGCGACGTTCAGGAACGTGTCTTCAGCGCGCAGCTCGGCATCGCCGCCAGGCACGATCTGCCGGTGATCATCCACACGCGCGACGCGATGGGGGAGACCGTCCGCATCGTCCGGGAGGCGCTCGAGAGGTTCCCCCTCTGGCGCAGCCGGGCCGCCGCACCCGGGAGCAGGTTTCCCGCGCCCCGGGGCGTATTCCATTGCTTCCCCGGCGACCCGGCGAAGGCCTGGGAGCTGATCAATCTCGGATTCTCCGTCTCGCTTCCCGGGATCGTTACGTTCAAGAACCCGGGGCACGCGGCCGATGTCGCACGTGAAGTCTCCGCCGAACACCTCCTCCTCGAAACGGACAGCCCGTATCTTGCTCCTGTTCCCCACCGGGGAACCAGGAACGAGCCCTCGCGCCTTCCGCTGATTGCCGCCAGAATCGCCGAGCTGCAGCACCTTGCCGTTGATGACATCGCACGGACCACGGCCTACGGCGCCTACAGGATGTTCGGCGTCGGCTCCCCCGGGAAGCCCGTGTTCGTGTACCGGCTCAAGGATTCGCTGTACATCAACCTGACTATCCGCTGCAATGCGGACTGCGTGTTCTGCGACAGGAAAGGGGAGGCGGTCATCAAAGGACACAACCTCCGGATCGAACGGGAGCCCGGCGCGCGCGAAGTGATCGATGCGATCGGCGACCCGCTCCGGTACGACGAGATTGTCTTCTGCGGGTACGGGGAACCTACGATACGGCTCGATGTGCTCAAGGAAGTCGCCGCGGCGGTCAAATCACGGGGGGGAAAGACGCGGCTCAACACGGACGGCCACGGGAACGTTATCAACAGGCGGAACATTGTGCCCGAGCTCGCGGGCCTTATCGACGCGGTTTCCATAAGCCTGAACTCGACGGACCCCGCGCAGTACGGAGCGCTCATGCGTATCGACGGCGAAAAATTCTTCGCGGCGATGGTCGAGTTTGCACGCGAAGCAGTCCGGCTCCTTCCCCGTGTCGTCCTTACGATCGTCGATCTCAACGACGTGGACAGGGAGAAGGCGCGCCGGTTCGTCGAGGAGGAGATCGGCGCGACGTTCTACATGCGCCCCTTCTTTTGAAAGGCAGGGGCCTCCGGTGCGTGTCCGTCAGGGCTTGGACTCCATGAAATCACCGCAGCGGATATGCGTCATCGCGGAGGGTCAGCTCGGAGATCTCCTCATCCTCTCCCCTGCACTCCGCTCCATCAAAGAAACATTTCCCTCCGCCGCGCTCACCGTGCTTGTCATCCAGCGCCGTTCATACGAAGAGACCGGCTCCGCCGTTGCCCCCGTCTTTGTCGAGAATCCGGCAGGGGGAACCTCGGCCGTGCTGCGCTCGGACCCGCACGTGGACCGGGTCGCCGAGGTTGACAGGGAGGCGCTCCGTGCTCTCCGCGGGTTCCGGCGGCTGAAGGCCGAGTTCTCGGTGGTCCGCTGGCTCAGGAAGGGGAAATTCGACACGGTCGTCTGCACGTTTTCGCAGGACAGGTTCTACCTCTGGGCGTTCCTTTCGGGGGCGCGCGTCCGTGTCGGGGAAGAGGGGAAGACGCTCTCCGTGCTCCTGTCGCGCAGGGTGCGGAAGTTAAGAAGCGGGGAGGGGGTGCTTGCGACCTATTGCGGGCTCGCCGAAGCGGCAGGGGCGATCATCAGTTCGCGGAGGACTTCGGTCGTCGTCCCCCGGGAATACGCTGAACGGGCTGACGTGCGCTGGAGGTCGCTCGGTCTTCCAGAAGAATCAACCGTGGTGGCCGTCCATCCGGGAGCAAGCGGCACATACAGAATATGGCCTCCGGAATACTACGCCGCGCTTATCGATCACCTCCAGCGCGGGAAGATTCCTGTGCTCCTGCTCGGAAGCGCGTTCGATAGTCAGGTCATTGAAGAGGTCCGGAGGAGATGTGCGACCCCGCCGCAAATCGTCCTTACAACCGGGGTGCTGGATCTTGCCGCATACCTGAAGAAGTGCGCCCTCTGCGTGTCAAACAACTCGGGGCCCCGGCACCTTGCGGTCGCGGCGGGCGTTCCTTCCCTGGCGCTTATCCCCCGATTTGACGACGTGATGTGGAAGATCTACACGGACGAACGGGACGCGGGGACGATGCAGAGCAGCATGCGGTGCCCGGTGTGCCCTGAGACGGCCTGCCGGAACATTCTCCCCCCCGGGGAACAGTACGGGTCGTTCTGCATGAGGGCCCTCACCGTGGAGGAGGTGACGGCCCGCGTCGACAGTGTGCTCGGACTCGCCGGGGCGGTCCCGCCTGCCGGCTGAAAAAGCGTTTTCGTCCTCCGCGTCACCCCCCGGACCTACTTGTGCTTCGCCCTGGCCTCGTCATATGCCTGCTGGTGATTCGGATCGACGGCGGCGAAGAGCGAATAGACGGAAGGGTCGGGATAGTCCACGAACACCTCCGCGAGCTCCTTGGCTTTCGCCTCGAAGAATGTCTTGATCACGACGTTGCGGGGATCGGCGTTTTTCTTCGCTTCGGCGATCTTCTGGATACCCGTCAGCATGTTCTGCCAGCCCCGTTCTCTGTTGATCGAGAGCGAATCAAGCCCGGCGAAGTGATAATACCATGAAGCCTCGCGCACCGGCTGGTAGACGGCGCTCATGAGCTCCTCGATAAGCTGTATCCGCGAGTACCCGGATGTCGCCGGCTGCCAACCCTGGTCCCCCGTCGATCTCCCCTGGCTTGCAACGTCCGCCGCCTTCTGAAAGAGCGGTGCCCCCGAGAGCTTCTCGAACGTGTCGTAGTCGTACCCCATGACGAGGTACATATAAAAGTCGAGGAAACTCGTGAGATCGTCATACGAATTCAGATTGTGGTTCAGGGGCTTCGTCTTCACGTACGTGAACTGCCAGAGATTGTCAAAGAGCCTGACCACCGCGGTGCTCTGGGCGGACTTGTAGATCTCCCGCTGGCTGCCGATAAACACCTGGGCGGAGTACTTGTTGTCTCCGACAACGCTCTGGATGAATATGTTGATCGTGCACTTGACCTTGTCGGACGGGCTCCCGGGACCCCAGTTGTAATTGCTTATGTAGGTCTTGACATCGCTCGCGAAGTCCCGGAGCAGATCCTTGTTCGTCGTCGGGATAGCCTCGTAGTTGACAAGCACCGTGACATCGATCTGCTGAGCGATGCCGGGGCTGGGGAAGAGGAGGATGCAGAGCAGGAAGGCAAAAGCCGCCGTGCGGATGATGTTCATTGTGTGCCACCATTGTTGTGGGAGTGCGCCCAATATACGCCTTTTCACAAAGTCTTTCAAGACTGAGGACACGCCTACTTTTGGCGTGTCCGAAGTCCACGCCGCTCTTAGGCGTGGCAGAACCCGGCGCCTGCGCCACCGCTGGCGCCGCTTTTTGGCGGGAGGGCCAACGGCCCGTTCGCAAAAGGGGTTCTTCCCTCTGTATCATGAAAAGAACGGGGAGAATGGGCGGGATTTTTGAGGAAGCGGTTTTTCTTCATTGTGACGGTTGCGATCTCATTCGCGCCGGTGGCACCAGCAGCGTTCGAGCGGCAGAGCGAGGGGGTCCGCTCCTGCGCGATGGGAGGTGCGGGGGTGGCATGGACCGGGAACGTGTGGGGGGGACTCATGAACCCGGCCGGTCTTACGGCGATTACTGAGCGGATGCTCGCGGTGGCGGTTTCCCCCGCGCCTTTCGGCCTCCGGGAACTCAGACGGACGGCCTGCGCATTCGCCCAGCCGGCCGGCCGGTTCACTGTGGCAGTCACTGCCGTCCGGTACGGTTTCGAGCTCTACCGCGAAATCACTTTGGGAGCGGCGTGCGGAGTTGACTGCGGCAGGGGTGTGCGGGCGGGAGCGGCGGTTGAGCTGTACAACCTCTCCATCGCGGGCTACGGCAGCGGTTCATGTGCCGGAATTGACGCGGGGGTGATCTGGGAGATCGCCGGCGGATTGGATGTGGGGGCGTCCGCCTCAAACCTGAATGCTCCGAGGCCCGGCACGCAGCGGGAGGCAATTCCCGGGACGTTTCAGGCGGGAATTGCGTATGTCCCCTCGGGAGGATTCCTCCTTTCGTGCGACGTTGCCGAAGACGTGCGTTTTCCGGCGGAGGTGCGGCTGGGCGCCGAGTTTATCCCTGCAGAATTCCTCTCGGTTCGCGCGGGGATATCGACTGATCCTTCCGTCTATTCGGCGGGGATCGCCGTCAGGTTCTCTCCCGTCGAGATCGAGTACGCGTTTTCCCGCCACCAGGAACTCGGTTTCACGAGTCGGTTCGGGCTCTCACTCCGGCTCGGGGGATTGTAAGGAGTGGCGCTTTCCCTCCTCGCCGGCCTGATCGTCATTCAAGCGCTTGCGCAGGACACCGTACAGCAGCCAGCCGCGTTGGACGACAGGTTCCCGCTGGAGCTTACCGGCGATTTGATGGAAGACCAGGACGGGTCCGCTCTGATGGATGCCCTCGATTGGATCCGGCTGCATCCCTACGACCTGAACTGCATTTCATTGGCAGAACTGATTTCGATCCCGTGCGTCACGCTCTCAGGAGCCTGTGCGATTTTGAACTACAGGAAAGAGGGGGGGACGTTCGGCGCCGCGGGAGATCTCCTCACGATCGCAGGGGGGAGTGAGAGCCTCTACCGTGCGCTTGCGCCCTATGTCTGCGTCCGCAGGAAATCAGCCTCTCCGGGGCGCAGGGTCTCACTGCGCACGCGCGCCGTTCAACAAACACCTGCCGTGGGGGCAACCCCCGGCTCCCCCTTGAGGCTCTCTTCCCGTCTCGTCCTCGAGGACTACAGAGGTCTTGAAGCGGGCACTCTGTTTGCGAAGGGGGCCGGCGAGCGGACGGAAGATGCATTCGTCTCGGCGTATGCCCGCATGACGAACATCGGCTGTGTCAGCGAGATCCTGGCAGGCGACTATGAGCTCGAATCGGGACAGGGTTTGGTTTTCTGGCGCGGTCCCTCCGCCGCCGGGAGCCTCTGGAGTGTCCGCCCCGGAGAAGGCCTCGCAGTCGTCCCGCACAGGTCTTCGGACGAGACGCGTTTCCTGCGCGGACTCGCCGTTACATTCTCGGCGAATGAACGATGGAGCGGAACGCTCTTCTGTTCCGACAGGACGTACGGCGCGAACGTGGACACGACCGGAGAGGCTACAGCGTTCTTCCGGGGGGAATATGCCACGGTCTCCTCCATCGCAAAGAAAGACATGCTGCGGGAACGGCTTGCCGGCGTCCATGCCGGCTGCATTTTTCCCGGCGCCTTCTCCGCCGGTTGCACGGCCTACAGGTCGTTCTTCGACAGGTGGTTTTCTCCTGCGGACAGAACGCGTTTCTCGGGGGACAGGGTCGACGCCGTAAGCCTGGACATTGGCGGCCGCTTTGGCAACATTTCCTTCGCCGGTGAATATGCATTGATGAAAGGGGGAGCGCACGCGCTCCTCTGGACCGTCACGCTGGCGTCCGGAGGGGACGGGACGTTGATGATCCGCTGCAGGGACTACCAGCCAGGGTACGACAATCCCCACTCGTCGGGCGAAGGGGACAACGGCGAAACGAGAAACGAGCGGGGTGTCGCTGCAGGCCTGCGTTTGCACCCTTTCCCCGGTATCATCATCGCATGTCATGTCGATGCGTTCGACCACCCATGGCCGACGGCACTCTCGCCGATCCCGCGCCGGGGGACCGGGATTACCCTGACGGGCGAGTCACGCCTGCCTCACAGTGGGAGATTCTCCGTCCGGTATTCCAGAAAATGTTCATACGAAGCGGCCGCGGCGACGGACGCATGGGGGAGGGATGTGAAGAGTGCATGGGTGAGAGGCGAAGATCACTGCAGATGCGAGATATCGCGCAGGTGCGGGGAGATCGCCGGCGTCACGACGATATTGGAATATGCCGGCGTCCGCCGGTCCCCCGGCGACGTTGTGCACGGTGTGCTTCTCGGGGGGGATGTCTCGCTCTCGCCACTTTCGTGCCTTTCAGTTGATGTGCGGTTTTCACTCTTCCACACTGACGGGTACGATGCACGGCTCTATGATTTTGAACAGGGGCTCCCTGGTACCGCATCAATCCCTCCCCTCTACGGGCACGGCGTGAGGTGGTACATCCGAATGCGATGGAGCCCGGGGGAGTGGGGGGAGATCGCTGCCAGATACGCCCGGACCGTCAGAGAGCCTTCGGTGTCGGCCGCCGAGCCTTTCCGCGAAATTCCCGGCGATGCAGCCGGCCAGATCAGCGTTCAGGCCGACATCCGTTTCCCCTGAGCGGTCCCTTGCCGGGTAGAGATCTGTTTGTTGATTTTCGGGTTCCTTTTCGATACCCTGTACCCCGCACACGCGATGCACTTCCCGTGTTCTCCGCCCCACACCCGGCCCTTTTCGATACTGACATGCCAGAGGTTCAACTCCATACGCTTCCGAGATTCCCGCTGGCTGATCTTCCGACCCCCATCCACGCGCCCGAAAGGCTCTCCGCTCACCTTGGAGGCCCGGATACGCTCCTGTTTTTTGAGGTTTCTTGACTGTTTCGTATATTGCATGCGGTTTGTGAGTACATGTTCATTCTGAAGCGGGTGATTCTGTGAGCGCGAAGAAGAGGGTTGTTGTTGCGATGAGCGGGGGGGTGGACTCCTCCGTTGTGGCGGGGATGCTCGTGGAGGAGGGGTATGACGTCATCGGGCTCACGATCAAGACGTATAAATACGAGGAGGTCGGAGGGAACTCCGGAAACGAGAGCAGCTGCTGCTCGCTGGACGGGATACAGGACGCCCGGACCGTAGCCTCACGGCTGGGAATTCCCCATTACGTCCTGGACTTCAGCAAGCCGTTCGGAGCGGAGGTGATAGGCGATTTTGTCAGAGAGTACCTCGACGGGCGGACGCCGAATCCCTGCGTCATATGCAACAGAAAGATCAAGTGGGAGGAGTTGATCAGAAAGGCGGAGGCGCTCGGGGCCGGGTGCATCGCGACCGGGCACTACGCGAGGGTCCGCCGGGATTCCGTGACAGAAAGGTATGTCGTATCCCGGGGCCTTGACGGTGCGAAGGACCAGTCGTACGCGCTCTGGGGACTGACGCAGGAGTCTCTCTCGCGCACCATGTTTCCGCTTGGTGAGATGACAAAGTCGGATGCCCGCGCGCGCGCCGCCGCATACGGGCTCGGCGTGGCCGGAAAAGGGGAAAGCTATGAAATCTGCTTCATCCCCGACGACGACTACGAGAGGTTTCTGAAGGATCGCGTCCCCGGGCTGGCGGAACGCGTTCGCGGGGGTGAGGTCGTCATGGAGGGGAAAGTCGTGGGGACTCACCGCGGGTATCCCTTTTACACGATCGGTCAACGGAAGGGGCTAGGAGTTGCGGGACAAGAACCTCTCTACGTGACGGGGATCGACCCCGCTGCAAACCGGATCGAGATCGGAAGAAAGGAACAGCTCTTTCACGGCGGACTGGTCGCCCGGAATCTCAACATGGTCAAGTACGCCGACTGCAGGGCCCCGCGAAGGGTGGACGCGAAGATCCGTTACCGGGATCAGGGGGGAGAGGCGCGGGCTGAGGAGACGGGAGACGGCCGTCTTCGCGTCGAATTCCTGGAGAAACGGCGGGCCATCACGCCCGGCCAGTCTGTCGTCCTGTACGAGGGGGACGACGTCGTCGGGGGCGCAATCATCGATACGGTCCTGGAGTAAGCCCGCGCCTGCGCCGCACCGGGGGCGCTCCCGGAGGCCTCCCGTGTCTGGGCGGCGGGCCGGTCAAATGCAGCGCACAAAGGGGAAACGCATGATGCTCAAGGCCAGAGCTGTCAACATCTACGGCATGGTTGCGATCGGTGCGATGCTGCTGATGCTCGTTCTCGTCAGGATGCGGGTTGTGCCTCCCCGCTTCTACTTCCCCCTCTTTTACGTCGCGGCAGCCCTCTTTGCGGTCCGGATTGTCCTTCGGATTGCGCTCGCGCGCCAGGAGAAGAAAAAGAGTGAGAATGCGCCCGGAGAGGCGAAAGGGGATGCGGAGGAGAGCTGAATTTTCTATTTTGCCGCTGAGAGGTACCGGACTTCTTCTTTTCCCAAGACTTCCGCACGGTGATGGGTGTTCGCGGGGATGTCGAGCCGGTCCCCGGCCCGGAGAGTCCACTCGTGTTCGTCAGTGGCGATCTTCATGCTTCCGTCCACGATGACGACGAAGTCGTCGAAATCGTGCTTGTGGCGTCCGTATTTCACGCCCGGCCTGTCCGCGTAGAGCTCCGACTCCAGCCCTTCGCTCGCAAGAATCCTCTTCAGCTCATCCAGCGTCGGTTTCTTCCCCCTCTGCCACCGGACGACGTCCATCAACACGTTCGCCATTGTCGTTGTCCTTTACGATCCCGCCGGGGCGGCAGGCGCCGCCGCGAGGCATTCTGTGTAGTACTGCTCGTACATTGAGACGATTTTCTTTGCGTCGAAGTTCTCAACGGCGCGCGCGCGCGCCGCCCTGCCGAACCCGAAGCGTTTCGCGTCGTTCGTCAGAAGATCGACGGCGTATTTCGCCATCCTCTCGATATCGCCGATCTCCGCGATGTACCCCGTCTCCCCGTGGACCTGGAGCTCGGGCAGCCCGCCGACGCTCGATGAAACGACGGGGACGCCGCAGGCCATCGCTTCAAGCGCCGAGAGTCCGAAGCTCTCCGACTGGCTCGGCATGAGCATGAGGTCCGACGACGACAGGATGGGGACGAGCTCAAGCTGCTTTCCCAGGAACCGCACGTGCTGCTGGAGGTTCATCTCGCGGGATAGGATTTCGCATGCGGAGCGTTCCGGACCGTCCCCCACCAGGAGGAGCCGCGACGGGACTTTCTTCCGCACCTCGCCGAATATCCTGATCACGTCCTGGACCCTCTTGACGAGGCGGAAATTCGAGACGTGGATGAGGATGCGCTCGTCCGCGGGGGCGAATTTCGCGCGGACCTCGGGCTGCTCGATGCGCCGGTACTTCGCCGTGTCCACGAAGTTCGGGATGACGCGGATGTCCTTCGTGATGCTGTAGTTCGTCATCGTTTTTTCGCGCAGGAAACGGGAGACCGCCGTGACGCCGTCGCTCTGCTCGATCGAGAAGCGCATCACCGGGAGAAAGCTCGGCTCCAGGCCGACAAGCGTGATGTCGGTTCCGTGCAGGGTGGTGATCACCTTCAGGTTGCTGCGGAGGATCTCCCGGGCGAGATATGCGCTTATCGCGTGCGGGATGGCGTAGTGGGCGTGGATCAGGTCAAGCTTCTCGAAGCGCGCCACTTCGACGATCTTGCTTGCGAGCGCGGGCGTGTACAGGGGAAATTCGAACAACGGGTAGCTCGCCATCTCCACCTCGTGGTAGGAGACGTTGTCGAGGTATTCGTTGAGCCTCATGGGCTGCGCGTAGCTTATGAAGTGAATCAGGTGGCCGCGCGCCGCGAGAGCCTTCCCCAGCTCGGTGGCGACGACGCCGCTGCCGCCGTAGGTGGGATAACAGACGATGCCGATTTTCATAGTGTGAGGTGTGTGTCAGGGGAGGAAGATACAGAAGGAGGAAATGACACGCAAGGGGATTGCAAAATAGAGGCGAAACATCTATCGTTGTTCCATGAGTAAACCAGCCGATACCGCCCGGGACGGTTCGAGCGATGAATACACGACCCTCCGGACCCGCACGCGCGCCGTGCTGACCGTCCGCGGCTCGCGGTTCATCGCGGAGGCCTTTCCCGTTGCGGAGAGAGACGAATGTGAGGGAGTGCTCGGCGGGAGAGTGAAAGAGTATTTCGACGCGACGCACCACTGTTACGCGTACCGTCTGGGTCCGGACGGCGCGCAGTTCCGTGCGCACGACGACGGCGAGCCTGCGGGGAGCGCCGGGAGGCCGATACTTGCCGCCATCGATGCAGCCGGGCTTGTGGGCGTCATCGTCGTCGTCACGCGGTATTTCGGGGGAACTAAACTCGGCACGGGAAATCTGGGGCGCGCCTACAGAAGCGCCGCCGAGGAGTCCCTCGCCTCGGGGGAGAGGCTGACCAGGGTCCTCTGCGATCTGCTCGCCTTCTCGATCCCCCACGCCTGCGTCGGTCCGGTGATGCGCGCCGTCGCGGGAGCGGGCGGGCGGATCGCCTCCTCGGAGTACGCCGGGGACGTGCGCATGGAGATCGAAATCCGACGCTCGCACGCGTCAGCCCTCCGCACCGCGCTTATCGAAGGGACCGGCGGCGCGGTCCGCTTCAGCGGGCGCTGACGGACCCTTTCTCCGAGACGATGCGCATTGTGTCGATGGCGATCACAAGCTCTTCGTTCGTGGGGATCACGAGCACCGGCGTCCGCGCACCCTCGGGGGAGATGAACTTCTCCTTCTCCCCGGAGGAGTTCCGTGACTCGTCGACCGCAATCCCGAGGAACTCCATGTTGCTGCAGCATGCGCTCCGCACGTCGGTGCTGTTCTCCCCGATTCCGCCGGTAAAAACGACCCCGTCGACACCCCCCATCGCCGCGGCGTACGCACCGATATATTTCTTGATCCTGTAGGTGAACACCTCGAAGGCGTATGTCGCCTTCTTGTCGCCGTTCTTCATCTCCGAGACGATCTCCCGCATGTCGCTCGAAATCCCCGAGATGCCCTGCAGCCCGCTGTGCTTGTTGAGGAGCGTTGTGGCCTCCCCCAGGGTCAGGCCTTCCTTCCCCATGACATAGAGGATGACCGATGCGTCGATATCGCCGGAGCGGGTCCCCATCAGGAGCCCCTCCAGGGGAGTGAAGCCCATGCTTGTGTCCACGGACGACCCCCTGTCGACCGCGGCCATGCTGCAGCCGTTGCCGAGGTGGCACGTGATGAGCCGGAGATCCTCCGGCGGGCGTGAGAGGAGCGTCGACGCCCGTTCCGCCACGTACCGGTGGGAGGAGCCGTGGAACCCGTACCGGCGTATTTTGTATTGTGTGTAGAGCGAATACGGGATCCCGTACAGGTATGCCCTCTTCGGCATCTTGACGTGGAAGGCGGTATCGAAGACGCCGACCTGCGGGATGCCGGGGAGGCTCACGTCGCACGCCGCGATGCCCCGCAGATTGTGGGGATTGTGGAGAGGCGCCAGCTCGATGTTCTCCCTGAGGATCTTGATGACGTCGTCTGTCAGGAGGACGGAGCCGGAGAACGATTCGCCCCCGTGCACGACCCGGTGCCCGACTGCATGGATCTGCCCTCTGTCCGATATTACGCCGTGGTTCTTGCTCAGGAGGACCGCAAGGATGTATTCGATGGCCTGCGTGTGGTCGACGATCTCCCCGGCGATGCGGATTTCGTCCCCGTCGTGGCGGAGATTGCTGAGCGTTGCAGCGCTCATGCCGATCCGCTCGACGCTCCCCCGGGTGAGGGTCTTCCTGCTTTCCGCCTCGATCATCTGGTACTTGACGGAAGAGCTTCCGCAATTCAGAACGAGAATGTTCATAGCCGTTTCCCGTCCTCGTTGTATTTGAAGAACCCCTCGCCGACTTTCTTTCCCAGTTTTCTCTCACGCACCATCCTGCGGAGGAGCGGGCAGGGCCTGAAGCGCGATTCGCCAAGTTCGTGGTACATGGTTTCCATCCACATGAGGACTTCGTCGAGTCCCATGGTGTCCGCCATCTCCAGGGGACCCGTCTGCATGCCGTATCCCAGTTTCATGGCGGTATCGATGTCTTCCGCCCGGGCAATTCCCTCCATGAGGACGTGCATCGCTTCGTTCAGCATCGGGAGTATTGTGCGCGTGGTGATGAACCCGGGATACTCGAACACCTCCACCGGGGTCTTCCCGATCCTCCGCGCGAACGACTTCACGAGCTCGAATGTCTCGTCGGAGGTTTTCATCCCCCGGACGATCTCCACGAGCGGGGTCTGCGGGACGGGATTGAGGAAGTGCATCCCGATGATCCGGTCGGCGCGCCTGCTCGCCTGGGAGAGCTTGCTCAGCGAAAGGGTCGCCGTGTTGGAGATGAAGACCGCGTCCTCCTTCCCCACCGAGTAATAGGATTCGATGAGCTGCCGCTTGAGTTCGAGATTCTCGTCGACGGCCTCGATGATGATGTCGCATCCCCTCAGTTCCGCCAGATCTGTCGTGCCGTGCACCCGGCTCATCACGGCACGTTTCTCCGAGGTCGTCATCCCCCACCGTCTGATCTCGAGGTCCATCGCCCGGGAGAGCCCATCGATCCCCGCCTTGAGGCTCTCGGCGTTCTTCTCCACGCCGATCACCTCTATTCCCGCACTTGCAACGGTCTGGGCGATGCCGTGCCCCATGACGCCGAGGCCTATCACCCCCACCGCCTGGAATTTGTCGTCCGATTTGTGTTTCGAGGAAATGGATGATTCCAGGTCCTCGAATTTCAGTTTTTCAGCCATGCTCTGATCCCCTGCTTCTGCGTGAGACATTGTCCGCCGCCGGAACGCACCCTCTTCCCGCGGTGAGGGGGGTGTGACTTCTCTGAAGTGGATCCGGGGTTGGAGAGAACGGACAGGAGCGAACACGCGGGACCGGCGGGCCGGACGGCGAACCATCGCTCCCGGGAGCCGGCACTGCCTATCGTCATAATGTAACGAGAAATGCGCCGCGAAGCAATCGACGGTGCCGCGTCAGAAGTCCTTTTTGTGAAGGATCCATGCGGAAAGCGCGAGAATGCCTCCGGAGGAGAGGAACGACTGCGCGTAGGGCGCTGCTTCCGCATGCTCCCCGGCGATGATGTGCATGGCGCCCGACTCCATGGCGGGAATCTGGGGAAATATGTAAAACAGCCCGTCCAGGATACCCCGGTAGATCCCGTTTTCCGAGATGAGATACAGTCCGGCCTGCCTGCTGTCCAGCGGCCCGGCGACGAGGAGAAGGTACAGTATTCCCGCGATGATCGCGATCGCCATGTTTCGTGAAAGCACGCCGAAGAATGTCACGACTGAATAGAGGGATGCGAACACGTATGTGAGGAGAAGGGCGCTGAGAAGGAAACGCCCGTTCCACACGCCTACCTTCAGTCCCACGATAAGCCAGAGCCCGCCGATAAAGTAGATGATGTTCAGGAATATGACCGCAACGCTCCCGAAGTACTTGCCGAGAAGGAGCTGCCACCGCGCGATCGGTTTCGAAAGGTAGAGATCGACGGTGCCCTTCTCGAGCGCGTCGGGGATCACCCCGGCGGTGCCGAACACGCCGAAGACGACGATCCCGAGGAAGAGGCCGCCGGCAAATCCCGCTTCGAGTTTGCCGGCCAGATCCGCCAGCATTTCATTCGTGACCGGCGGAGAGGCCTGTTTGCCGAAGAACGTGATTGTCTTGCCGTCGGGAGTGGAGTCCGCCCCCACGGCGAGCGCCGCAGCGAGGAGCATGAGCGTCGAAATCCCCGCCAGGACGTAGAGCGTTGCCTTCGCGGCGAGTTCCCGTATCGTCCCCCTGATGAGCGTGATGATCTTCACTTGCGGGCCTCCTTCGCAATGAGCGAGATGAAGGATTCCTCAAGCGTATTCCGCTGCCGAATCACGGAGGTGATCTCCACGTTGTTCGCCCTGAGGAGATCGATCACGCGGTTGAGCTCCGCCGTCGTCCGGCACTCCGCGGTGATGTTCTCACCCTGCTGCGTGAGTCCCATGACGAACGCGCGGGCGGCGAGCGCCACCGACTCGGGAAGCGTGCCGCCGATGCCGATCACGTACGCCTGCCCCGCCGCGGTCATCTCATCGACCGTTCCCACCTTCAGAAGGCGTCCCCTGTCGAGCACCGCGACCCTGTCGGAGATGAGTTCCACCTCCGACAGGAGGTGCGAATTCAGGAATATCGTCTTCCCCTTCTGCCTCAGGTCCTTCAGGATCTCGCGGATTTCTTTCCTTCCGACCGGATCGACGCCGTCGGTCGGCTCGTCCAGAAAGAGTATTTCCGGTTCGTTCATGAGCGCCTGCGCGAGCCCCAGCCGCTGGAGCATCCCTTTGGAGTACTTCTTCACCTTCATCGTCCGCCATTGCGTCAACCCGACAAGACCAAGAAGGGAATCAATCCTGCCGCGCATCGCCCCCGGCGGCGCCCCTCCGAGCTCGCCGAAGTAGCGCAGCACCTGGTCTCCCGTCAGGTACCCCGGGTAACGGTGATTCTCGGGAAGATACCCCACCTTCTCCCTCACGCGGACGTCCGGGAGCTTTTGTCCCAGTATGGATGCGCTCCCGGAGGTGGGGGAGGCGAGGGAGAGGAGCATCTTGATGAACGTCGTCTTTCCGGCGCCGTTGGGGCCGAGGAGACTGAATATCTGTCCCGGTGCGACCTGAATGGAGAATCCGGTGAGCGCCGCCACTTCCTGCCGGCGGAATATGCCGTTCCTGTACACCTTGGAGAGCTCTTCTGATTCGATGGCGAACATAGTCCTCTGAAATTGTGCGGGAAGAAAGTACCTAAAAGGGTCCAACAATGCAAAGCACACCTGTTATGGTCACCGGAAACCTGTTTCCCGGGGCACGGGGTCGATACTCCCGCCAAACAACGGCGCCACCTGTGGCGCCGCAGGCGCCAAGATCTCCAGCTTGACAAAGTGACGGTAAACCTGTATATTTGATGGCCGGGGGGAACTCCGACCACGGTCGAAACTGTTTATACGATTGCAGGGAGGAAAGAGTTTTTTTTTGACCCTAAAGTGGACTTGTACGGTCGTATATTATCTGCCCGTGAGATGCAGGTGTCCGGAGTGCGTGAAACTTCAGGAGGGGTGCATGACATGATACGGCTCTCCAAGAAAGTCGAGTACGGGCTGATTGCCATCCGGCACATTGCGACAAAGCCTGCGGGGGAAATCGTGACCGCAAAGGAGATCGCAGACACGTACGGCATCCCGTACGAGCTTCTCTCAAAGGTCCTGCAGAAACTGACGAAGTCGGGACTGATCTCGTCCCACCAGGGGATGCGGGGAGGGTACGCACTGGCCAGACCTCCTGTGGAGATTCCCGTCTCCGTCATCATCAACGCGATCGAGGGGACCCGCCAGGCGATCGTGCAGTGCATGTCGGAGGGACCGCAGACATGCACTGTCTTCACCGTGTGCACGATCAAGTCGCCTCTCACGAAAGTCCAGGCGAATATCGAAAGGGCGTTCAGCACGATGACGCTCTCGGAGATTGTCTGACACGATGAACATCCCGGTCTATCTTGATAATCAGGCGACGACGCGGGTCGACAGGCGGGTCATCGATGCGATGATCCCGCTGATGGACGAAGTGTACGGGAACGCCTCGAGCACCCAGCACGAATATGGCTGGCGGGCGGAGGCGGCGGTGGCGCAGGCGCGCAGGCGCGTCGCCGCACTTGTCGGCGCGGACCCCGACGAGATCGTATTCACCGGAGGAGCGACGGAGTCGATCAATATCGCCCTCAAGGGTGCCGCGCGGAGTCTCCGGGGGAAGGGAAATCGGATCATCACCACGGGGACCGAGCACCGGGCGGTTCTCGATACGTGCCTCAGTCTGGAACATGAAGGGTTCGAGGTCGTCCGCCTCCCGGTCGACCGGTTCGGTCTGGTGGATCCCGATGACATCGCGCGCGCGATGTCCCCCGGAACGATTCTGGTGTCGATAATGACCGCGAACAACGAGATAGGCACGATAGCGCCTGTCGCGGCGATCGGCGCTCTCTGCCGGGACCGGGGCGTGTTGTTTCATACCGATGCGACGCAGGCCGCGGGGAAAATTCCCGTCGACATGCACGCCATGCAGGCCGATCTTCTTTCGTTCAGCGCGCACAAGATGTACGGGCCGAAAGGCGTCGGCGCCCTTGCACTGCGCGCGGCGCGACAGAACGGCCCACAGGCGGGGCGGCCGCCCGTCAGGCTGACTCCCCTGCTTGACGGCGGCGGGCAGGAAAAAGGGATCCGGCCGGGGACGCTGAACGTGCCGGGCATCGCGGGATTCGGCGTGGCGGCGGAAATCGCCGCCGCAGTCATGCCCGAAGAATCGCGCCGGCTCTCCGGACTTCGCGACATGCTCGTCGATGGGATCACCGGGGGTGTCGAGGGTGCCGGTCTCAACGGCCATCCCGTGCTCCGGCTTCCGCACAGCGCGAACTTCCTCTTCCCGGGCGCGCGCGCCGATGCGGTGATGATGGCAATGAAGGACATCGCGGTCTCCTCCGGCTCGGCGTGCAGCACCGCATCGCCGGAACCGTCGCATGTCCTCAGGGCGATCGGTCTCGGCCGCGAAGAGACACTTTGCTCGATCCGATTCGGGCTCGGCAGGTTTACAACGGAGGAGGAGGTCGCCTATGCGATCGGCAGGGTGACCGAGACGGTGACGCAGATAACTCAACGGGGGACGCATGCCGTCCCCGTCCACTGACACCACACGCACGCAGGCACGATGAACCACGCGTCAGAAATCCTCGACCGGAAAACGGACATCCTCGCGTTCCTGAAGACCCGATTTCCGCTCTACGACAAGTCGAACGTATTCTTCCGGGATATACAGTACGGGATACAGGTGTTCCTCGGGCGGAAGGGGATAAAGGCCGGGTACCCCGAGTCGGAAAAAATCGCCCGGGAATTTGCCTCTCTGATGGAACGGGAGGGGGTCTTCGTTGCGATCGACAGGCAGAGCTGGGCGCTGCACTATCCGGAATTCCGCACGCCCCCTTCAAAACCGGCGCCTGTGGCGCCTGTGGCGCNNTTGCGCCACATTCTGTTGCGCCACGTTCTGTCGTGGCGCCCTCTGTAGCGCCACCAAAGCCGTCACCTGTAGCGCCACCAAAGGCGCCATCGGAACAGGAGAGTGTGTAAATACATGAGCACTGAGACAGGCAATATTGAGGAACTCGCAAACCGCGAATACAAGTACGGGTTTGTGACGGACATCGAGGCCGACGCCGCTCCCAGGGGACTCAGCGAAGATATCATCCGGCTGATCTCCTCAAAGAAAGGGGAGCCCGGGTGGCTCCTCCAGTGGAGGCTGAAGGCCTACAGGAACTGGCTCACGATGAGGGAGCCCGTCTGGCCGAACGTCAGATATCCGAAGATTGACTATCAGGAGATTATCTACTACTCCGCTCCCCGGGCGAAGGCCGGCCCGAAGAGCCTTTCGGAGGTGGACCCCGAGCTCATCAAGACGTACGAGAAGCTCGGCATCTCGCTCGGCGAACAGCAGCGCCTCTCGGGGGTGGCGGTCGACGCCGTATTCGACAGTGTCTCCGTGGCGACGACGTTCAAGGAGAAGCTCGGAGAGCTGGGGATCATCTTCTGCTCTTTCTCGGAGGCCGTCCGCGAACACCCCGATCTCGTGAAGCAGTACCTGGGGTCCGTCGTCCCCGCAGGGGACAATTTCTTCGCTGCGCTCAACTCTGCGGTCTTCAGCGACGGTTCGTTCTGCTACATACCCAAAGGGGTCCGATGCCCGATGGAGCTTTCGACCTATTTCCGGATCAACGCGGCGGACACAGGTCAGTTCGAGAGGACGCTCATCGTGGCCGATGAGGGAGCCTACGTCAGCTACCTCGAGGGGTGCACCGCTCCCATGCGGGACACGAACCAGCTTCATGCGGCCGTCGTCGAGCTTGTCGCGTTGGAGAACGCGCAGGTGAAATACTCCACGGTGCAGAACTGGTACCCGGGGGACAAAGAAGGGAGGGGGGGGATCTACAACTTCGTGACGAAAAGAGGGAAATGCGCAGGGCGGAATTCGCGGATCTCCTGGACGCAGGTCGAGACCGGATCCGCCATCACGTGGAAATACCCGAGCGTCCTTCTTATCGGCGACAATTCCGTAGGCGAGTTCTATTCCGTCGCGGTGACGAACAACTGGCAGCAGGCGGACACCGGGACGAAGATGGTCCATATCGGGGCGAACACGAAAAGCACGATCGTGTCCAAGGGGATCTCGGCGGGGCACGGCCAGAACTCCTACCGCGGACTCGTCGACGTCAAGCGGAATGCCTCCCACGCGCGGAATTTCTCGCAGTGTGACTCGCTCCTCCTGGGGGACAGGTGCGGCGCGCACACGTTTCCCTACATCGAGGTGAAGAACACCACGTCAAGGGTGGAGCACGAAGCGTCGACATCGAAGATCGGGGAAGACCAGATATTCTACTGCAAACAGCGTGGCCTCTCCACGGAGGACGCGGTGAACATGATCGTCAACGGGTTCTGCAAGGAAGTCTTCCGGGAACTCCCCATGGAGTTTGCGGTCGAGGCACAGAAACTCCTCGGGGTGAGCCTCGAGGGGAGTGTTGGATGAGCCCCGGCGGGCGTCGGAGCATTTTTCTCACGGACATGGAGATCACAGGCATATGAGTCTTCTTGAGGTACGGAACCTCCATGCGGGGGTTCAGGGGAACCCAATATTGGAAGGGATCAACCTTCGTGTTGAAAAGGGGGAGATCCACGCGATCATGGGGCCGAACGGGTCCGGGAAGAGCACGCTCGCGGGCGTCCTTGCGGGGCGTGACGCCTACGTCGTGACGGAGGGGGAAGTCTCCTATCAGGGAAAAGACCTCCTCGCGCTCTCCCCTGAAGAGAGAGCCCGGGAAGGCCTCTTTCTCGCGTTTCAGTATCCCGTGGAAATCCCCGGGGTTACGAACATGTACTTCCTGAAGGCCGCGCTCAACGCGATACGGAAGCACCGCAACCTGGAGGAACTCGACGCGATGGAGTTTCTCGCCCTTGTGAAACAAAAGATGAAGATCATCGACGTCGATCAGAGCCTTCTCAACAGGCCCGTTAACGAGGGTTTCTCGGGTGGCGAGAAAAAGCGGAACGAGATATTCCAGATGGCGGTCCTGGATCCCACGCTCGCCATACTCGATGAAACCGACTCCGGCCTGGACATCGA
>PMJQ01000120.1 GCA_003157485.1 Ignavibacteriota bacterium
GGGCTCCTTTGATGCGCGCCGGAGCATATGATATGAAAACGATCAGGAAGAGAAACAGTGCGTTCCCGGGCATGGCAGTCCCTTTCTGTTATCGGAACTTAACAAATTCCTCGATTCAAATGTCGTGAGTTTCTCCCAATAACGGTTATCAAACACTCCGTTCCCGGACTGATCCACCCGAACTTCTCTCACCGCGGCAAGAAAGTACTTGACAAAATCCTTCCGTTTCAGTAACATCGGATTAGCGATAAAGTAATCGGTAAAGTAATCGCTTCTTGCCACCTTTTCACCTTGTTCTCCACACGTCCCCAAAGTCGCATCATTGAAGGAGTCGCACTCCTATGAACATTTTCCGTTCAGTGCGCTTGATCTTTGTTCTGGTCCTGACACTTCCGCTGGGCGCGGCCGCCCAGGTGACACTTCGCGGAACCGTCACAGATTCCCTCACACATGAAACGCTTGTCGGGGCAAACGTCTATCTCCCGGGGACGGCGTTCGGGGGGGTGACTGACCGTGAAGGGAAATTTACAATCTCCCGGGTTCCCGCGGGAGTGCATCTGGTGCGCGCCTCGTACATCGGATTCAGGAGCAGAGACCTCTCGATGAACATCACCGGTCCCGAATTCACGCTCAATTTTCAGCTCGGTGCTGATGTCGTCCAGGGAGCGGAGGTCGTCGTGACGGCACAGATGCGCGGGCAGGTCGCGGCGGTGAACCAGCAGATAACGTCCAACACGATTGTCAACGTGATATCGGAAGAAAAGATCAAGGAGCTCCCCGATGCGAACGCCGCCGAGGCCATCGGCAGGTTGCCGGGTGTCTCCATCATCCGCTCGGGAGGGGAGGCGAGCAAAGTCATACTCCGCGGCATGAGCGACGCGTTCTCGAGTTTTACGATCGATGGAGTCCGGATTCCCGCCACTGATGCCGACTCGCGCGGCGTGGATCTGAGCATGTTTTCACAGGGGACGCTCGCCGGTGTGGAGGTTTTCAAAGCGCTCACGCCGGACATGGATGCGGACGCAATTGCGGGGAGCGTCAATATGGTCACGCGCAAGGCGCCGTCGGAACGGACTGTCCGCGTCGATGCGAAGGGTGCGTACGATCACCTGGACAATTACTACGGGCAGTACGACTTCAACGGGAAGTACGGAGAGCGCTTCTTCAACGACGTCCTGGGGGTTCAGGTGACCGGGAACATAGAACGCCGCGACAGGAGCAACGAACAGTTCAACCTTAAGTTTGATGATCTTGCGACGCAGCTCAACGGCACCGGATGGAATTACAGGGATTTCACGCTGGACTACGTCAATGAAATCCGGAAGCGCGGAGGGGCAAGCCTCCTCCTCGATATCAACACGCCGGACGGCGGGTCGATCCGGGTGAATAACATATTTGACAGGACCGACCGCAGTTTCATCGACTACTCGCGCAATTACCCCGTCCACGATGATGTCTATTATACTGCCCGGGACAGGGATCAGGAGATCAACACGTTCAACAGCTCTGTGCGCGGCGACAACACGCTCTTCGACCTGAATCTCACGTGGGGGCTCTCGTTTGCAGAGTCGAAGACGGACAACCCGTTCAACTACACGATGTATTTCAGGGAACCATCAAGCCAGGATTCTTCAAACCTGTCCGGCATGGGGCGCATCCCGGGATCCCTCTATCACGGACCACCTGAAGCTTTTATACCGTACGCATACAACAACTTTGCGGCGACCTCTCTGGATACGGCGTATTTTGACACCGAGAAGAATTATCAAAAAGAGAGGACCGCATACCTGAACATCGCGAAGCGCTACGCACTTGGAGACATGCTCACCGGCGAGCTCAAAGGCGGGGGAAAATACATGTACCGGAACCGGTCCAAGGTATCGGGTGAAATGATGGCTCCGTACTACCTCAATGGATATCAGGACTACGTCAAAAACCCCGACGGGACGATAACAAAGAAGAATTTCGCCGGAACCCGTTTCGCCAATCTCCAGACTGTGGGACGGCTCGTGCTCTTCACGAATTTCCTCGATCCCACTCCCGTGACGCGTAACCTGTACGGGAAATACAGCCTCAACCCGCTCATCAACAGGGACGCCCTGCGCGAGTGGTACGATCTCAACAAGAACGGCGTGAGCATTTCCGGGACTCCAGAATACTACAACAATCCGGAAGTGGCGGCGGATTATTATGACATCGTCGAAAGGGTCCGGGCGGCGTATATCATGAATACGTTGAACTACGGATCCAACGTGACGCTCGTCGCGGGGGCCCGGGTGGAAGCCGAATCGAATGATTATACCGCCAAGTATCTCAACACCCCTCTGGGGGGGTTCCCGGTGACGGGGAGCGTTCTTGACACGACGTCGCACCACACGGAGTCAATCATCCTCCCGAACGCACAGCTCATCGTGCGACCGACGGACTTCATGTCGGTTCGCCTGGCCGCCTACCGGGCGATCGCGCGTCCCGATTTCAACGCCCGGCTCGACAAACTTGTGGCGAGGGTGACGAATCCGCGCGACCCGCTCGAGATCGGCAATCCGCGGCTGAAGAACGCCAAGGCCTGGAATTTCGAGCTGAACACGTCACTCTACGGGAACTACATCGGCCTCTTCACGGTCTCGGCGTTCTACCGGAGGATCGACGACATGTTTCACACCGTCTCCGGGATCCCCGGGGTGTACCAGCCGGGGGATCCGGGTTCTCTCCTTGACACGCTCGGGATCACCTGGCATCCCTCCATCCCCGCAGGGACGCCGATCACGCTGACGTATTCGGTCAACAGCGGATACCCGACGAAGGTCTGGGGATTCGAATTCGAGCATCAGGCTGACCTCAGATTCCTCCCGGGTCTCCTGTCGAACATCGTGTTGAGCTATAATTTCTCCTTCGTGCGGTCGGAGACGTTCGTCCTGGGATACGTGACAGACACACGCTACATCATTATCCCGGGGTTCCCCCCACTCCCGCAATACTTCACGCGGCTGGTGGAGACGAAGCAGAAGCTCGAGGGTCAGCCGGATTTCTTCGGCAACGCCGCGCTCGGTTACGATCTGGGCGGGTTCTCGGGGCGCGTGTCCGTCTTCTTTCAGGGGGACTACAATCGCTCGTATTCGGCCGGGAGGAGGAGCGACCCCGTGGTCCAGAAATTCTCGCGATGGGATCTCTCACTCCGCCAGCGATTGAACGACAATTTCTCCGTGTTCCTCAATCTCAATAATATCACGAGCGTTGCGGAGGAGGTTTACACCGTTGACCGGGACCCGAGGAATATCTGGGAGGCCCTTGCCTCAAGCCAGCAATACGGGATGTCGGGGGACCTCGGTGTCCGGTTTGAGTTCTAACGCATCACGTTTTCCCAATCATCAGGTATCCGAACTCTTGTACATCCATGCTCTCCGGGGCAGCGTCATCACAACACACAACATATCCGAGGAGGTTGCCATGCGCACGATGCACCTTGCTACTGCAGTTCTTCTTGCTTTGCTCGTTCTCGTCCCACTCGGGGCGAGCGGACAAAACAAGGTCCGGGTCCCCCCGTTCGGCGGGACAAATTATCTGAATGATTTTATCAACGGGGACACGCTGGCGAGCGGAGCCCGGCGGGATTCGACCTGTATCTATGTGCTGTCGCGCGGAGGTTCGTACCTCGTCAACGCCGTCGTACGGAATATCGGTTGGACACTCCGTATCATCGCAAACGACACGACGGGGAACGTCCCGAAACCCGCGGTGTATCTGTATCCGAATTCGCAGACGCAGCTCCCCCCCGGGCAATTCGTCGACATGCGCGGGAATTGTTATGTGAAAAATGTTATCATGTCAGGGTACTTCGAGCCCTTACCGGGGAATCTCACCGCCCTGCAGGGCGCACTCTTCAATACGACGGCGGTCGGCCTGAACCTGACGCTGGACAGTTGCATGCTCACGAACACCAACGGCAACCACGTCAGGACGGACCAGGCGCCGAAGACTGTACGCATCACGAACTGCATATTTGCGAATATGGGATACCTGGGGAGGTCGAATCTCGGCGCGGGGAAAGGGATCGACGTCCGGGGCGGGTCGGTGGATTCACTGATCATGGTGAACAACACGTTCGTGAACTGGCAGGACAGGATCATCCGCCATTTCTCCAGCACCGCGAACATCGGGTACCTCCGTTTCGAACATAATACATGCGTGAACGGGATGTCATACCATGGATTCCTCTCGCTCGGTCGTGTCGGCCGGCGGGTCATCATACGTGACAACCTGCTCCTCGATGCGTTCGCGGCAGGGCAGGATACGGACGGGACGCGCCAGGCGGAATACACGGACAGCGGGGAGAAGGATGCATTCGGCGGCCCGCGGATGACATGGGTATTCTCCGTGCCGAACGACACGACCGTCTGGACGGTTTCCAACAACTACTACCGGATCACGCCCGCGGGTCAGTCGTTCTTCGATTCCGCATCCATTCTTCCGATTATCGCGAATCCGGCGCTTGTCAAGGGATCACCCCTGACGTACCACATCAACGGAAAGCTGGGGGCCGATTCCCTGACCGCTTTCCAGGCGCACACCGCCGATATGGTAAACGTTCCCAAAGTCATGAAGGAAATGATGAAGTGGTATCGGCGTCCGTTTGCCCTGCCTGACTCGGGAGCCGCAAAGACCAAAGGGACCGGGACCTGGAAGGCGCAGTACGATTTTGACAGGCGGTTCCTTACCTACTTCAGGGATACGATGAACTGCACGTACCCGACCGCCAACCCGATCTACACCGGCGCAAAAGGCGGATACCCGGCCGGTGATCTGAACTGGTTCCCGTCCCGTTACACGGCCTGGCTCGCCGATCCCGTGTCCGCCGTCAGTGAACCGGGGAACGGCGTTCCGGCGGTGTTCGAGCTGCATCAGAACTACCCCAATCCCTTCAACCCGGCGACGACGATATCGTTCACGCTGGGAAAGGGCGGTTTCACGACGCTCGTCGTCTATAATGTGCTCGGACAGAAAGTGGCCACGCTGGTTTCCGGCAACGTCGCGGCCGGCAGGCATGATGTGAAGTTTGACGCATCAACGGTCTCTTCGGGGATGTATTTCTACCGGCTTGAGTCCGGGAGTCTTTCGTCCGTGAAAAAAATGATGCTCTTGAAGTAATGCGTGCGGGGGCGGGAAGTCTCCGCCCGGTGACGGTTTGAAGCATCCGGATCCTTCCTCCTGTGGGGCCGGGTGCTTCGCCGGCACCGCACGTCTTCGTTCATGTGGGTGTGAACAATTCCGGAGTGTATCGTGTTCCGTTTAGGGAGTCTCATGATCGGGGATCCGGCGTTCGTGGCCGGTGCCCTCTGGTGCAGTGCGGCGACCCTGTTGCTCCCGACCCTGGCGACCCCTGCGGGTTCACGGGGGATGGAACAGCAAGCCGGGCGCCCGGAAATTAGTCCGGTGAGCGCTCCCTTCGCAATGCCGCAGCTCACCCTTCCTGATATCCCGGCGAGGGAATTTGACGTCCGGAAATACGGCGCCCGTGAGGGGGGGGTGTTCAAGAATACCGGTGCGATACGCGATGCGATCGAAGATGCTGCCAGAGCCGGCGGGGGGGTGGTCGTCATCCCCCGCGGGAAATGGCTGTCGGGCGGGGTCCGTCTCGAAAACAACGTCGCGCTTCACATCGTGAAAGGGGCGGAGCTCCTGTTCAGCACGGAGCCCGGGGACTACCTGCCCGTGGTGTTTTCACGCCACGAGGAGATTGAATGTTACAAGTATTCTTCGTTCATCTATGCCGAGGGGAGGAAGAACATCGCGATTACCGGGGAGGGGGTTCTGGACGGACAGGGGGAGCCCTGGTGGAAACTCAAAGAAGAGGGGAAAGAAGCAGAAAAACTCCTCTCTCAAATGGGGGGGGCCGACGTTCCCGTGGCACGCCGCATATTTGACGGGAGAAACGGACACGCGCTCCGTCCGTCGTTCTTCCAGCCCGTGCGGTGCACGAATGTCCTCGTCGCAGGGGTGACATTCCGGTACGGCGCGATGTGGACGATCGCCCCGACCTACTGCGACTCTGTTGTGATAAAGAACGTCACGGTGATCACCTCCGGTGAACGCGGCCGCACGCCGAACGGCGACGGGGTCGATGTCTCTTCCTCGAGGAACGTCCTGATCGAGAATTGCACGTTCGATACCGGGGATGATTGCGTCGCCGTCAAGGCGGGGAGGGACCGCGACGGACTGCGGGTTGCGCTCCCTGCCGAAAACGTCGTCATACGAGACTGCACATTCCACCACGGACACGGGGGGATCGTCATCGGCAGCGAGACAGGCGGAGGGGTCCGAAACGTGTACGCGTACGGCTGTTCGTTCAGTGGGACGGACCGCATGGTACGGATTAAGACCGCCCGCGGCCGGGGGGGAGCGATCGAAAACCTCTGGTTCAGGGACCTCCGGGGTGAAGATATCGGGGAGGAAGCGATACATATCAATGCGCTCTACGCGGGGGCGCGCCTCCCGGCCGGCATCGTGAGCGCATCCACCCCCCGCGTGCGGAACGCCAGTTTTGAGAGGATCGCCTGCAGTTCCGGAAGAGGATATGCGGTCGAACTCCTCGGCCTGCCGGAGATGCCGATCGAGAACATATCGTTCGACAGCCTGTCTATGACCACGGTCCGGGGAATCCACTGCGCCGACGTAAAGAACGTCCGGTTTGCCGCTCTGCGCGTGGCGCCGCAGACACTCCCCGTCATGACCGTTACGGACGCGGAAGGGGTCACCATGGATGGAGTGCAGGTTGCGGGTTCTACGCTCTCCGCCGTGGCTCCGCCACGCATCGACACGACGATGCCCTGGTCGGAACGGATCGCGGAATCGTTCATCCGGAGGCATCCATCTGCAGTGACGTACGACTCCCTTTTCCCGGCCGCGAAATGGACGTACGAACAGGGGGTCATGCTTGCCGCCCTCAGGCAGATGTCTCTGTTCACGGGAGAAGCGCGCTATGCGGAATTTGTGAAGCGGAACATTGACCAGTATGTCACCGAGGATGGCAGTATCACGACCTACCGGTTCGATGAGTACCAGCTCGACAACATTGCCCCGGGGACATCGCTCCTCGCCCTGTACAAGCGGACGCGGGACGAGCGTTACAGGAAGGCCGCGGCGATCCTCAGGCGCCAGCTCAAGGAACAACCCCGTACTTCCGGGGGAGGTTTCTGGCATAAGCAGATCTACCCGTCGCAGATGTGGCTCGACGGGCTCTACATGGCGGCGCCATTCTACGCATGGTACGGGGGGATGTTCGGCGAGCGGGGAGACCTGGACGACGTGGTGCGCCAGTTCAGGCTTATCGCCGCGCATTGCCGGGATCCGAAGACAGGTCTCTTCTACCACGGGTGGGACGAGCGGAAAGAACAACGGTGGGCGGACAGTGCGACGGGACGTTCCCCCGTCTTCTGGGGGAGGAGCATCGGCTGGCTCATGATGGCGCTTGTCGACGTCCTGGAGTATTTTCCCCCCGGCCACCCGGGAAGGGAGGAACTGACAGGAATGCTGCGCGCCCTGGCCGGCGATCTTCTCCGGGTCAGGGATCCGGAGACCGCGCTCTGGTACCAGGTGCCGGATCAGCCGCGCCGCGCAGGGAACTACCTGGAGGCCTCCTCGTCGGCGATGTTCGCCTACGCATTTGCCAGGGGGGCGAACAGGCACTACCTCGGGCCCGAATACGCTGCGGCGGCACGCCGGACGTTTGACGGAATCGTGAACCACCTTGTGAGCGTCGACAGGGACGGATTCGTTGACTTGCACCATACGTGCGCGGGCGCCGGCCTAGGAGGGAAACCGTACAGGGACGGAAGCTATGAATACTACATCGGCGTCCCGCAGCGGACGAACGACATCAAGGGCTACGCGCCGTTCCTCCTCGCGGCCATCGAACTCGAACGAGGAGCCGCCGCAGCCGGCGGTGAGCAGAAGGAGAATGTTCGCCGATGAAGAAGGTCCCTCATATCACGCTCGAGGATATTGCACGCCGGCTCGACGTCAGCAGGGTGACGGTGTCGAAGGCCCTCCGCGGGCACCCGGACATCTCACTCGAGATGACGAAGCGTGTGCGGAAGGTCGCGGACGACCTCGGCTACAGTCCGAACATCATCGCGCGGAGCCTCTCGTCCCGCCGCTCAAACATGATCGGACTGGTGGTGCCGAAGATCGCGCATTTCTTTTTCGGTGCGGTCATCGAGTCGGTGTACAATACCGCGTTCGGGCACAACGTCGAGACCATACTGACCGTATCGCAGGAGAATGCCGAGCGCGAGAGGAAACATCTCCAGACGCTTGTTTCCATGCGCGTCGATGGGATC
>PMJQ01000021.1 GCA_003157485.1 Ignavibacteriota bacterium
GTCTGGAAGATGAAGTTCGCAGCGGTGTCGCCGAGGGCGTACCCGACTTTTTCTTTTATGGAGAGTTTTTCCGCAACAGTCGACACAGGCTACCCCGATGATTTCAGACTGAATCCGGTACTTTCAGATCACGTTCAAAACTACTCTTGTCAGGTCCTGGTCCCTGGAAGAATTCCCTACCATGATGTCGAACTCCCCCGGCTCGACAACCCACTCTTTTTCTATGTTCGTAAACGACAACTGGTCGGGCCCGATTGTGAGAGCCACCGTCGCCGACTCGCCGGGGAGGAGGTGGATCTTCTTGAAGCCTTTCAGTTCCTTCACGGGACGTGTCACGGAACTCACGAGATCGCGGATATACAATTGCACGACTTCATCGCCGGGCCGCTTCCCGGTATTTGTGACATCCACGCGGAGGGTCGTCGATTCCCCGGATTGAATGACGGATTTCTCGAGACTCACATTGCTGAACGCGAACGTCGTATAACTCAGCCCGTAACCGAACGGATAGAGAGATGAAACGTCATCAAAGAGGTAGCCGCGGCGCGCGGAGGGCTTGTAATTGTAATAGCAGGGGACATGACCCACAGATCTCGGAATGGAAATCGGCAGCTTCCCCCCCGGAGCAGAGTCACCGAACAGAACCCCGGCCACCGCACGTCCGGTCTCCTGCCCGAGGTACCAGCATTCGAGGACGGCCCGGGCGTGTTCCTGAATGTACGTAATCGAATTCGGCCTTCCGTGGAAGAGCAGCACGACGACCGGTTTCCCGGTCTCCACCATCGCCTTCGCCAGCTCGTTCTGCCTGCCGAGGAGTTCCAGGCTTGCGCGGTCCCCCATGTGAACCTTGCTCCATCCTTCCCGGGAGGTTTGTTCATTCCCCCCGAGTGCGAGCACTATCACCTCCGCGGTGCGTGCGGTGGCGACGGCATCGGCAATTGCCTTCCGATCCACTTCCGGGTCGGGACACGTCACGGTATCTTCGTTCCATGAACCGCCGACAGTAATCTTGCAGCCTTCGCTGTAGACGACCCTGAACCCACCCCCGGCACGGGCTCTTATTCCCTCCAGGACGGAGACCGAGAACTTCGGCGTTCCGCTGTATCCGCCCAGCAACGCCCGGTCCGCATTCGGTCCGATTACTGCGATGGTACCGTTTTCCCCAAGGCGGAGAGGGAGCAGATCGTTGTCGTTCTTCAGGAGCGTGATCGTCTCGCGCGCGGCGCGCAACGCAAGGTCTCGCTCCAGGGCAAGCCTGTGATCGTTCTGAATCAGGCCGGGATCGACGTACGGATCTTCAAACAATCCAATCTGGAATTTGCATCTCAGGAGCGGGCCCACCAGTCTGTCTATCGAGGATTCGCTGACGACCCCTTCGCGGACGAGGCGGACCAGCTCGGGATAGCAATCGGGGTCGGGCAATTCCAAGTTCACTCCGGCGGCAACAGCGAGAGCCGCAGCCTCGCTTTTGCTCCCGGCCACCGAATGACTGATCGCCTCGTCCCTCCTGTGCAGCTCCGTCACGGCATAGTAGTCGGAAACGACGAATCCCCCGAAGCCCCATTCGTCTCTGAGGACATCCTGCAGGAGCCACGTGTTTGCGTGCGACGGCACGCCGTCAATTTCGTTGTATGACGCCATGACGCTGAGCGGACCGGCTTCCGCGATGACTTCTCTAAACGGGTACAGGAATGTGTCGCGGAGGAGGCGCTCTGAGACGTTTACCGGCGCACAGTTTGTTCCCGATTCGGGCTGCCCGTGAGCGGCAAAATGTTTGAGCGTCGCGATGATCCGCTTCTTGTCCCTGAAGCTTCCGTCCCCCTGGAAGCCCCTCACGGCGGCGATCCCCATCCGGGAGACGAGAAACGGGTCCTCTCCAAACGTCTCTTCGACCCGCCCCCAGCGGGGATCTCGGGCGACGTCAACGACCGGGGTTAGGGCCTGATGTGCCCCCCGGCCGCGCGTATCTTCAGCGATCGCAGAGTAAATCTCTTCGACAAGCTCCGGATTGAACGTGGAAGCGAGCCCGACCGGCTGCGGATAGCTTGTCGCATCTTTGGCGGCAAGCCCATGAAGGCATTCCTCGTGGAAGATCACGGGTATGCCGAGACGGGTTTCTTCAACGAAGAACTTCTGAAGNNGTCATCGAGGAACATCGCCTTCTTCTGACCCCAGACGCAAAGCATCTGTGCCACCTTCTCCTCCACCGTCATCCGGCCCAGCAGGTCGGCGACGCGGTCTTCCACCGGCTGACCGGCGTTCCTGTAGTCGAGCCCTTCTTCCTGGTTTATCGTCTCGTCACGAGAGAGTTTTTCAGTCATTGTCACGTTCCGTGTTGGTATCTCGAGCGCACGCGGGCGCACGAGGAGGCTCTGTCATGGCACGATGAATACAGAGCGTTTTCTGGATTGATTCATCTTGGATTGAATCGTTTCAGTGTTTGACCGCCCGAACCACCGGTTTGCCCAAATTACCCGCTACACGACATACGAGTTCAGGATGTTTTCCAGAAGTTCCTGGCGCCCGCTCCGCACAGCCGGAGCGCCTTCCCGGAGGATCCACTTTTCCAGATCCTCGAGGCTGGACTTCCCTGCCATGATCTGAGCACCGATCCCCGACTTGAAGCTGTTGTATCTTTCTTCAATGATATTGTCCAGCACCTTCTCTTTGATAATCTGATGTGCAATCAGGAGCCCCCGTGCGAACGTGTCCATCCCGCCTATATGAGCGTGGAAGAGATCTGTCGGGTCAACCGAACTGCGCCTCACCTTGGCGTCAAAATTGAGCCCCCCCTTTCCCAGACCATTCTGCTTGAGAATTATCATCATCGCGAATGCGGTGCCGGTGATATCATTCGGAAACTGATCCGTGTCCCAGCCGAGAAGCAAATCGCCGCGATTGGCATCGACGCTCCCCAGCATTCCGGCGGCTGATGCAACGGCGAGTTCGTGCTCAAATGAATGACCTGCAAGTGTCGCATGGTTTGCTTCGATGTTCAGTTTGAAATGTTCGAGCAACCCGTACTCTCTCAGAAAACTGATCGTTGTCGCTGCATCAAAATCATACTGGTGCTTTGTGGGTTCGGCGGGCTTCGGTTCGATCAGAAATTGACCTTTGAACCCGATCCTGTTCTTGTATTCGACGGCCATATGCAGGAGCCGGGCCATCTGCTCCTGCTCTCTCTTGAGGTCGGTATTCAGCAGCGTTTCGTATCCTTCACGGCCTCCCCAGAAGACGTAGTTCTCCCCTCCGAGCGTATGAGTTGCATCGATCGCGTTTTTCATTTGTGCCGCGGCGTACGCGAAGACATGTGCATCAGGGCTTGTCCCGGCACCCTGTGAATAGACGGGGTTGCTGAACAGATTTGCCGTGCCCCACAGGAGCCTGATGCCGGTCGCTTTCTGAATGTCCTTCGCGCGCTCAACCATTGTTTCCAGATTCCTGCATGAGTGCGAGAAGGATTCGCCTTCCGGCGCAATATCCCGGTCATGGAAACAATAGTAGTCGGCGGTGAGCTTATGCGCGAATTCAAATGCGGCATCCATCGTGTCTCTTGCACGTTCCATCGGGTCGCTGGCTTTGTGCCATTCCCTCCTGAAGCTCGGACCGCCGAACATATCCGCACCTGTCCCCATGAAGGTGTGCCAGTATGCAACCGCAAACCGCAGATGCTCCCCCATGGTCCTGTCACCGACACGCCGATTCTTGTCGTAGTACTTGAAGGCGAGAGGATTCTTCGACTCTCTCCCTTCGTAAGAGATCGGTTGACCGACGCCCGGGAAGAATTGCTTCGACATACCCACTTTCAAAATTGCCTATCGGTGGAGGCTGGAAAACTCTCAGACCGGACCCGCGCGTGGCGAGACAGGGGAAGAACCTGGACAGCGATTTTGATTTTACTTGGAACGGTAAGCAATACACTTGAATCGATTCAATGATACAACGAATTAATCCTCATGTCAAGAGCAAAAGCCAATTTCTCGCACCAGGGATGTTTGTTCAGGAGATTTACGTGACATCGCTCCGGGACAATCCGGCTTTTCCGCAATTGATTACCAGCATTGAATTTAAGGGTCAGGATCGCCCTCCGGAGGTCCCTCGCCTCACAGCGTTCTCTTAACCCGTGTAACCCCGGACCGCCCGGACGAACGCCGAGATGTTCTCAGTTTTCACACCCGGAGGCATCCCCCCCCCGCACGAAAGAATCACCTTTGAACGATCTTCCAGTGAACCTATAAGCCCGACCGTCGATGCCGCGACATCCTGGATGGTCCCGGCGGCAAGCACATCACGCGGAGGTACATTCCCCAGCAGCGCAACTTCATTCTTCGTCAATCGTCTCAATTCATTGAGAGTAATCTCGAAGCCCATGTTGAACAGGTTCACCCCCATTTCAGGAAGGAAGGGGGACGAAACCCGGCACGGCGCGTCATTATGCAGAAACCTGATGCTGACGTCCGCATCAAAGAGCTCCCGGAAATGCGGAAGACCGAATGTCCGGAACTCTTTTTCCCCGATGAACCCGATGATATCATCAAGCAACAGTACCCCGTCAATTGAAGGAAAGGTCTCTCGTTGCAGAGAGAGCCAGTCTTTCAGGAACCGGGTGATCTTTTTTACGAGCGCTTCTGTCCTCGCCGGATCGGTCATCATCATTGTGAGGAATTCAGTCGTCCCCATAAGGTAACTTGCTATGTTCAGCGGGCCGCGGGCGACTGCGAACCGGATCCTATGGCCGGCCGCCTCAATTCTGGGCTGCGCGAGCTTCAAGCGATTCAGCACGAACGGCAACAGGCCATCAGTACGGGGATCCGGTTGCGGGAGCGACTCAATGTCGTCCGCGGAAACGAGAACCTTGTGAGCGTGAGGGAATTCGTCTGCAGGAAACACGCAACGTACTCCGAAGGCGGATGGCTCTGTGCACATCCCGAACTCCGACCAAAAACCGGGAAGAAACAGCACATCCGGGAATGCATCGACTGCTTTCGTGTTCGCGAGAAACCAGTGCTCGTCGCTCGTAAAATAGTCAAGGATCCTCATCCCGCACCATTGCGGCAGCCACGGACTGTCGATAATAAACCCGACGGGCAGAGGCCTGACGATCTCCCCTCGTACCGTCCTCGTGAGTATTTCCCATTGTTCGTCGGTCATGGCACAGTCGCTCTGTGGAACGCGGTTTAGAAGCCTATGGAATTACCCCCGTCGACCGGCAACACAATACCGGTGATATATCGCGATTGTTCAGAAGCGAGGAAGAGTGCTGCATTCGCCACGTCTGACGGCTCGCCCAGCGTACCGAGGGGCGTACGGGCAAGCACCCGTTCCCTTCTTGCCGGATCGTCCTCAAAAGCCCTCGATGACATCGCCGTGGCAATAAATCCCGGAGCGATGCAATTCACCCGGACACCGCGCGGAGACCATTCGACCGCCAGTGTTCGTGTCATCCCTTCGACCGCGGCTTTCGATGCCGCGTACCCGACAACCTTCGGAATGCCGTAGCGTGAGGCCATCGAACTGATCATGATGATGTTGCCGGTCCCGCGTGCAACCATGGAGCTCCCGATTTCTCTGGAGAGGGCGAATACCGCGGTCTGGTTGGTGAGGATAATGTCCTGGTACTCCCGATTGGAAACACTCAGGGCATCGTTCTTGATATTGATCCCCGCGTTATTCACGAGGATATCGATCTCCCCTGCTGCGGCAGCCACCTGCTGTACCAGGTCCGGGAGTCGGTCGATGTTGTTCAAATCAAAAACGACGGAGCGTACCCCTCCTCCCAGTGTTGCCCTGGCACGCTCGAGTTTCTCTCTGTCCCTTCCAACAATATGAACGACCGAATGGTTGGCTGCAAACGCCTCTGCGATCGCGTATCCGAGCCCGGTCGCNNCCGTGTGCAGATGCCACCGCAGGCCGGAGGCCGGCGGGCAAAAACTACGAAAACCAGAAAAAATAACCGAATTTCCACAATAAAAGCAACTCTGATTGAATCGTTTCAGAAGTTTGCTTATATTTGGCCACACTAAAGAGTGACAGAAAAGCTCATGAAGAAGATAACGATAGAAGAGGTCGCCAAACGGGCAGGCGTCTCAAAAGGAACTGTTTCTGCCGTCATGAATGCCCGGAACACGGTCAAGCAGGAAACCCGGGACCATGTTCTCGAGGTGATGAAGGAACTCCATTTTCGCCCGCAGGGGATCGCGAGGAATCTGCGAAGCGGGAATCAGGACAAGTGCATCGGAATAATCATCAAGGACGTGAACTACCCGTTCTACACGGCAATTGCCACCGGCGTTCGGGACTATGCGAACAGCAAAGGGTATTCCCTCCTTATCACGAGTTCGGAGAACAACCACCAATCAGAAAAAGGATTTTCCCAGCTTTTCGCCGCGAAGGACATCAAGGGCGCGATTATTGCACCCCTCGTAGAAGGCACGGCCGAGATCGAGCATCTCTTCAGGTTGAAAATGATTAACTACCCTTTCGTCCTGCTGGAGGACGTCAGAGGGATACAGGCAAATGTTGTCACGATCGACAACTCAAACGCAATCAAGAAAGCAGTCAAGTATCTCATGGATTGCGGACACTCGCGCATTGTCCACTTTGCAGGTCCTCCGTCCTCATCTCATACCCAGGAGCGCATCGAAGGATTCCGGCACGCCTTCAGTGAAAGCACACTGGCGTTCAAGGAGGACATGATCGTGTCCATCGGGTCACGTCAGGAGGAAAGCTACGGAAACACGCTGGACTACTTCAGGAAGAGACGCCGGAACGAGTATCCGACCGCCATCGTATGC
>PMJQ01000116.1 GCA_003157485.1 Ignavibacteriota bacterium
CTCCTGCTGGAGACTCTGGGCGCTGGCCAAGGGGGGAAGGCCCGAGGTGATACTCTCCGATTTCCGGGGCCGCTGGGCGGCGATGGACTCCGTCAGGTACAACAACACGCTCCAGGAATTCTGGACTGAGAGGCCGGACTCGGGATCGGTGATGAGCCACAGCTGCCCCGTCCCCCTCTACCTCCTTTATATGGGGATCGCCGGGATACAGCCGATCGCCCCCGGGTTCACCCGCTGCATGGTGCGNNGCCCCCAGGTCGGCGACCTCGAACATGTTTCCCTCACCGCGCCCACGGTCCGCGGAGACATCGTCTTCGAATCCCGGGGTACCAGGGGAGAAAGGCGCTTCTCCCTTACCATGCCTGCGGGCTGCACCGGGGAGCTCGCCGTGGACGCGAGGGAGTCCCTCCCGTTGAAGCCCTGGCCTGCCGAAAAAGGACTGCGCAGGTATATACTCGAGCCCGGCACCACAACAGCCGTCGTACTCAAATACACATAATCGTCCAGTTCGCGGAGGAATCAGATGGAGTTCATTCATCGGTTGAGCCGGATCGCCGTTCCGGCCGCTCTCATCGCAGTCCAGGTCACCTCCGCGCAGGATTCAAAAAAGCCGCTTTCACATGACGTGTACGATTCCTGGATCCGGGTTACGGGAGAGTCCATCGCCGGCGACGGCCGCCACGTGATGTACACGCTGGAGCCCGGGGAGGGAGACGCGCGACTCGTGGTCGTGCCGCTCCACGGCGGGACCCCCGACACGATCGCGCGGGGCACCGGAGGAAAATTCACACAGGCATCCGACTTCGCCGTCTTTACGATACGTCCTCTCTTTTCGGCGATCAAGAAAGCACGCGACGATAAGAAGAAGGGGGACGACGCGCCGAAAGATTCGCTCGGCATACTCGACCTCCGCTCGCACGTCCTTCAGAAAATCCCCCGCGTAAAATCGTTCAAGCTCCCGGAGAAGGGATCCGGCTGGCTGGCGTACCAGATCGAGAAAGCCGTGCCGGACACCGCGAAGAAGGTCAAGGCACACACGGGAGACGCGCCCGACGATAAATCGGACGAGAAGAAGGAAGAAAAGGGAACCACGGTCGTGATGCGGGAGCTCTCGAGCGGACGGGAATACACGTTCCCCTTCGCGCGTGACTACGCACTCAGCAGGGACGGCCGCAGGCTCATCGTCACGACGACGGGAAACGACAGCACGGCGCGCGCGGGCGTGTTCGTCTTCACCGGGGCGACGGGAAAAACCGACACGCTGGCCTCGGGGAAGGGATCGTACCGGCAGCCGGCATGGGACGACGCCGGGCAACAGGCGGCGTTCGTCGCCGACAGGGATAGTGCGAAATCCAAACAACGGTTTTATGCCCTGTACTACTGGAGCGCGGGTCCCGATTCGGCGGTGCGGCTCGTCGACACGCTCACGCAGGGGATGTACAGGCACTGGCTTGTAAGCGAGAACGGGCGCGTCTTCTTCTCCAAAGACGGCAGGCGGCTCTTCTTCGGGACTGCCCCCGTCCCTCTCCCCGAGGACACGACGCTTATCGACGAAGAGACGGCGAAGCTCGACATCTGGAGCTGGCAGGACGCGCAGATTCAATCGCAGCAGCTCAAGGAACTTGCCGATGAGAAAAAAAGGTCGTATACCGCGGTCTTTGATATCAGCGTGAAGCGTTTCATCCAGGCCGCAGATACGACGCTCCCGCTCGTCGTGACGGGAGAGGAAGGAAACGCACCCCTCGCACTCGGGCTTTCCAGCCTCCCGTACAGGAGGGCGGAAACATGGGAAGGGACGCCGTCATGGGACGCCTATACAGTCGACCTCACATCCGGCGTCCGCACGCGCCTCCTCACGCACATCAAGGGGGGGGTGAGCCTCTCCCCCGCCGGTCGGTTCGTCACGTGGTTCGACGGGAAGAAGAGGAACTGGTTCGCGATCCCGATCACGGGGGGAACTCCCGTCAACATGACTTCCGGGATTCACGTCCCTCTCTACGACGAATTGAGCGACGTTCCCGAAGACCCCGCCCCGTACGGCACTCCGGGATGGACCGCCGGAGACAGCCTGTTTCTCGTGTACGACAGGTATGACATATGGGGAGCGGATCCCACGGGGAGAATGAGCGCGCGCTGCCTTACGGAAGGGAAAGGGCGGGATTCGCATATCCGGTACCGGTATGCGCGTCTCGATCCCGAGGAGCGCTTTCTGACTCCGGGCGCCATGATGCTTCTCCGGGCATTCGACGAAAAGGACAAATCGGCCGGATTTGCGCGGGCGTCGGCGGGACTCCAGGGGCCTCCGCGGCAGCTCGAGATCACGCCGCACATGTATACGGACGTAGCGAAGGCACGCAATGCCGGAGCAATGATTTACATGAAGGAGTCGTTCCGAGAGGCCCCCGAGATTTACCTGACGGATACAGCGTTCTCCGCCCCGGTGCGGATGAGCGAGAGCAACCCCCGGCAGAAGGACTACCTCTGGGGAACCGCCGAGCTCGTCCACTGGAAGGCGGGGGATGGAAAACCGATCGACGGGCTCCTGTACAAACCCGAAGGGTTCGATCCGGCGAAGAAGTACCCGATGATCGTCTACTACTACGAGAGGAACTCCGACCTTCTCCACAGGTACATCGCGCCCGCTCCCAGCGCCTCGACAGTGAACATATCGCTCTACGTCAGCAGGGGATATGTTCTCTTCGTCCCCGACATACGGTACAGGGTCGGATTCCCGGGGAAAAGCGCATATGACTGCGTCATAACCGGCGTGAACGCCCTTCTCGCGAAAGGGTTTGTCGACAAAAACAGGATGGGACTGCAGGGACAGAGCTGGGGAGGATATCAGACGGCATTCCTCGTCACACGGACGCACATGTTCCATGCGGCGATGGCGGGCGCCGCCGTCTCCAACATGACGAGCGCATACGGCGGGATACGGTGGGAATCGGGGCTGGCGCGCATGTTCCAGTACGAACACGAGCAGAGCCGCATCGGCGCGACGCTCTGGCAGCGCCCGGACCTCTTTATCGAGAACTCCCCCCTCTTCAGGGCGGACAGCGTCAGGACGCCGCTCCTCTTGATGAACAACGACGCGGACGGCGCCGTCCCCTGGTACCAGGGGATAGAGTTCTTCAACGCGCTCCGGCGGCTCGACAGGCCGGTGTGGATGCTCGTCTATAACGGGGAGGCGCACAACCTTGTGCAGAGAAAGAACAGGAAAGATCTGTCGATACGGATGATGGAGTTCTTCGATCACTATCTTATGGGAAAACCGGCGCCGCCGTGGATGAATGAAGGCTTGCCGGCAATCGACAAGGGAAAGATCCTCAAATACTGAAAGCCATAATTGAAGACGGAGAATGGAAGATCGAGGATTGAGAATGCTGATTCCAAAATTGACGATTGTGCTAACGATGTGGGGGGCGCAGGCGGGAATGGCACAGGAGACGAGCTACCCGACGGCGCGAGTCTATGTCCAGCCGGGGACGGAGCCGGCGGAACACCCGGTCGACATGAAGCACATGCGCGTGGAGCTCAGTTTTGACACCGCACGGAAGCTCGTCCGGGGGCGCGTCACGCATGTGTTTGCTCCGCTGCGGAGCCGTGTCGATTCGCTCTTCTTCAACGGGCCGGGGATAACAATACTCGAAGCGACGCTGAACGGGCGGAAACTCATGTTCAGGACGTCGCCGGAAGGGGTGACCGTTTTCCCGGTTCATCCCCTGACGTGGGATACGGAAGACTCGATCACGTTCAGGTACGAAGCGACCCCCGACAGAGGGCTCTACTTCGTCGGCTGGGACGACACGAGCAGTCTCGGCCGGAAGCAGATCTGGACGCAGGGGCAGGGAATCGACAACAGGCACTGGGTCCCCTGTTACGATGAAGAGAATGACAAGATGACGACGGAAACGCTCGTCACGGTCGACAGCGCATACAGCGTCCTTTCCAACGGGACGAGAGTCGAAGTCCGTGACAACGGCGACGGGACCCGCACGTGGCATTACAGGATGACGCATCCGCATTCGTCGTACCTCGTGATGCTCGCGATCGGCAGATACGGCGTGCGGACGGTTCACACGAAAGGGGGGGTGCCGGTCAACCTCTGGTACTATCCCGATGAGCCGGAGAGGATAGAGTCCACATACAGGTATTCGGCCGCAATCGTCGATTTCCTCTCGGAAGAGACGGGTGTTCCCTACCCCTGGGAATCGTATTCGCAGATCCCTGTCGAGGACTTTCTGTACGGGGGGATGGAGAACACGACCGCCACGGTGTTCGGCGATTTCCTGTTCGTGAACGGGCGGTCATATCTCGACAGGGACTATGTCGGCGTCAACGCACACGAGTGCGCCCACCAGTGGTTCGGCGACTACGTCACGGGGCGGAGCGGCACGAGCGCGTGGCTTCACGAGAGTTTTGCGACGTTTTACGCGAAACTCTTCCAGGAATCGATATATGGAGAGGAGTGGTACGAATGGGCGCGCCGGGAAGAACAGACGGCCGCACTGGAGGCGTCGAAGCAGAACCGGCTCCCCATCGTCCACGGCGCCGCAGGGAGTGCCCGCGTCTACCAGAAGGGATCGGCGGTCCTCGACATGATGATGCACACGTTCGGGCGGGAGGAATTCCGCCGCGTGATCCGCTCGTACCTCCTAAAACACGCGTACGGTAACGTCGAGACAAACGACCTGTATCAGGCGTTCCAGGATGTGCTCGGCCTCAGTCCCGCGTGGTTCTTTCATGAGTGGATCGACCGGGGGGGAGAGCCCTCGTACAGCGTCCGGTTCGAGGAGGTCGCCGGGGGGGAATCACAAGGGCGGAAGTCGGTATTCAGGGTCGTTCAGACGCAGGTGCAGGACGATATTTCCGGGCTCTTCCGGATGCCCATTCAGTTTGAGGTTCACTATGCCGACGGGACTGCGGAGAGCGTATCGCGCGTGATCTCCGATCAGTCGACGACAATCACGATACCGAACCCCGGGGCGCGCCCCGTCGCATACGCGCTTTTTGACCCCGGGAGCTGGATACTCAAGTCGGTCGATTTCGAAAAGCCTCTGACGATGCTTAGAGCCCAGGCCCTGGGCGCTCCCTGTATGATCGACAGGTACGACGCCGTACGGGCTATGCGCCCCGCCGCCGTCGCGGCAAAGAGGGAAACACTTGCCCGGGTCTACGCAAAGGACGGCTTCCATGCACTGCGCGAGGAAATCCTCTCACAGATCACGGGAGACACGGACACGCAGAGCGTCTCGCTTGTACGGCGGGGACTCCGGGACACTTCCGCAACCGTGCGCCGGGCCGCACTCCAGGCGGCATCGGGCGGCATGCTTTCCCTCCTCCGGCACGACGCAGAGACGATGCTTGGGGACTCTTCGTATAACAACGTTGCCGCCGCACTCGAGATTCTTTCGGACCGGTTCCCGGAGGAGACACCCCGCTACCTCGCGCTGACAAAGGGAGTAGACGGGACCGGACACCGTGTGAGCGTGCTCTGGAACGAGATCAGCGCACGGCGGGGAGACACCGCGTCAGTCTCCCGCCTGATCGCTTACGCCGGCGTCTCGTACGAATTCATGACGCGGGTGAACGCGCTGGAAGCGTTGAAGAGGCTCGGCGTGTGCGACGAACGGCTCTTCGGCTCCCTGTTCAGCGCGATGGTGAACCCGAACGGGAGGCTCCGCGCACCGGCGGAGGCCTTCGCGTCGTACTTCATGGAACAGACCTCGCAGGCGCGGGAGATGAAGCTCTATTACGGCGCGCACGCCTGGACGGCGGCCGAGCGGGCATTTCTGGAACCGTATTTCAAATGACACTCGCGAGGCTTGAAGAGATACTCGACCGTATTCGAAGCGCGAGGATCGGGATCGCCGGAGACTTCTGCCTGGATGCCTACTGGGAGATCGATACGGGCGAACCCGAGATTTCGCTTGAAACGGGGAAGCCGACGCACGGCGTCAGGTCGCAGCGCTACGCCCCCGGGGGAGCCGGGAACGTCGCGTGCAATCTCGCCGCTCTCGGAACCGGGACTGTCCGCGCATTCGGCGTGATCGGGTGCGACATGTTCGGGAGGGAACTCGAGTCGCTCCTCCGGCAGAAGGGAATCGACACATCGGGGCTCATCGCGCAGGAGAGGGACTGGGAGACTCCGGTGTACGCGAAGCCGTACCGCGCGGAGGCCGAAGGGGAGCGGATCGACTTCGGCAGGTGGAACACGATGGGATCGGAATCCACGCTCTGCCCGCGTATCCTTCAGGCACTCCCCTCACTCGGCGCGTTCGTCGTCAACCAGCAGCTTGCGCCGGGAATTCATTCGGCGGCGATGATCCGCGCGCTCAATTCCTGCGCGCACGGGAACCCCGGCGTCCCCTTCGTACTCGACGCACGGACGATGAACGGCTCGTTCACAGGGATGACCTCGAAACTGAATGCGAAAGAGGCAGCGCGGCTCGCGGCCGCACCGGGTGCCGCGTCGGGGGGAAATGCAACGCCTCTCCCGGCGGAAACGCTCCGCCAGGCTACGCTCACGATAGCCGAACGAACGGGAAAGCCCGTGTTCGTCACGCGGGGAGATGAAGGAATTCTTCTCTACGACGGGATCCGCTTCTCCGACATCCCCGCCCTCCCGCTCGACGATCCCGTCGACACTGTCGGCGCGGGGGACACGGCTGTCTCGGCGATCGCGGCATGCCTCGCCGCCGGGGGGACTCCTGCCGAGGCCGGGGAGCTCGCGAATCTCGCCGCGGCGGTCACCGTGAAAAAATTGAAAGAAACAGGGGCTGCGACCCCGGAAGAGATACTCCGTGTCGCACAAGCCGGGGGAGGCTTCCGGTGACGATGAGCGAAGAATTCGTCGCCCTGAGCGCCCGGCACGTCCCCGGCACCGCGCCGGGGATAACGACGTAAGAGGAGGCAGATGGCGATCACCGGGTCACTCCTCTTCTGGGGATTCATGCTCGTCACATCAATTCTCTTCTACCCCATGGCCCTTCTGTTGCGGGTCGTGACGTCCGCATTCGACAGACGGCTCCGGCTCCTCCATCTGTTTTCATGCTTCTGGGCGTCGGTGTACACCTGGTGCAACCCCCTGTGGCGGGTCCGGATCGAAGGGAAGGAACGGATTGACAGGCGCGCCGCATACGTGATGGTCTCCAACCACCAGTCGCTCCTCGACATACTTGTCCTGTACCGTCTCTTCGTCCACTTCAAGTGGGTTTCCAAGGCAGAGAATTTCAGGATCCCCTTTGTCGGCTGGAACATGACGCTCAACAGGTACATCAGGATCGAGCGGGGAAGCGCAAGGGGGAATCTGGGCATGATGCGGAGCGCGGAGGCCGCACTGCGCGAAGGGAGCTCGGTGATGATATTCCCCGAGGGGACGCGATCCCCGACCGGCACGCTCGGGGAGTTCAAGGGGGGGGCGTTCGAGCTCTCCTTCCGGTCCGGCCGCCCGGTGCTTCCGATCGTCATACAGGGGACGGCCGCGGCGCTTCCCAAGCGGGGGTTCATACTCCGGGGGAAGCAGGCGATTCGCGTCCGCATACTCGAGCCGGTCTTCCCCGGGCAAACGCCCGGAGCGGAAGCGGAGAAGCTCAGGTCGCTTGTCCGCGATTCGATTGCCGGGGAGCTCTCCGCCACGACCGGAGGGGAGCCGGGCCCGAGCGCTTGACAGTTCCGCCGTATTTCGTGACATTCACAATACTATCCAGCGAGGAAAGCCATGCAACCTATCACACTCATCGCCAGCGGCGATCTCAGACTTTCAGCAAACCGCAACTGCGAGGCGGCACAATCCGCCATGGAGCAGCAACTGGCCCGGGCCGTCGAAGGGCTCGGCGGGTCCGTCAGGCGGGCGCACCCGTTCGACCCGGCCAAGGAGCACGGGTTCATCGACAGCCAGCACTACGGAATGGAGGTGTTCCGCTCGATCCCCCCGCGCACACCCCTCATCGTCGCCGAGGCAGTCTGGCAGTACAGCCATCACGTCCTCGCCGGACTCATCACGCACCGGGGGCCGATACTCACGGTCGCGAACTGGAGCGGGACATGGCCGGGGCTTGTCGGGATGCTGAACCTCAACGGGTGCCTCACGAAAGCGGGAGTCCCGTACAGCACGCTCTGGAGCGAGGATTTCACGGATGAGTTTGCGCTCTCCGGGTTGAAGCGATGGATGAACACCGGCAGGCTCCCGCACGACACATCGCACGTCACGCAGTACGGCG
>PMJQ01000152.1:0-16510 GCA_003157485.1 Ignavibacteriota bacterium
AAGAACACGGGGATGGCGGTGACGCTCGACATCGGCAAAGCGAGCGACATTCATCCGCCGAACAAGCAGGAGGTGGGACGGCGGCTCGCACTTCTGGCTCTTGCCGGCACGTACGGGAAGAAGATTGTCGCGTCCGGTCCCGTCTACAATTCGATGAAGGTCGTCGGAGATGTCATCGAGCTCTCGTTCGGGAGCGTTGCCGGCGGTCTCGTCGTCACGCAGTCCGAACGGGGGAACGGGTTCCAGGTGGCGGGGGAGGACCACATTTTCCGGAACGCGGATGTGACGGTCCGGGGATCCAGGCTTATCGTGTCGAGCTTCCTGGTGAAACACCCCCTTGCGGTGCGGTATGCGTTCGGCAACGTTTCGCAGGCGACCCTGTACAACAGCGCGGGCCTCCCTTCATCATCGTTCCGGACCGACGATTGGGCACCCTGAGGCACTTTATCATTTTGACACAGAATTATCAATTTGATAAGACGAACGTCGCTTTTGTCAAGATATAATTAGGTTTTCGTGACAATTTGTGACAGATTTATGATGTGCGGAGTTCGAGATTCTGGCATTCTCTGTGTTCCTGTAAATAGAACCATATACAGCCCTTCGGTGTCCGTCGGGGGTAGACTCTGACCGTGTACCTCTCATCGCCTGACGTGAGTTCTCTTGAATTCCAATAGCTTCCGATGTTCCGGAATTTTTCTTCCGCCTGACAGTATTGATCTCACTCATGTTCTTCTAGCCGCCGGTACTACGCATTCGTTTTTTTTCTGAGCGAGTCATCCGGGTCCATAATAAAGAAGATCTTGAAAGGAGTAGCGCGCGTATGACTACTTTCTATCGTCTGTTCCGGGCTGCCTGCGTACCGGTCCTCCTCTCTCTCCTTGTTGTGCAGTTCGCATTCGCGGCCTCCTCCGGTTCCATTACTGGTCGTGTCGTCGACAAGACGACCGGCGATCCGCTTCCCGGTGCCAACGTGACAATTCAGGGGACAAGCATCGGCGCATCCACCGATCTCGATGGGAAGTTCACTCTGAGAAACGTTCCGACCGGCAGGCAGTCGGCGCGCGTGACGTACATCGGGTATCTTACGGTGACGATGGACGTGACGATCTCAGCCGATGCCGCGCTGACGCAGGACTTCCGTCTCGTTGCGCAGGCGGTCCAGGGAGAGACAATCGTCGTCACGGGTCAGGCGAAGGGCCAGATGGCCGCAATCAACCAGCAGCTCTCGTCCAATTCGATAATCAACGTGGTGTCGGCGGACAAAATGAAGGAACTGCCGGATGCCAACATCGCGGAATCGATCGGGCGGCTCCCCGGAATCTCGCTGCAGCGGAACGCGGGTGAAGCGTACGGTGTCACCGTCCGGGGGCTCTCTCCGAAATACAATCAGGTGTCGATCGAAGGCGTGCAGATGACGTCGACGAACTATTATGACCGGGGTGTCGATCTGAGCCTCCTCAGTGACGACCTTGTCAGGAGCGTGGAGGTATCGAAAACTCTGCAGCCGAACATGGACGCGGACGCGCTCGGAGGGACGATCAATCTCACGCTCAAGTCCGCCGATCCCGGGTTCCATTACAATGCGACGGGATTCGGCGCCTACAATAACCTGCGGAACTCATACAACAACTATAAGTTTACGGGGAGCGTGAGCGACAGGTTCCTTGATGACCAGTTCGGGATCCTCGTCCAGGGGAACATAGAACAGAAGCAGCTTCCCTCGGACCAGTTCGCCGGTGGATATGCCGCACCGGTTTTTGATCAGACTGCCAATCAGTTCTACATCCTCACGAACAGCGCCACGCTGACGGAGACGAATCTGAACAGGCACCGGTTCGGGGCGAGCCTGATCCTGGACTATGCGTCGGACTTCGTCGACCTGAAGTGGTTCACTGTGTACGATCAGAAAAAGGACAGTGCCCTGACGAGGACATATCAGTCGGAGTTCAACAACAATGACTTCAAATACAACATCTATGCGAATGAAACGAGAACGGAACAGACGACGAACTCGTTGAGCGCGTTGTTCAAGCCGTGGGGAACCGAGCTCCCCGTCTCGATCTCCTACACGAAGTCCGACCAGATCGTTCCGAACGGGCAGGAGTTTGATTTCCTGCAGTCAAACCTTGCTGCGGTGAACCAGAACTTTCTGAAATATGCTCAGCCTCTCAGCGCGATGTTTGTGCAGGGAGTGATGGATCCGAAGAGCGGGAATTCCACGCTCTATGACATGGCCATCAACAACTCGCGGCTGAACGATGAATCGTGGGACGGGAAATTTGACTGGAAAATACCGTTCAAATTCTCCGATGCATTGTCGGGCAAGTTCACCTTCGGCGGGAAGTTCCACAGCGCGGACCGCTCGAGCGGCAACATCACTGTGCACGACTACCTCCTGTACGGCGCGGGCAAGGGGAACAGGATCGATCTTATTAACACCTTCCCGTACCTCAGCGGCGAGAGCGCGGATGCCAGCTCCGCGGGTATCCTTGCATATCCGTGGGTGGATCCTGGTTACAAAAGAACGAACATACTCGGATATCCACTCGGACCGGGTTTCAACGCGGCACAGCTCCTCTCCATGCAGAACTACTACTACCATACGCTCGGCAAGCAGGCAGTCTACTATCAGAACGGACCCGCCGACTATAATCAAACATACTGGGATAAAGAGAAAACGCTGGCAGCGTATGTTATGGCTGAATTCAACGTCGGCGACAACCTCACTGTCGTCCCCGGCGCCCGCTTCCAGGAGGAGACGACCGACATCTCGGCGTACCAGATGCAGCTGAACGGCTCGAATCAGAACGGTCTGAGCGGTCCTCCGCCCCTCCTTGTTGAATCAAAAAGAAACACGCCGGGGTGGTACCCCTCGGTGAATATCAAATACAAGGTTTCCGAGAACATCCAGGTGTTGGGTGCGGCATTCAAAAGCCTCTCGCAGCCGAGTTACGGGGATGTTACCCCTCTGCTGGAACTCAGCGGACCGTCGAGTCCGACTGTCACGACGGGGAACCCGCTTCTGAGGCCGTCCACCGCGTGGAATTTCGATCTCGGCGCAACGTACTCGAACAACGATATCGGGCTGGTAACGGTGAACCTGTTCTACAAGGAGATCTCCGATCTCATATACAGCATGCAGAGTTTCACGCCGTTCTATCCCTATCCCGTCACGGGGGTTCCGTCAGACCTGTATGACAGGATTCCCGGGCCGCAGTCGGGGTATTTTGACACCTCCTGGGCCAATGCGAACAACGCGAGGAACGTTCAGGCGACAATTCCGATGAACGATCCCGCGAAGGCCTATCTGAGAGGCATCGAGATCTCCTGGCAGACGCATCTCTGGTATCTTCCCGGGCTCCTGAGCGGCATCGTTCTCGATCTCAACGCCTCCTTCATGAGCTCCCAGCAGCAGTATCCCTCGTTCCTGCTCGTTCAGACCGGCGGGACATTCCTCAAAAAGATTTACGCTCTTGAGTATCAAAATGTATCCGGCTCGCTGCAGGATCAGCCCAAGGCGACGTACAACGCGATCCTCGGATGGGACTACATGGGATTCAGCTCCCGGTTCTCTTTCCGGTATCAGCAGCTGACGCTGACGAACATGGATACCCAGTATGGTCTGAGGGACAGCTATTACGACAACGTGCTTTTGTTTGACATTTCGCTGAAGCAGGCTATCATCGGGAAGCTGTCGGCATTTGCGAACGCCACCAACATTAACAACCACATCGACGATTACTATTACTCTCATCCCGCGTATAACAACGTCGCGGCGGGTAATCTCCCGACAAGCAACCAGTCCTACAGCTGGGCGGTGCAGGTCGGGCTGAGCTTCAGCTATTGATGAGGAGTCAAGTGCAACAGGCACATTGAAGCCGGTGCAAACTCATATTCCAACAAACAAGACAGGACGGACAAAGGAGGTGAGTGGATGGGATAGAAAAAACAGGAGCAAAAGATTTCAAGTCAGTCGTCAGCAAAACAAACCATAGGAGAAGGACATGAAATCAAGAATGTTACTTTGCTTGTTGTTCGCATTCGCGATGACAGGCTACGCGGGGATCGGGCCGAAGAATTACGTGAAGTACGTCCCGAAGAACCTCGATGCGGCGGGAGATACGATTTATATCCCGGGCGGCACGCTCGCGGGCGGCGAAAACGCCGGATCGCTCGAAACAACGATCAACCAGGATACGCTGACAACCGGCGGAAGGAAGAACATCAACCGGGTGTACGCTCTCTATGAAGGTCAGTATTATTACCAGCTCGCGCCGATCTACTGCTACAACCCGACAGGGACACTGACGATTTGCGGCGTCCCCGATCCGGCGGCTCCCACACACACGACGAAGCCGATCATTCTTATCTCCCCCGTTCCGCCGGCCACCACCGAAGGGACGAACACGGTGTACGGGAGCATCGTCTGTAACAACATCCACTACCAGGCCCAGATGCTGACCGGGTCGTTCAATGCCGAGCTTTTCTATTGCGGCACGGCGAACCAGCATGCACAGTCGCTCCGTATCAACAACTGCCTGTTCGAGTTTTCGAGCATCGACCTGTTCGACTGCACGAACGAGTCGGGCGCGATCGGCGGATGGCCGTACGGCGCGAAGATCTTCATCACCAACTCCTATTTCCGCAACATGTTCCAGGGAGGCCAGTGGTGGGGTTCACGCGTGTTCCAGTGCAAGCACCCGATCGACACGCTCTGGATCGAGAACGTGACGACGGCGACCGCGGGACTAACGTTCCTTCAGCAGAACGAGCTGACGGATTTTGAGTACGTCAATCATTGCACGATCCTGAACAACCACAAGTACTGGATCCTGTCCCCGTATCACCGCCACATGTTCATCACGAACAACATTTTCGTCAACCAGAACTGGGTCGGCGAAGACACGAACGTGACGAACAGCGGCCAGGATCCGGACAAGTATTTCATGAGCACGATCAACGTCGACACGAACAACGCGACGAACGGTCTTGTCACGCAGAAGGCGTACTGGCTCTCGCCGACCGACTCGACGCACTTTAACGGTCTCCTCGCGTTGAATCACCTGCAGGTCTATGTCTCCGACAACATCAACTTCTACTCGCCGGCGCTCACCACCGGGTACTATAACAACAGCAAGTATACGCTCGCGTTTAAGGGACAGACTTCTCTCCCGTCATACCTCAATTGGGCGGGTGCCGGAACCGGACCGTGGATCATCGGCAACACGCCGGGCCAGTGGAAGAACTCCCGCACGACCGCGTTGTTTGCCGCGTATGGACCAACGAGTCCTGCGCCCGGACCCGGCGGGTTCATCGAGAAGAGGACGAGCACCACGGATCCTGGATTCACGACGCCGATCATTGCGAGCGCGAACATCATCGACTCGATGGCGGTGTGGAATCAGAACCTGTGGAGTGATACGCGCTTTGCGGGCGGTTCTGCGCTTCAGAACACGCACTACATTTTCGGCGACTACAATCCGACGACTCTTCCGGGCATCTCGGGCGGCGTGAAGACCGATGCAATGACCACTGGTCAGGCGGGCATCACGAAGTTCACGGATCTGACGGAGAATTTCGCGCAGTCTACGCAGCTCTCCGGCATCGACGGTCTTCCCATCGGTGCGCTGATCTGGGACGATACGAAGCTTGCTGCATACAACTCGGCGTCTGATTGGGCTCTCGTTCATGCCAAGTACATGGCGGAAGGCGGCGTTTCGGATGGAATAACGACGGCTCCTTCAACCGTCCCTGGAAGCTACAAGCTCGACCAGAACTATCCGAATCCGTTCAACCCCTCGACGATGATCAAGTACTCGCTCCCGCAGTCCGGGATCGTGAAACTGGTCGTCTATGACGTGCTCGGCAGGGAAGTCCGCACGCTTGTCAACGGTGCGATGCCCGCGGGCGCTCAGGAAACACGGTGGGACGGCAAGAACTCGAACGGCCAGACAGTCGGCAGCGGCATATACTTCTACAAGCTGACCGCTGGCAGCTTCACTGCAACGAAGAAGATGACGCTCATCAAGTAATATCCTCTTCGCGCGTTTCGTTGTACGCTTCAGAAGGCAGCCAGCGATGAGCTGGCTGCCTTTTTTAGTCCTGTCCATCCCTGCTGTTCGCTGCCACCCTTTTAAACGGAACTTCTTATGTCGAAATCGAGCTTTGGCTATTTTGATGACAGGCGTCGCGAATATTGCATCACCCGGCCGGATACCCCCCTTCCCTGGATCAATTATCTCGGCTGCGAATCATATTTCGGGATCATCTCGAACACGGCGGGGGGATACTCGTTCTACCGTGACGCCCGTCTGCGGCGGCTGACCCGGTACCGGTACAACAATGCCCCGTTCGATGTCGGCGGACGGTACGTCTACCTGCGTGACAACGAGAGCGGAAAGTTCTGGTCTCCTTCCTGGCAGCCGACGAAGCACAGGATGGAGAAGTACTCGTGCCGCCACGGGATGGGGTACACGATAATCGGCTCGACGTACGGGAAGATTAAAGCGGAGACGCTCTATTTCGTCCCGCTCGGTGAGAATCTCGAGATCTGGCAGGTCACGGTGAAGAATGAAGGGAGGAAGCCGCGGAAGCTCTCCCTCTTTTCATGCGTGGAATTCTGCCTTTGGGATGCGCAGGATGATTCCACAAACTTCCAGAGAAACTTCTCGACGGGGCAGGTGGAGGTCGATCGCGGTGTGATCTATCATAAAACCGAATACAGGGAGCGCCGGGACCATTTCGCGTATTTTGCGTGCTCCGAAAAGCTCGCCGGGTTTGATACGCAGCGGGATGTCTTCCTTGGCCCTTACAGGGGGTGGGAGAACCCTGCCGCCGTGGAGCGGGGCCGTTCGTTCGATTCCGTGGCGCACGGATGGTCTCCCATCGGCTCCCATCACGTGAAGCTGAGCCTGAAACCGGGCGAGACCCGCCGCGTGATATTCGTTCTCGGGTATCACGAGAATCCCGCAGGCGAGAAGTTCGATCCCCCGGCCTCGCAGACGATTAACAAGCAGACGGTACGGCCGGTGATTGCACGGTACCTCAAGGGGGCGGCTGTCGATGCTGCGCTCGAATCACTTCGCCTCTACTGGGACAGGCTTCTCGGCATATACAGGGCAACTACCCCCAATCCGCACACGAACCGGATGGTGAACATCTGGAACGCATATCAGTGCATGGCCACGTTCAACATGTCCCGTTCCGCTTCATTTTATGAGTCGGGAATAGGGCGGGGCCTCGGGTTCCGGGATTCCACGCAGGATCTGCTCGGTTTCGTCCATATGGTTCCCGAACGCGCCCGGGAGCGGGTGCTGGATCTCGCCGCCACGCAGCTCGCAAGCGGCGGCGCCTACCATCAGTACCAGCCGCTGACAAAACGGGGGAATAACGACATCGGGAGCGATTTCAACGACGATCCCCTCTGGCTGATTATCGGGGTCGCGGCGTATCTGAAGGAGACGGGTGACTGGTCCATACTCGACGCGCCTGTGCCGTACGACAACGCGCCTGGAAGCGAAACGCCCCTCTACGAGCACCTTGGCCGGAGCCTCCGGTACACGCTCGACCGGCTCGGGCCGCACGGTCTCCCCCTTATCGGGCGCGCCGACTGGAACGACTGCCTCAACCTGAACTGTTTCTCCGACACGCCGGGACAGTCATTCCAGACGACGACGAACAAGGACGGGAAGGTTGCGGAATCCGTCTTTATCGGCGGGCAGTTCGTTCTGGCGGCCCGCGAGCTTGCGGAGATCGCGAAGAGGAGGGGGCAGCATGCGGACGTCAAAATGTGTCTCGAGTCTGCGGCACGGATGGAGGGGACCGTCCTGACGCAGGGCTGGGACGGGGAGTGGTTCCTGCGCGCATACGACGATTCCGGGAGCCGTGTGGGTTCGCATGAGTGTGATGAGGGAAAGATCTTCATCGAGCCGCAGGGGTTCTGCGTCATGGCGGGCCTCGGTCTCGAGGACGGCAAGGCACGGAAGGCGCTCGATTCCGTCCGGAAGATTCTGGCGACAAAGCACGGCATCATGCTCCAGCAGCCCGCGTATTCAAAGTACTATCTGAACCTCGGGGAGATCTCTTCCTACCCTCCGGGATACAAGGAAAACGCCGGCATATTCTGTCATAACAACCCCTGGATCATGATCGCCGAGACGATGCTGGGGGACGGCGGACAGGCGTTCGATTATTATCTCAGGATCAACCCCTCGGCGCGTGAAAGCATCGGCGTCGTTCACCGCTGCGAGCCGTATGTCTATGCCCAGATGATCGCCGGGAAGGATGCGCCGACGCACGGGGAGGCGAAGAACTCCTGGCTGACCGGGACGGCGGCGTGGAACTTCTATGCGATAACGCAGTCCATACTCGGCGTCCGTCCCACGTATGACGGGCTCATGGTGGCGCCCGTCGTCCCTCCCGCATGGAAGGGGTTCACGGTGAGCAGGGCCTATCAGGGCGTGCGGTATGACATCATGGTGACGAGGAAGGGAAAGGGGAACTCCGTCCGGTTGACGGTGGACGGGCGGCCGGTCGATGGGAATGTCATCCCCAGGCCGGAAGCGGGCGTGACCGATGTCGCCGTGCAGGTTGTCCTGAGCTGAGCCGGAGGAGCGCGCCGGCGGCCCCGGTGCGCCTCAGCTCCCCGGGTGTTTTGATTCGTACGCCGCGATCAGCCGGTCCATCAGCGCATCGGTCTCCCTGCTGACGACCTGGCGCGCCCGGTCGGCCTGGAACCATGCCAGCGTACGCCGGATCCCCCTGTTGAATGGAATCGTCGCGTTGAACCCGGGGGCGAATCGTCTGATCTTGCTGTTGTCGAATATCACGCTCACGGCCTTGTCGCCGAGAAGCGTCCCCCTGAACGACTCGTCGCACTGCACGATAAAATCCGACGGTATGTGTACGGACTTCAGTTCGCATCCCGCGGCGTCGGCGACGGCCTGGTAGATCTGGTTCCATGTCAGGATCTCGTCCGACGTGATGTGGAATGCATGGCCGGATGCCTGCTGGTGGCCCAGCAGCGGGACAAATCCCTTCGCAAAATCCTCCGCGTGAGTGATCGTCCAGAGCGAAGTCCCGTCGCCGTGTATGATCACGCTCTTCCCTCTCTTCAACCTGTCGATGATCGTGTATTCGGTCCACCCGCCGATCGCAACGGGAATCACCGTGTCGTAGGTCAGCGAGGGACGGACGATCGTGACGGGAAAGCCTTCGTCGCGGTAGGCGCGGTTGAGCCTCTCCTCGCAGGCGATCTTGTTGCGGGAATACTCCCAGTAGGGATTGCGGAGCGGCGTCGATTCGGTGATGACGGGGTGGGAAGGGGGTTTCTGATACGCGGAGGCGGAGCTTATGAAAACGTACTGTCCGGTCCGTCCCCGGAAGAGAGCGATATCCCTTTCGATATCGCTCTCCGTGAACGCGATCCAGTTGACGACGGCGTCCCAGCGGTGCTCCCTGAGGACCTGATCGGCCTCGCCGGCCTTTGACATGTCTGCGTGAATGAACGTCGCCCCGGGCAGATCCACCGTGCGCTTTCCGCGGTTGAGGAGGAAGAGCTCCATGCCGCGTTCGATGCAGAGCCGGCTTACCTCCGTGCTGATGTTCCCCGTACCGCCGATAAAGAGAACCTTCACCTGTCGTCCTTTCTTATGGCCTTTCGTATGGCATTTCCCGCGACATTTTCCGGCTCCGGCCGGGTCCCCGGGTGTCGCGCGTCAGACTTTCCCCTCGGCAAGTCCGTTTTTTGTCAGATAGGTATAGCTCTTCTGAATGCCGTCGAATATATCGTTGGCGTACTCGTCGAACTCGACGATCATCCACTTGATGTTTGTTCCCCCCGCCCTGACGATGGCCGGGAAATCCATGACGCCGTCCCCTGCAGGGACCTGCTTTAGCGCCTCGTCCCCTTTGATTGCGGGGCCGTCCTTGATGTGGAGCAGCGGCGCCCTCTTCCCGAACCGTTTCACGACTTTTGCCGGGTCCTGACCGCCGGTTTTTGCCCAGTAGGTGTCGACCTCGAACACGACGTCCTTGCTCACGTGGTCGAGGAGGTAGTAGTACGGAGTGATGCCGTCCGTCAGCTCGAATTCCCACCAGTGGTTGTGGAGTCCGAACCTCAGTCCCTTGCTTTTCAGGAACGCCGAGGCTTCGTCGTACACGTCCACCATGTGTTTCGTTGCGGCGGCGTCCTTGTACTTGTCCCCCTGAGGCCATCCGGGGTATATGGCGATATCGCACGCATAGGCCTCGGCAAGCTTCAGGACCCCGTCTCTCTTGTCCCCCGCGGGGAGCTCGGTATGCATGCTTGTCACTTTCAACCCCGCATCGCGAAACACCTTCGCGGCGTGTTCAAGAGGGACGCTCTCGGGGAGCGCATATGTCTCAATTCCTTCGAATCCCATTGCCGCAATCCTGCGTATCGACCCGTCGAAGTCCTTCTCGATCTGCCTTCGTATTGAATAGAGCTGCAGAGCGATCTTCGGTTTGTAGGCGGGCCGGGCAAGCGCGTTGAACCGGGGGAGTGCCAGGGCAAGCGTGCCGGCCCCGATCGTCTTGAGGACCTTTCGTCGCGAGTAATCTGTCTCCAGCATGGAATGCTCCTTTCGAATCATGAATCGATCGTTGTGTGGCGGTCTCTTCCAAACGTCATCGGGCGTTCTCCTCGTGCAGGTGTTCGGGAATTCGTGCGGGCCTTTCATGCGTCATCGGGGCCGGAAACAGGGCGGAAGGCGAAGGCTATTATACGTCTCGGGATCGTGAGAATCAAGCCGGCGTGTGCGGGAAGCCTCTCACCTTCCCCACGGGGAGGGCCGGTCACCCATGACGAAATCAAGTTCTGCTCCCGCGCCGAGCTCTGTGCGCCTGATGAACGGCGTGTTCCATTCCTTCCCGTTCACTCTGAGCGACCGGACGTATATGTTCTTCCCGGATGCCCCCTCCGCTCTGATGATGATCGTCTTCCCCCCCTCCATGTGGATTGTCACGCGCGCGAATGACGGTCCGTGTATCGTGCAGAGATCCTGGCCGGCGATCGGGAATATCCCCATGGCGGCGAAAACAAACCATGAGCTCATCGCGCCGCTGTCGTCGTTCCCGGGATATCCCCGGAGCGTGTAGCCGGTGCGCATGAGCGCATGCATCCAGAATGCGGCCCGTTCCGGACGACCCGCAAAGTGCAGTGAGGGAATGGCAAAAAACGAGGGTTCGTTGGAATAGTCGATAAGCCCGTGTTCGAGCGCGAACTCCAGCCGGCGGACATAGGTCTCCTTCCCCCCGCACAAACCGATGAGCTCCGGGAATTGGTGGGGGACGAAATACGAATATGTCCATGAATTCCCTTCGTAGAAGTATTCCTTCCACGATCCCGGGTTCTTCTTCGGATCGATTGCGACCCACGATCCCGCGGGTGTGCGCGGAACGATGAACCCATTAAACCCCTCGCTCGATGCGTCCGGGTTCCAGAGCGCCCGCCACATTCCGCTCCGGCGCATGTACGTGACTGCGTCGCCGGATCGCCCCATGCGTTCCGCCATGGTCCCCGCGCAGAAATCGTTGTACGCATACTCGAGCGTCTGCGAGCAGGACATGATCCCCGCGGGAATCCATCCCTGTGCGCGGTACGCCTCCGGAGTCCATCGTCCGGCCGAGCTGTCTTCGCTTCCCGCCCACCCGACCCACCCCGTACGCCCGCTGTCGGCGTCGTGTTTCACTATCGCATATGCCGCGTTCCAGTCGAGCCCCCCGATCCCGCATGCGGACGCGTCGGCGATGACGTTGTCGACGTCGTTGCCCCCCTGTTCTTCGAACATATCGCGCCCGGCGACGAACGTGTCCTTCACCTCGCCGTTCTTCCTGAATCGCGTGATGAACGAATTGATGTTTCCCCTCACCATGGCGGGGTTGATGATCGACATCAGGGGGAAGAGCGTCCTCCAAGTGTCCCAGACCGCGTATTCGTCGTCCCAGAGGGGATCGCTTTCCCCGAACCCTTTCATGTCTCCCGTCCTGTCGCGCGGCATGAGCATCGCGTGATAGAGTGCGGTGTAGAAGAGCGTCCGGAGCGTGTCGGTTCCCCCCTCGACCTCGATCTTCCCGAGAGCGGAATTCCATTCCTTCTTTGCGGACTCCTTCACCCCCTCATAGTCCCACGCCGGGATCTCGGTCCGGAGCCAGTGCTCCGCCGTCGCCGTGCTCCTGAATGAGACGGCGATCTTCATGAGCACCTGCTCCNNTCCGCGCGGAAGAACACCTGATATTCCCCCTCCCCGAACCCACCGGCGTATGTGCCCCATCCCGTGACCGTGCATCCGCCGGCGGTATCGATTCCGACCTCGCCCGCCGTCACCTTCCCTCCGACGAACGGTGCGATGTCGAGCGGGATGTTGTGTGTGATGTCAAAAAGTATGTTCGCGGAGTCTGACCGCGGAAACGTGAACCTGTAGATCGCCGAATGGCGGGATGGGGTGCATTCGGCCGTGATCCCGTACCGGGTGAGGCGGACCCGGTATTCATATGCCCTTGCCGTTTCATCCGCTTTCGGCGAATCGTGGTCCCGCTCCCCTGTGGAGAGTCCGATCTGCGGCGAGACGAATATCTGGCCGTACTTCCCCCAGCCGGTGCCGCTCGCGTGGAGTTGCCCGAACCCCCGTATCGGCTCGCGCGGCGAATACCCGTCGTGCGAACCGGAGGGTGTCTGCGGGCTTGGATTAATGGAACCGAACGGGAGCTGCGGCCCTATGACGCAGTTGCTCTCGTCGTCGAGGACGCCGATGAACGGGTCGACGGCATCCGCCGGGTCTCCGCCGTGCGTGTCGGGGAGCCTTCCGCCGAATGGGATGCAAAGGAACATTGCGATGATGAATGCGGGAATCCGGTCCCTCTTTGTATGCGCCTTCGGTTGCCAGGCTATGGTCATATGATATCTCGTCATGGGACTACCTGGAGTCCTGTGTATTGAACGAGGGGGGTGCGTCCTGCGGCGCGCTCCCCCATGCGGTATCGGGCCTGGCGGCCATGTCGAACCGGAGTTCCGTGGTTCCTCCGGGTTTCAATAATGAGAGGGGAAGCCATGTGCTGCGGTACGGTGCGCCGTCGATCCGCATTGCCGAAACATAGGGATGCAGGCTGTCGGCATTCTCTGCGACCATGTGCACCGTCCGGCCCCCCGCAAGCCGCATCGTGACCTCGGGAAATGCCGGCCCGGTGACGACGAACCCGCCGACGCCGGGAATACTCGGGTACAGCCCCAGCGACATGAAGAGATACATCGCGGACATCGCTCCCACGTCGTCGTCTCCCGGAAGACCGTCGGGCGTCGCGTCGTAACTCCGTGCAATCCGCTTCACGAGCTCCTGTGATTTCCACGGAGTGCCGGTCCAGTTGTAAAGGAACGGGGCGCCGAAACAGGGCTCATTCCCCATCCAGTAATACGGTTGCGTCGTATTCCATCCGTCGATCAATATCTGCGAGAAGAAACCGTCAAGGCGCTCCCCGGCCGCCTTCGGACCGCCGAGGGAATCGACGAGCCGCGCGACGTTGTGAGGGATGCTCCAGGTGTACTGCGCCGAATTCCCTTCGTTGAAGCCCTCTTCCGCCGACGCGTCGAACGGAACGACCCATGAACCGGATTCCGTTTTCCGCTGCAGGTACTTCGTTTGCGGATTGAAGAGATTGAAGACATTCTGCGACCTGGCGGCAAGCCTGCGGTACCCGGCGCTGTCGCCGAGGGCTGCGCACACGCGCGAGGCGGCGAAGTCGTCGATGGAGTATTCGATCGACATGGAGACACAGTAATTCCACTTGCTCGCAGTGTCGGGAACGTATCCCTGTCTGATGTACTTGGCCCCGCGCGGATAGAGGGAGTCGGCGGCCCGGATCATCATCCGTTTCAGAGAGGGGAGATCAACGTCGCGGGCGCCGAACGCGATAAGATTGGAGAGAAAGGGGAGCGCGGAGTAGCCGTTCATTATCCAGGTTTCCCGGTTGTAGAAACCCCAGATCGGGAATCCGCCGGGGGCGCCCTGGAGAGCATCCAGGAGAAGAGACGACGCCATGTCGGACGCCTTTTCGGGAACGAGGAGCGCCTGTATCTGCGCTGTTGTGCGGTACGTATCCCACAGAGAGAAGTTCACGTACTTGTGATGGGCGGGGGGAACCGTATGGATGCGGTCGTCGAACCCCGTGTATTCTCCGTTGACATCGTCGAATATGCTCGGCTGAAGCATGTTATGGTAGAGTGCCGTTGTGAAGACCTTCCTGTCGCCCGGCGATCCCTTTACCGTGATTTTGCCGAGTATGTCGTTCCAGGCGCGTTCCGCCCTGGTTCGGGTCCCTTCAAAGTCCCATCGCGGAATTTCTGAACGGAGATTGCGCATGGCGTTCTTCACGCTGACGTACGACAGTCCGATCCTCATCATGAGGTTTCGCTTCGCGCGGCAGTCGAATGTGAAATACGCCGCAGTGGCTTTGCCGTACCCCCTCCGCCCCCCCGGCACCCGGACTTCCCCCTCCCATATCCCGCTTGCCGAATACAGCCGGTTGAATTCCGCGACGAAGTAGAGCCTGTAGGGGCTCGCCAGAGGGCTGCCGCTGCAGAATCCTCCGGAGACGATCCAGCCCGTCATCCGCGGGGAGTGTCTCTCGATGACGAAGCTTCCATCCGCGATGCCGTTTGCATTGTTCGTCGGCCTGAAAACAACGTGGGCCTCCCGGGAGGAGGGGAACGTAAACGAGGCCACCCCCGACCTTTCGGAAACGGTCAATGCCACTTCTGTCCGGATGTCGTCAAGCATTACGCTGTAATATCCCGGAGATGCGCACTCATTTTCATGACGGAACCGGGAGGCATAGATTCTCCTGTCGTTGACCGGGGAACCCTCGAGCGGGCCGAGCGCAGGCATGAACGGCAGATCGTGCGCGGCGGGACATCCGACCCCGTCGATATGCGTGACGGCGAACCCGTTGATCGAGTCCTGCCCGTATTTGTATCCCGGTCGTGCATAGGGATCATCGTATGCAGGGAACACGTTCTCGGGGCTCCATGATATCATCCCGAACGGGGCCTGCGCGCCGGGGTAGCAGTTGCCCGCCTTCCCTGTGCCGATAAACGGATCCACGAATTCGGATCCCGTCTGTGCGTGAACGTCAATCATGCAGAGCAGCAATGCGGGGAATATCAGTAGGGCTGTCGTTTCCCGGGATTTCGACTGCGGAAGTGTGGTCTGATCCATGGAGGGTTCGTAGTCAGGACAAAAACATATGCGAAAAGTGTACCGATGTCTTCTGTGCGGACATCCGCCCCGAACATCCATTTTTTCATTCATTTTGGCGAGTCCCCCGGCGGACCCAGCTCCTCCTCCTCTCGGGGAATCCGGATCACACTAGCTTTATTATCAATTTGATAAAAGACAATCACAAAGAGAATACTCCACGGGCCCGGCTCCCTTAAATTGCTGAATTCTGTCGGATTTTGGGTGTTGGTCCCGCATCTAATCTGGCATTATCTGTGCACTTTAATTCAAATTCACTCCCGTGTATTCTCTTCCACGCTCCCTATCGTACGCTGAGGTCCGCCGTGAATCTGCATTCTAAATTTTACCTGATCATTGCTGCACTCTGTGCGGCGCTCATCTGCTCCGTATCGACTCTCCAGGCACAGGATCGCGTTCCCGCAAAAAGGGGGGGCCCCCGCCATGCGATTGTCCGTGCGTGGTGGAATGAGCGGCACCCGGGGGAGCCTCTCAACAGCCCCCTGTCGAAAAANNGATCCGGACAAGATCGAGGGGCAGGGGCACTGGGGGAGGGCGCATTTCGTCCACGTGAAAGAAACGGGAGCGCGCCTGGTGCGCATACCGGTTCATCCTGTCGCGTGGCGCGCGCGGACCCCGGAAATCTATCTCACGCTCCTCGATTCCGCTGTGGCCTGGTGCACGGACCTCGGGATGTATGTCATCATCGACTGGCATTCCATCGGCAACCTGAGGAGCGGGCTCTTCCAGGACCCGATGTACAACACATCGATGGAGGAAACATTCGCGTTCTGGCAAACGATCGCGCGGCATTTCAAGGGGCATAACACCGTGGCGTTCTACGAGCTTTTCAACGAGCCCACGCTCTACCGGAACGAGCTCGGCCGCATGTCGTGGGACCAGTGGAAGGAGATCAACGAGGACCTGATCAGCGTCATACGCGCGTTTGACGGGGAGAAGATCCCTCTTGTGGCCGGGTTCGACTGGGCATATGACCTCACCCCGCTCCGGATCAACCCCGTCGAGGCGGAGGGGATCGGCTACGTGACGCATCCCTATCCCCACAAGAGGACCCCCCCTTGGGAGCCGAAGTGGGAGGAGGATTTCGGATTTGCGGCCGGCATGTTTCCTGTCATCGCCACGGAGATCGGGTTCACGATGGGGAGGGGAGGGACGGTCGATAACGGGGACTACGGGAAAGCGATTGTGGGCTACCTTGAGGGGAGGGGAATAAGCTGGGTTGCCTGGGTGTTCGACCC
>PMJQ01000152.1:16589-19432 GCA_003157485.1 Ignavibacteriota bacterium
GCGTGCGTGAAGCCGTATGCAATACCGATTGCACGGGACGTCCTTGAAGGGTCCGGCGTGGGCGTCTGCGCGGTCATCGCATTTCCCCACGGGAACAGCACGACGGCGATCAAGACGAGGGAGGCCGAAGAGGCTGTCCGCAGCGGGGCCGCCGAGATCGACATGGTCGTGAACATCGGCAAGGTCCTGGGAGCCGACTGGAAATACGTCTCGGCCGAGATCGGTGCCGTGAATGACGTCGTGACGGGCGGTCAGGCTCTCCTCAAGGTCATATTCGAAAACGATTACCTGGAAGACGCGCACATCGTCAGGCTGTGCGGTGTCTGCGGGGAGAACAACGTGGCGTTTGTCAAGACGTCCACGGGATACGGGTTCGTGAAGCAGCCGAACGGGATGTACGCATATCAGGGCGCGATCGACCGGCATCTCCGCCTGATGCGGGAGCACTCGCCCGCCTCCGTCGGTGTGAAGGCGGCCGGCGGGGTACGGACGCTGGACGACGTGCTCCGGGTCCGGCAGCTCGGCGTCACCAGGATCGGTGCAACTGCAACGGAAACAATACTCGAGGAGGCGCGAAGCCGTGGCTATCGTCCCTGAACGTCGATGTTCGTTGCTCTCAGCCGGACGCCGGGCGTCCGTGTGCGTCGTTGTCTCACTCCTCGTTCCCCTCTACACAGCCGCCTCCGCCACTCCTCCCCCCGATTCCACCGCTGCGCTCCGCCTGAATCAGTCCGGCTATTTTGAGCGCCCCGGGGTTAACGTGATGGTGTTTGATGACTTCTATCCGGAAGGTCATCAGGGAGGAGTCACGATTATTCAGTGCGGCCGGCGGGTTGCCGCGAACGGGGACGTGCGGTTGGAACCGGCGCCGGGTCAGTGGTCGCCAGTCCCCCGCGTAGGGCCGCGTACGGTTGACAGGGAAAAAGAATCGATCACTGTCACGCTCTGGTATCCTGACTCGAGCAGGAACAGGAAGGGCTACAATCCGATCGATTATCCGGATTTCGCGTTCAGGTATTCGATAACGGCGCATCCGGAGGGGGACGGCATAAGAATCGTCGTGAATCTGGACCGGGCGCTGCCGGCCGAATGGGCAAACAGGGTGGGGTTCAATCTCGAGCTCTTCCCCGGCCAGCTTTTCGGTGAACACTTCCTCATGGACGGAAAAGCGGGCTTCTTCCCAAGGCAGGCAAACGGCCCGATGCAGACCGATCCGGGGGGGGACCTCGGTATCAAGCCCCTTGCCTCCGGCAGGACGCTCATAGTCGCCCCGGGTGACCCGGACAAAGAAATGACGATAACGACGCGCACCGGGGATCTCCGGCTCATCGACGGGAGGGGGCTGTACAACAACGGCTGGTTCGTCGTCCGCTCGACAATCGCGGCGGGATCCGTCAGGAACGCGGTGGAATGGGTCATAACGCCAAAACCACGACCCGGTTGGAAGTCGGCTCCCGTGGTGCAGGTCTCCCAGGTGGGATATCATCCGAAGCAACCCAAGGTGGCGGTGATCGAGCTCGACCGCTCCGCACGGGACATCGAGCCTGTCGAGCTGGTTCGTATCGGCGTTGACTCCGCCGCGGTTGTAAAAAGGATCCCGGCACCGGAGCCGTGGGGGACGTTCCTCCGGTATAGGTATCTCCGGTTTGATTTCAGCGATGTGACGCGGGAAGGGATCTACAGGGTGCGGTACGGAAACGTCGAGTCGGACGAATTCGAAATCGCGAGTGACGTGTTCGCCCGGCATGTCTGGCAGCCGACGCTCGAGTATTTTCTCCCCGTGCAGATGTGCCACATGAGGATCAACGACAGGTACAAGGTGTGGCACGGTCTCTGCCATATGGACGATGCTCTGATGGCCCCCCTGAACCACGATCATTTCGACGGATACATGCAGCGCGGCTCTACGCTGACGTCGTTCGAATCGGGCGAGCACATCCCCGGCGTAAACATCGGCGGCTGGCACGATGCGGGTGATTACGACATACGCGTGGAGTCCCAGGCGGCGACCGTATACCGTCTCGCGCTCGCGTATGAATTCTTCCGGAACGATTACGACGCGACGTCGGTCGACCAGGAGACGAGGGTTGTGGAGATGCACAGGCCGGATGGGAGGCCGGATATCCTCGAGCAGGTCGAACACGGCCTTCTCAGCATCGTGGGGGCGTACGAATCTCTCGGCATTCTGTACAGGGGAATGATCTGCCCCACGATCCGCCAGTACGTGCACCTCGGAGATGCTGCGACGATGTCGGACAATCTCATTTACAGCCCCTCGGGAACGGACCCGGTGCTTCACCGCCCGCTCCCCCGGGATGACCGGTGGCTGTTTACCGAGGTAAACCCGTCGAGGGAACTGTACGTCGCGCAGACCCTTGCCGCGGGGGCACGGGTGATCGCCGCGTTCAACCCTCGTCTCTCGGCGCGGACGCTGACGGTGGCAAGGGATCTGTACCGGAAGAATCAATCGCGCCCTGCGGCCGAACGCCTCGGTGCGGCGGGGGAGCTGTATCTCTCGACGTCGGAAGAGCAATACGCCGCGGTGCTCCGCGGGAACGCCGATCTGATCGGCGAGAGGGTTGGCCGTTGCGCCGAATTCCTCGGGCGCGTGAACGCGAAACTCGCCGATTCCGCTTTCACGTCGACCATCGAGCGTGGAGTCTCCGCACACGCTGCGAGAGTCCGCGAGCTTTCGAAGGAGAACCCGTACGGTGTACCGTACGAGCCGCACATCTGGGGCGCCGGGTGGGACATACAGTCGTTCGGCGTGGAGCAGCTGTTCCTTTTCATTGGCTTTCCGCGCCTCATGACTCCCGACTACGCGTTCAACGCCCTGAATTTCG
>PMJQ01000084.1:0-2775 GCA_003157485.1 Ignavibacteriota bacterium
TGCGGGAGCGCCTGGCGCAAGACGGGCCGGATCCTGAATTGACCTTGATGTTGTTATGAGTTGGCCCCCCTGATAGACGCCAGGGCTGTCGTCAATGCTCCGCGCCTCCTGGGCGTGCTTATGATCGGTCTTACGTACACGTTCTGAAAACGCGCATTGCAATTCCGCCGCATATGAGTTACATTATCAAAGCACGTTAACAGGAGCAGGAATATTCCGGGAGAAGAGCGAGATTTGAACCGATATAGCGTGAGGTACCTGCTTCCGGTGTTACTCTGGATGCTTATCATATTCATAAGTAGCTCGATCCCGGCCGAGGATTTCCCTCAGGTGCAATTCTGGGGGTGGGCGAAGCTCATACACCTCATTTACTACGGCGTCCTCTGTTTCCTGGTTCAGCGTGCGGTGACCCACCAGGTCCGCTTTCCACTGCTCGCGCGCCACTCCTATATTGTCGGCATCATCTTCGCCGTCCTCTACGGCGCGTCGGACGAATTTCATCAGCTCTCAACTCCCGGGAGGCATGGCCAGATCACCGACGTGCTTATCGATGCCGCGGGGGCGTCCCTCTTCATTCTCGGGTACTGGGTGTACCGTTCGTTCAGGCCGGGGAAAACGGAAGGAGCGGAGGGAGGCTAGCGGAATTCAGCGTTGGTGCAGTGTGATCGTGTGTTTCCCCGGTGGGGCCAGTAAGACGCAGCCTCCCGCGAAATCGTAGATCGGTATCTCAGATGCCTTGCCGTCGATTTCGATCAGGCCGGGTTTTGTGTCGAATTCCAGCGCGCACCTTCCCGCCGACTCATAAGCGACCGCGAGCGATCCGGCGGCCCGCGTTGCCCCCTCGAGTTCCCCGGTAAGTGAGAGAAGCCGTGTCCCCCCTGCATCCATGCCGGATTCAATCCTGATGACGTGATTCCCGCGCGGGACAGTAACATCCGAATCGCTCCTTGCCGGCCACTCGACGCCGTCCAGCGTCACGACGTTCTTCCCCCCTTTGACCCCGAGCGTCACCGTGTACGGCGCGTCGACAGTGTCTGAACCGGGCCCCGCCTTCACGTTCCCCGCGCTCGCCAGTGCAAACGGGAGGAGCTGCCAGTCCTTTTCGTAGACGCTCGACTCGCAGTAAAAGCATACGCGGCCTGTGTCGCCTGAGGCGTAGCGCGCGAGCTGAAGAAACTCCGTCCCCGCCGGCTGCAACGTGGCGAATAAGTCCTTCCTGTCCTCCTCGAGCGGCACGACGTTGACGTCGATCATGAACGGTCTTCCTCCCAGGAGCCTCCGGTACGAGGACCGCACACCGGTATACCTGTCGGGCGGCCTGCTCCACTCCGTGTAAGGATCCTCGACGTCCAGCGTGAGTGAGAATTCTCTCGTGACGGCCACCGTTTCATTCAAGTCGAAACCGAGGAGCCTGTCGAATTCGGGATGCAGCGTATTGTCAACGATCGTCAGCATCATCTCCCGGGATCTCTTCTTCACACTGTCCGCCTCCCGCAGATCGTTGAAAAGTCGCCGCTCCGTGTCGAAGTTCACCTCCGTCCGGTACCTGTAAAACGTCGTCAGGCCCACGGTGTCGGTCTTCCAGAAGTGGTGTGAACTGGGTTCGAAGAGCTCGAGAGGGTCAAACCCGCTCTTCGCGGAAAACCCGCGCCGGCCGGTCTCTGTGAACCCCGTAAAGAACTCCGGCATGGCAGGACCTTCCAGCGCCTCGCGCCCCGCGCCTGTCAGCGTGAATTCCGCGACGTCGACGCCGTCCCAGTCCAGATCAAGGAGCTTCTCAAGCTCATTCAGCGCGGCGGCCATGCAGGCCGGGTTCTGGAGGTCCATGAGATAGAGGAAATCAAGGTGAGCATCCTTCAGGAGCGCGTTCTTCTGCCTCCATTCGGGGTGGACGTCCCAGAAGTCCTTCCCGACGTACGGCCACTCGAGCCATGCGTATGCGAGGAGTCCGTGTCTGTGGAGAGCTCCGATGAATCCTGCGTAATCGCAGGGGGGAGTCCCCCGAACGTACCATGCCGCGATGTGCACCGCTCTGATCCCCCAGGACTTCCAGAGTACGGCCATCTCTTCCGGTGAGCGGCCGACCCGGTATCCGGGATCGAAATATGCGTCGGCCCCTCTCCGCGTGAGGAGCGGGCGGCACCCCATCTCCTGTGTGAGGACCGTGGGGAGCGTGGGAAACCGGGAATACCCCATTGCAGTGTGCGGATCGACAAGGGGTGCGAAGTACATGCACACCCCTTTACCATAATTCAGCATGATCGCAAGAGGGCGGCCCTGGTGCTTCTCTGTGTACATGGGAAGGGTTCCCCAGCGGGGATATCCCTCGATACCGGCGGCGGTCTGGCGGCCGGGCCAGACAATACGCACTTCCGGGCGCGTCACATCAGTCAACTCATCAACAGGCTCTCTCCGCCCGGGGCGGATCCCGAGGCCTGCCGCAAGCGGGCTCGTTCCGTCCGTGACGAGCGCCATCCCCTCTGCAAGGCGTGCGATCACCTCCCTCGTCTCTTCCGTGCCGAGATGCGCTGCGGAGGCGTGCGGGACGATGAGGACTGTGCCGCGTCCGGGTGATTCCCGCGCGATCTCTTCAGGCTGTATCCTCTCCGCTCGGAGCCCCAGTGAGGCGAACACCGCATCGAGCGAGAGCTGGTCGAGCGAATCCTCACCCCTGGCGCCGGCACTCCATACGATGACTGCGCGGTGGATCTGCGGAGGGATCGCCTGCGAAAGAAGAGAGGCCTGCGGAAATGCGGCGAGCGGGAGGAGAAGCGC
>PMJQ01000084.1:2792-4099 GCA_003157485.1 Ignavibacteriota bacterium
GTTAGTTGATTATTCCGCGGGGGAACGCTATCTTGTATTCAAGTTCATTGAATGCGGCCATTGTCTGTGACGGTGGCCTATTTTTTTGCGCTGCGGCGTCGCAACGCGAGACACGGGAGTTCGCGTTCATGAAGACATTTTCGGTAAAGATCGATCCCCTGACGGGGGAGGAGTATTTCGAGGTCTATCTCCGCGGGCGGCAGCTCATGACCGACCCGTTCCTGAACAAAGGGACATCCTACACACACGAGGAAAGGGTGACGCTCGGTCTCGACGGGCTCATCCGGTCATGTAAATCCGACATCGACACGCAGCGNNTTCTACAGCCTCCTCTGCAACAACCTGACAGAAATGCTCCCCATCGTCTACACGCCGACGGTCGGCAATGCGTGCATGATGCTGAGCCACATCACGAGGGAGTACAGGGGGATCTACATAAGCCCCGACAATATCGCCAACATCGATGCGATATTCAGCGGCGTATGCCTTCCGGACGTGAATCTGATCGTCGTGACGGACGGGGAACGGATACTCGGGCTGGGCGACCTGGGGTCGGACGGGATGGGAATCCCGGTCGGCAAAATAAACCTCTACGTCGCCGCGGGAGGCCTCCATCCGGCCTGCTGTCTCCCTGTCTGCCTCGATGTCGGGACGAATACGGAGCGGCTCCTCGCCGATCCGCTCTATCTGGGATACAAGGGGAGGCGGCTCGAAGGGGCGGAGTACGACGCATTCATCGAGCGGTTTGTGCTCGGCGTAAAGCGGAATTTCCCCCACGCCCTGCTTCAGTGGGAGGATTTCGCGAAACATAAAGCGTTCATGCTCCTCGAGCGGTACCGAGAGAGGCTCCTTTCGTTCAACGACGACATCCAGGGGACGGGTGCGGTCGGGCTGGCGGCGCTCCTCACGGCCATGAGGATCAAACGCCAGCGGTTCAGCGATCAGCGGTTTGTCATCGCCGGCATGGGACAGGCCGGGACGGGGATCGCCTCCAACATCCGCACGATGCTTCTCGAGGAGGGAGCTTCGGAGGAGGAGGCAAGGAGCCGGCTGTTCGCGTTCGACGTCCCGGGTCTCCTTGTCGATGACATGAAAGGCCTTACCCCNNTCTCACTCAGATGGCTGCGAACGATGAGCGTCCCGTGATATTCGCTCTCTCGAACCCCACGTCGAAATCGGAGTGCACCCCCGAAGAAGTGGCGCGCGCGACCAAGGGGAAGGCGCTCGCGGCGACGGGAAGCCCGTTCCCACCGCTCGAGTTCGGGGGGAAGACAATCGTCACATCACAGTGCAACAACATGTTCATA
>PMJQ01000107.1 GCA_003157485.1 Ignavibacteriota bacterium
GCGTGAATCCCCGCCGCGAGGGCGACGTGCAGTTCCCCGACCGAGGCCACGTCCGCGCCGAAACCCTCCTCGCCGATGAGGCGCAGGAGCGTCCTGTTGGCGTTGGCCTTGAGGGCGTAGAAGGACATGTGCGGATGGCCGTCGAACGCCCTCTCGATGTGACGGCAGTGATCGAGCACCGAGCGCTTGCTGTAGACATAGAGCGGCGTGCCGAACTCCTCCGCCACGNNTGTCTTTTCCCCGGCCCGGCCGGCCGCGGGAACATCGGCGCGCTCTTCAGTTGAGGAACATGTCGACAAGCGCACGGAACGGGGAAAACGCACCTCCGATGAGCGCGCCGAAAGCACTGTTGACAAAAGGAATCCGCATCGCAAAGAGGACGACGAGTATTCCGAAAAATCCGATCCGCATATACACCGCCGCCGCGGGCGGGGGAAGCATCGCTGCGAGTATGTGCGACCCGTCAAGCGGGGGGAGCGGCAAAAGGTTGAAGACACCGAGAGCGACGTTGATGTACATCCCCCCGTACAACATCGAAAGAAGGAACCCGGTGAGCCGGTCCGGAAGCCAGGGAATTTGTTCCATAAGCCCCGCGCGGGCGAGTCCCACGGCGATCACCGCGAATCCGCACAGGAGCGCCAGGATAAAATTGGAGAGCGGCCCCACAGCAGAGACGAGGACGCTGTCGCGCCGGGGGTTGCGGAAGTTCGCCGGGTTCACCGGAACGGGTTTTGCCCAGGCGATAAAGACGTGCCCCGCCGCCGCAAGCGATATAAGAGGAACAAGCACCGACCCGACGAGATCGATATGCGGAATGGGGTTCAGCGTCAGCCGTCCGCGGTCGCGCGCCGTCGTATCTCCGAGCCGGAGCGCCATCCAGCCGTGTGCCATCTCGTGAATGATCACGGAGAAGAGGAGTATGGGGATGATCGAGAGCTGCTCGATCATGAAGCCTCCGAGTGTATGCGGTCAGGGAAAGGCTGGCCGGCGAGTGAGCAGTAGCGCGCGAAATCGACGTGATACCCGCGCGCGTGAAATGCGCCGGTCGCGGGGTCCTGATCGTACGTGCCGCGGTATGCACCGCCGGCGACACGCTCGAGCATCTCCACGAGGGCATCGATGTCTTCCCTGATATTGTAGCATCCGAGGCTTGCACGGACCATCCCGGGCATGTTGGACTTGTTCCCCGACATCACTTCTTCCGTGAACACGCGGTCCGCCTCCGGCCCCACGTGGAGGAGTTCCTTGACATACGGATGGGCGCAGAAACAACCGTCCCGGACGCCGATCCCCCCCTCGACCCCGAGTATCGCCGCCACGAGCGAGTGGTGCATCCCCTCAACGTTGAACGCCATCACCCCCACTTTTTCCTCCAGGTGGTCCGTCGGCCCGTACAGGAGGACGTTCTTGATCCTTTTCAGTCTGGCATACCCGTAGGCGAGAAGCTCCTGCTCGTGGGCTGCGATCGCGTCCATCCCGACGCTCTCGAGCCGGCGGACCGCCGCAGCCAGCGCGACCCCCCCGATGACGTTCGGGCTTCCTGCCTCCTCCTTGTGCGGCGGGCGGTTCCAGACGGCGCGGTCAAGCGTCACGATGTCCACAACGCCCCCCCCAACGAGATCGGGGTCACCGGCGTTGAAGAACTCTTTCGGCCCGACAAGGACGCCTGTCCCGAACGGCGCATACATCTTATGCGCGGAGAGAGCAAGGAAGTCGATGTGACGCGGGTCGTCGTCAGGGAGCATATTGATCGCCCTGTGAGGCGCAAGCTGCGCCGCATCGACGAAAATTCCGGCTCCGGAGGCGTGCGCCCACGCGGCGATGTCGTGAATCGGCGAACAGATGCCGGTGATGTTGGACGCCCCGCTCACCGCAACGAGCCGGAGGCTCCCCTTTCCCCGCGCTATCGCCGCTTTCATTGCCGCGAGGTCAGGATGGCCGTCCGGTGTTATGCCAATATGTATGACCCGGGCGTTTTTGCGCCAGGGGAGGTCGTTGGAGTGATGCTCCATGATCGTTGTGATCACCGTGTCACCGGGGGCGAACCGGAACCGGTTCGCGAGCCTGTTGACGCACTCCGTCGTGTTTTTCGTAAACACGACCGTGTTCCGTTCGAGATCGGCACCTACGAACTTTCCGATTGCGTCGTGCGCCGCGTCGAAAACGCCTGTGGCAAGTATCGATTTGAATCCCGTTCCCCGGTGCACACCCGAATACCAGGGGAGAAACTCTTCGACGGCGTTCAGCACGCTCCTGAGCGCGGGAGTGCTTGCCGCGTTGTCGAGAAACACGTAGGATCTTTCGGTGCCGTCAAGGAGGGGAACGAGGGTGTCGATCCCGACGATCTCCCGCCGAAGATCCTCGACCTTCGCAGGCGCGGCTGCCGTGAGCTTTGTATGCATTCCTCCCCCTCCGGTTGTATTCATGCCAGACCTGTCCTACCCGCGCGGATGATACGTCCGGTGAACTTCCTTCAGATATTCCCTGTCAATGTGCGTGTAGATCTGCGTGGTGGAGATGTCCGAGTGGCCGAGCATCTCCTGCACGGCGCGAAGGTCGGCGCCCCCTTCGAGAAGATGTGTCGCAAAGGAGTGGCGGAACGTGTGGGGGTGTACTTCCTTTGCGATGCCGGCTTTCTTTGTGTACGCCTGCACGATCTTCCAGATCGCCATGCGGGTCATCGGCCTCCCCCGTGCGTTGAGAAAGAGCGCGTCTTCCCCTACTCCTTTTTTCTCAAGTTCCCTGCGGCAGCCGGTCCTGTATTTTTCTATCCAGCGGAGGGCCGATTTGCCGATCGGCACAAGACGCTCTTTGGAACCCTTCCCGAACACGCGCACGGTTTCCTCCGATTCAAGGAGATCCCTCTGCTTCAGGATGATCAGCTCCGAGACCCTCATCCCCGTCGCGTAGAGCACTTCCAGTATCGCCCTGTCCC
>PMJQ01000097.1 GCA_003157485.1 Ignavibacteriota bacterium
ATACATCACCGAGACTGCGCCGGCGATAGTCCAGGTCCTGGCTGTATCTAGCGAGAGCCATAGGCCCTGCTGGTTTGCAAACCAGAGGTGCCGGGGATCTGTGAACTTAGCCCTGAATATGGAGCTGGGGATGGCGACGTTTGTGATGGGTCTCCTCTCCCACGTATTCCCACCGTCGGATGTCACGAGGAATGACGCACTGTAGGTGACGGGATCCCGGAGATCGTACATTATCCCCAGACTCCGATTGCAGAATTCAACTCCACCGTTATAGACGTACGAGGATCCGAGAACAGTGACCGACCACGTGATTCCGCCGTCGGTTGTTTTCATCCGCGCATTCTGGCCTATCGCCCAGCCCGTGAGCGAATCGATCATAAAGAACGAGCTTATCCGGGGGTTTGTCGAAAAGTTATTCCGCACGCTCCATGAGTATCCGCCGTCTGTAGACGCGTAGAACGCGCTGTCTCCTGTCACCCATCCTTTTTGTGCGGTAATGAACTGGATATGGTGCGTCTGATCCCGTATCCCGCTCTTCACTGGCTCCCACGTCGTTCCCGCATCGGTCGTTGCGTAAAGCTCCTTCCCGCCGTACCACCCCTTTTTCGCGGAAGAAAATGCGAGCGCAACATTCGACAGAAAAGCCTTTTCGATGATCACGCTTGTCCAGGCTGCTCCCCCGTCGGTTGTGCGGAATAACGTCCCCGTTCTATCGACTGCGAGTGCGAAAAGTGTATCCATTGCGAGGATTTTCTGGATCCCGGAATTCGACAACGAATCTACCGTCTGTAATGTCCAGTGCATCCCGGCGTCCACAGTCTTGAATATGGATTCGTGCTCTCCCCCCATCCATCCTACCGTTGGTGTGGCAAACGCGATTGTCTGGATGAGGAGTTTCGACCCCTGCCAGAGAGTGTCCCATGTCATCCCCGCATCAGTGCTGCACAGCAGAAGGCTGACGGAATCTTTGACAATCCCTGCCCGTCGTGCATTTCCATATGACCCGACCGCCAGGAGTTTCCCTGAAGGAAGAGCAACAATCTTGTGGACGCTTCCGAATGGTGTCCCTACGTCAATGTCAATGAACGAAGGCATGGCATACGGAGTCGTCCAGTTTCCGAAAAAATTGTCAAGCCGCTGAATCCCTTTGGCATTCGTTTTCAGAATGACCGATTGTGACAGCGGGAGAAAATCCTCTGCGTCTGCCAGATTGACGCTTACGGGCATCCAGTATTGTCCGCCATCGAGAGTATAGACACAGTCGACTTTGTCAAGCCATAGCCCCGCATAGGGGGACGCGCCGAATCCGAGCGATTGATTAACGAACCGGAGGGCAGAGACTGCGTCCCCCTGATAATGCGCCCGTCTCACCCACTGATTCCCCCCGTTAGTGGTCTGGAATATGCTCCCGGCGGCGTTTGTGAAGAAGCCGACATTCTCATTCAGGAAGACAATTTCCTGGATCGGGTCAGTCGGTAACGCCGGATATCGCTGAATAAACTGGGCGTGACCGGTCTGAAGCAGGAAGAATATCAACATGGATGACGTGAATGGAATTCTCATTGCACTTCTCCGTTCCACACCGGACACGTTTCGTTGTCGACGAAAACGAGAAATGTCGGTCACCATCTGACGATAGTGCCGACATTCAATGAACGCGACTGCAAGTTACCTCCTTGCTGCCCGAGTGTCAATGATACCTTTCACATGTGAGAGTCTTCCGGAATTTCATGAGGAGAATCACAGGTATTTCGTCAGCGTTGTGTCTCCGGAAACAAAACAAATCGTCGAATCTTCATCCAGCGCCGNNTTTGGAGAGGACGAGTCCGGATTCGCGGTCGTAGATGTTGATGGGGTACGTAATGAAGAGATTCTGCTGCGCCCTCGTGCATGCCACGTACATAAGCCGCCTCTCCTCCTCCATCGACTCCTCGCTCATCGCCGCACGGCTTGCCGGGAACCGGCCTTCAAGCGCGTAAATAACGAACACCGTATGCCATTCGAGCCCTTTCGCGCTGTGTATCGTCGAAAGGACCAGCTTTTCGTCGTCGGTTCCGGGGGGCGTGATATCCGTGACGCTCTCCGTGGCGGGTTCAAGTGCCAGATCGGTCAGGAGCGTCCCCAGCGACCTGTACCGTTCGGTGATCTGCTGGAACATCTCGAGGTCTTTCCGCCGCTTGTTGTAGTCATCGTAGCGGCGCTTGAACACCGGCTCGTAATAGTTCAGAAGCATCTGCACCTTGTCGGCCGGCATGATGTGCGCCGGGCTCGCATCCTTGAGTATGCCGAACAGATCGCTCACCCGGTCCGGGTACCCGGCGAACCCCGTCCAGAACGCCGGGAGTGACCGTGAAGTGTCCCCCCCGCCTCCGGAGGTTGTCGCCCGGCGCGCAAGCACGTCTTCGATCACCTTCTCCGCCGTCCGTGGCCCCACCCCTTCNNCGGAGATACGCCACCATGTCCTTGATATGGGCGGTCTCGATAAACTTGAACCCGCCGAACTTGACAAACGGGACGTTCGCTTTGTTCAGCTCGATTTCAAGATCGAATGAAAGGTACCCCGAGCGGAAGAGGACGGCGATAGTGTTGAGGGGAATTCCCTGTTCACGGAGCTCGAGCACTTTTTGAACCACGAATTTCGACTGAAAGTTCTCGCTTTCAGCCACAACAATCGTCGGCAGTTCACCGCCGGGCTTGTGTGTGAAAAGCTCCTTTTGGAATTTGTGTCTCATGCGACTGCTCCCGCTATCGACCGGATGTATTCCGGAGTTGTTCCGCAGCACCCCCCGATAAACGAGACGCCGGCGCTCGCCCATCCCCTGGCGAGTTCTGCGTACTGGTGAGGGTTGACATCCCGTCTGAGGCCCGTCCCGTGTTCTTCCCCCGGCCTCCGCTCTGCGAGGAGACGGGCAAGCGGCCTCGTGGAGGGATTACTCCCGTGCGCGGCGGAGGATTTCATTCGTCAGGTTCAGTATCGGCTGCGTGCTCCGGTAATTCTCCTCGAGCTTGATCAGCGTGCATCCGGGAAAGGCTTCCGGGAAGTCGAGTATGTTCCGGATCGTCGCCCCGCGGAATGAATAGATCGACTGCGCGTCGTCCCCCACGACCATGATGTTCCCGTGGGAGGACGCGAGGAGCGACACAATTTCCGCCTGTATCTTGTTTGTATCCTGATACTCGTCCACCATGATGTAGCGGAACCGGTCCGAGATCGTGCGCCGCACTTTGTCGTGGTCGCGCAGGAGTTTCCTGAGGTAGATCAGGAGGTCGTCATAGTCCATCATGTTATGCCCGGCCTTGTACTGCTCAAACGCGGACTGGAGCTTNNAGCGTCTGCTTCCGCGGGAACCGCTTCTCCTTCGTATCGTACTTGTGCTGCGTGCGGAGAAGATTGACAACGTCCTCCGCGTCCCCCTGATCGAGTATCGAGAACGACGAATCGAAATCGAGGAGCGGCGCATACTGGCGGAGTATGAGATTGGCGAACGAATGAAACGTCCCGCCGGCGACCTTCTCGCATCGCGCGTCAAGGAGTATGGAAGCGCGGCGAAGCATCTCCTGCGCCGCACGGCGCGTGAACGTCAGGAGGAGGATCGCCTCGGGCTTCACACCGAGTTCCACAAGGTACGCAACGCGGAACGTGATCGTGCGCGTCTTTCCCGTGCCGGCCCCGGCGATGATCAGATGCGGGCCGTTCACGGAAGACACCGCCTGATACTGTGCAGGGTTGAGCTGGTTCCTGTAATCGATCCGGAAATGCCGCGGGGGCTCCGGTTCCGGGGCGTCCTTGAAAAGAGATTTCTTGAGCGTGTATTTCTTCATTGCCTTCCGGCGGATTCCCGTTTACAGCGTTTCCACGGGATACTTGTCGATCAGGTCGAGAATGGCTTCGATCGTCTTCGGCGAATTTCCCTCTGCCCTGTTGTTCACGTACGCGTAAAGCTGGCGTCCTTCGGCGACACACCGCCGGACGGTCTCCGCAAGCCCCTGCCGGAGCTCCGGGTTTTCCTCCTTGATCGACTCGTACGGCTGGAAGAGATCCACGGCATCCTGGTACGTTCTCCCCGGCTTCAGGAGCGCCCGCGCCACCGAGAATTTTGCGCTCAGGACGCCCGAGAGCTGTATCTGCTCTATGATCGGCGGCATCTTCGTCCAGCTGTTCAGGACATGTGCCNNGAGAACTCCTTCGGGAGACGGGCGAGGAAATCGTCCATCAGCCGCAGGAACCTATCGTACGTAACCCCCGAGTTCGGATAGAACGCCGAGAATTCGAATATGATCACCCCGCGCTTCTTCCGGAGCGACTCGACCGGGCGGAGGAACGCGTCTTCGAAAAGCTCGAGATTCAGGAAATCAGGGTTCTCCCGCCCGGCGTTTGCGCCGTGGCGAGGCAGGTTCGGATAGCGCCTGATGGTGATCCGGTCAGTCACCTTCAGCGACAGCCTGAAATCGTCCGTGGTGCTGTCATGGATAATCTTCATCTGGTGCGCGTCAGGGAAGTCGTAGAGCGCAAAATCCGCGCACACGGTCGGGAATAATGCCGAGTATTCCGTGAGGCATTCCCTCTCGAACGCCTTCTTCGACGGGTACGCGCGGTTGTAGACCATTCCCTGCCAGCCCGGATACTTCCAGGACGAAGATCCGAAATAGATCCCCCTGCTCGCCCAGCGGTGAAGACGCTCAAGGTTGCGCTCAACGTACGGCGATACCGGCGGCGTGCGCGCGGGCGGCGCGCTGACGTCGTCGAAGAGCGGGAGCGTATCCGGAGACTGTTTCTTCTTCGCCATGTCTCAATATAACACACCGGTGAGGAAAAAGAAAAAGCCCGCCGGGAGCGCCGGCGGGCCATGAACGAGCGTCAGGAGGGGGTCAGCCCCTCAGTGCAGTTAGGCCAAAGACTTTGAAGATTGTCCAGAGTACCCATAGCGCGAAGATAAGCACAAGCACCTTCGGCGTATCCTTCTGGAAAAGGCGCGCAAGCCCTATTCCTGTCACCGCAAGCGTCCAGAACGTGAACACGTTCACCGAGGCGGCGAGGAGATGCATCTTGTTCTCGAGGGAGAAGTCGGAGATGAACAGCGCGAGGCTCGGCGAGGCGAACATGGAGCTCATCCCGATTGCAAGTATCGTCGTCACCACGCTTTCGATTGTCGCGATGAAGAACGTGAGTCCCACCACCTCGACAACCTTCATGTACGGTACGGTCGCCTTCATCACTCCCTTTCCGAGGAGCCAGAACACGAGGCCACCGAGAAACAGCGCGAAAAACGGGCCGATGATGGCGCTGGCGTACGAGAATATCATTGTGCCGGTCTGTCCCATTCCGGCCATCTGGTCGCGGGCCTGGTTCGCCTGCTCCTGCGTCATTTTGCCCGCCGCGATCTGCTTCTGCAATCCTTTCTCCATCTGCTCGCTGGCCATCCGTTTCATCTGGTCCGAGAGAACCGGATTGCTCGTCATCAGATACGCCATGATTACGCCGACGACAACAAGTATCAACGTCGGAACCACCCAGTTGCTGCTTGTCGGAGGGGTTTGACGGACATTGTCGAACAATTCTGAAGGTGAGGCAAACACGCCGACGAGTTTATCGCTGAACGACATCGGCTTCACCTCTTCCGCCGGGGTTGCCTGTACCGGAGTTTCGTTCATGGGAGGGGATCCTTCTTGTGTGGGGGAGTTCGGGACGGGAAAAATGTACAAAACGGAACACTGAGATGAAAGACGGAAAGAAACAGGCCGGCACCCCATCCTGCCGGGGGACAGGACGGAGTGCCCGGCTTGCCGTCGTCGCGCGGTCCATGGAAGCGGCGGGCCGGCAGCGGCGGAACGACGTTTCCCCCGGCCCCCACTCCGGTGCCGGGGTGTCGGTACAGGTAACTACATGTTTCCGCGGGCGTTTACGAGATCGGTTGGAATTTTATTTTATGCGGGGGCTCCCCCCGCGTTATTCCTCAACAGCTTCGCATGTTTTGCGCAGAAATGCACACGACAAATTTGTTGCCTGCTCATTGACAACACGACAAAAATGTCGTATCATTTTTCCGGGCCCGCGCCCGGGAATTAACGTCTCGCCGAACAGGAGGTGAACCCGTGATCCACACCGAATTGCTGTATGTTCTGTCGCCGGCGGAATGCTGCGTGTGCGAGCGGACATTGAGCGCCCGCGAGCTGGAGGAGTTTTACGGGATGGCGGACGACACGCTGGCGGGAGACATCCAGTGTCCCTCCTGCGCCCTCCACACCCTGACACTGTGCCGTGAATGTTCATGCCGGTACACGGCGGACTCGAGCGGCGTATGCGGGGAATGCCAGAGACACGACTATGCGCACATTCTTTCTTCTTGATATCGATTGTTTCTTCGCCTCCGTCGAAATGGCCCTGCACCCCGAACTCTGCGGCAAACCGCTGTGCGTCGGGGGACTGCGCACCGACAGGGGAATCGTCGCGTGTCCGAACTACGAGGCAAGGAAGTACGGCGTGCGCACCGCGATGCCGCTCCGCACCGCGGCGCGGATGCTTCCTTCCGATGCGGTATTCATGCGGGGAAGCTACCGGCTCTACGGCGAATATTCGGACAAAGTCATGACGATACTCCGGGATTTCACCCCCGACATGGAACAGGTGAGCGTGGACGAAGCGTACATGGACGTGACCGGGTGCCTGCATCTCTGGGGACACGACCCGCGGCGCATGGCGGAGGCGATGAAGGAGCGGATACGGCGTGAATGCGGGCTGAGCGTTTCGATCGGGGCTGCATCGAACAGGGTGTGCGCGAAGATCGCCGCCTCCGTGAACAAGCCCGACGGGCTCGTCGTGATACGGCCGGGAGCCGAGCGCGAGTTCCTGGATCCGCTCCCGGTGGAAGCGGTTCCCGGCATCGGCCCCCGGACGCTTCCGCATCTCCACACGCACGGCATCAGAACGGTGCGGGACGCCGTGACCTACGTCGAGCGCAACACGCATGCGGCCGGACAGTATCCCCCCCTGCGCGAGGAACGGCTCCGCACGTTTTCCCTCTGCTCCTTTATCGCCTCGTGTGCTCTCCCCTCCGACGAGGCGATACTTCCGCACGATCACGTCGAGAAATCGATTTCCCGCGACAGGACGTTCGGCACCGACACTGCCGACAGCGAGCGCGTGAGCGCCACGCTCTACTGCCTCGCGGAACGGTGCTGCAAGACGCTCCGGCAGGATGAGCTCCTGGCCTCCACCGTCACCGTGCGCGTGCGGTTTGCCGACTTCACGACGGTGCAGAAACAGTCTACGCTCCCCCGTCCCTCGTCGAATGAAGAGGACGTCTTCGCCGCCGCCCGGCGGNNTCGAATCTTTCGGGGGCGGAAGGGGCCCAGCTTGACCTCGGCGTCACCGCCGCGGAAAAATTCGGCACGCTCCACCGGCGGCTGGACGGCCTCCAGACCCGGTACGGGTACGACAGCATCCGCTGGGGGATCACCTGCAATGCGGCGGAGCGGCGGGAGGAACGGGAATGATCGCGCACAGCGACGATCCGGGGGAGCAGCTTCTTCCCCGCCTCCGCGCCTGGAGGAGGCACAGCATCCATATCGGTCTCTCCCCCCGCTCGTCCGCTTTCTGGAGCGGACTGCTCTACCGGGAGCCGCGCGGGGTCATACGGGAATATGCCCGGCTCTTTGACACGGCCCTGCTCCCCTGCGACCGCCGGTGCGCGCCCGATCCCGCGCTCCTTGCCCGGATGAACGGACAGGCCGGGGACGGCTTCGCATGGACGCTTTTCATTGACGGCGGACCGATGGTGTACCGGTTTCCGTACGGGCATCCCGACAGGAAAGCGCGGGGGGAAGTCAACCCGCATTTCCTTGACCCGGGGTGCATCGCCGAAACGTTCATGCCCGTGGCGCGGCTCCTGGGGACCTCCGTCCGTCTCGTGATGCTGAAGATCGGAAACGTATGCAGGACCGAAGCGATGGATTTCGACGGGTTCCTCCGCGCGCTCCTCCCCTGTCTCGACGCGCTCCCCCCGGCGTACGGCTACGCGGTGGAAAACGGCACGTCCCGGTTCATACTGCCGNNTTCGGGACCGGCACCTGCGTGCTGCGCACGGCGTGCCTGGCGATGGAGGAAGAGGGAGAAGAATGGGCGGGATTCCGCGAGGCGGTCCGCATCTGCCTCGAAGAAGAAAAGACGCTCTATGCATATCTCACGGACGGGGAAGAAACGGCGGTATCCCCGGCGCCGGGCGGGACCGGGGCCCGCGCGCTCACGCGTCTCCTGGCCGGGCTCGACCCCGAACTCGCCCGCCGCTCACCCATCAGACGGAAAGCCGCGTGACGCCATGACCACCAATCCGCCCGTTCCGTACACGCAGCTCGTGCAGCAGTTCAAGTCCGCCCCGCCGGGAAAACTGTACTGCATTCACGGCACGGGGGGAGTCTTCCGCATCTCCCTCGCGGCGGCGGCGCACGTGCTCCTGGGGGGGATGCCGGTGACGCTCGTCGACGGCACGAACAGGTTCGACGCGTACTACCTCGCCGAGTTTGCGCGGAAACACGCGGGGGTGCGTCCGGACGGGCGGAGGATCACCCCGGAGAGCCTCCTTGACAACATATTCATCTCCCGCGCGTTCACCTGCTACCAGATGGAAGCCGTGATCACGGAACGCCTCCCCCTCTTCGTCCGGCAGAAGGGCTCCCCCGTCGTCATCATATTCGGCCTTCTCGACACGTTCTACGACGAGCAGGCGCCGCTCTTCCAGGTGAAAGCGGGACTGGAGAGGATCGCCGTCGCCCTCCGGGCCCTCAAAGAGGACCATGTCGCCGTGCTTCTGGCCTCGCTGGATGTGAAGCTCGACTCGAAGGAGCGGAACGCGCTGTTCCCGCGCATGATGACGGTCATGGACCGTGTGTACCGGCTCGTCGAGGACGCGGGGAGCCAGCGGCTCCTGCCGGAGATTCTTGCCGGGGCGGCCGGCGCGCGGGGGGAAAAGAGCAGTCATACGATAAAGGAGGGTGCATCCCATGGGACGGACCGTACCGACGTTCACGATGGTCATCCAGCAGGAAATGGAAAGCTGGGGAAAATTCCGGCGCGGGCTGCGCAGGGAAGACCAGGAGGCGCTTGACGAACTCTTCCGCGCGGCGCGCCTCCAGCTTGCGGGGAGCGCCTACGCCGCACGGCCGATCCCCTTCGAAAGCATCGCCATGTGCATGCTCCTGGCGCAGCACAGGATCATCGCGGACCTGCAGCAGCGGATGAAACAACTGGAAGCGGCGCATGACAACAACGCGGACAATCACCGGGTGG